>DUBD01000217.1:6695-14347 GCA_012960515.1 Bacteroidota bacterium | reverse complement strand
GGGCGCCAGCCGCTGGCGCTCGCGCTCGGCGCTCGCATCGCGTTCGATGCGCAGGACTACCCCGCGGCCGCCGAGCGCGCCCTCCAGGCTGTCGAGGAGGACCCGCGCGATGCGGCCCTCTGGACGATCGCGATCCGCGGGCTCTCCCGTGCCGGCGACGACCGGGCCGGCCGCACGGCGGAGGACGCGATGCTGTTCTTCGCCTCCGAGCCCGAGATTCGTGCGGCGGCGGCGGAGGCCCTCCTCGCGATGGACCAGCCGGACGCCGCGCTGGACGCCGCCCCGGACACCCCTGACGGCCACGCCCTCCGCGCGATGGCGCTCGCCGCCCTCGGACGCGTGGGCGACGCCGCCTCCGCCCTCGACGATGCGTCGGGGGCCGACCCGCTCCTCCTCGGCATAGCGGAGGGCGACGTGGCGGCCGCTGGCGGGAACGATGCAGCGGCTCGAGAGGTGTGGGGGCGCACGCTCAGCGCCTTCCCAGGCATCGCGTGGCTCGCCGCTCGCCTGGACTGATCCGCCCGTCTGCCGTCTCCCCTCTTCATGTATCGTTTCGTCCCCTTCTTCCTCCTCGTCCTTGCGGCCTGCTCCACGACCGACCCCATCGTGGAGGTGCCGGACCGGACGCCGCCGGCGGCGTACCCCAACCACTCGCTGGAACAGATCCGCCAGTCCGTGGCGGTCTCCGGTGGCGCGGTCCGCACGTACGCGGTGGACGGGGACATCCAGATTGTTTCGCCGGACCGGGACGATTCCGCGACCCACTCCGTCCGCTCACGGATCGCGGACTCCACCACGGCGACCATCCGCGGCCCGCTGGGCATCACTGTCGCGCGGGCCCTCGTGACACCTGACTCGTTCCTGGTCCACAACCGGTTCGCGGGAGAATTGGTGGTCGGCCGGGTGGAAACCGCAGACCGGTTCCTCCCTGGAGCGGGCTCGTCCGAGCTGTTCGCGCGCGCCGTGCTGGGGCTCCTCGCGCCAGACGAGAGCACCTGGCAGGTGACGCCTCGCGAGGGGACCTACCTCCTTTCGGACCGCCGCGCCGATGGTTCGCGGCGCGTGCTCATCGTGGACCCTTCCATCTGGCGGGTCACGCAGGCCCAGGAGATCGACGCGAGCAACCGGGTGGTGGCGGACCAGCGGTTTTCCCAGTTCGAGACGGTCGAGGGGATCACGTTTCCGCGCCGCGTGGTGCTGACGGCACCGCAGGACGGCCTCCGCGTGACGATGGAACACGCGCGGATCGTCCCGAACCCGGCGGACCTCCGCCTCCGGTTCGAGCGCCCGGACGACGTGGACGTGGTCGTAGTGGAGTGAGCGCTCACGCCAACCGCCAGCCGCTGGCGGTGCGGGTCTGCGCGGGACCGGCCGGCGGGGTCAGGCCAGCCAGGGACCGGGCGCGTCCCAGTGGTGCGCCCAGGGGAGCGCGGCCGCGAACGCCATAGAGGCGGCTGCCTCCGGACCCACGGGTTTCGAGAACAGGTAGCCCTGTCCGTGCGCGCACCCGAGGCGCCGCAGGGCGGCGAGGTGGGCCGCGGTTTCGATGCCCTCCGCGACGACACCCTTTCCGAGCATCCGCCCGAGCCGCACGACGGTATCTACCAGCGCGGCGCTCTCCTCGCGCTCCACCATGTCGGCCACGAATGACCGGTCCACCTTGATCCGATCGACGGGTAGCGCGTGGAGGGCAGAGAGGGACGAGTAGCCGGTCCCGAAATCGTCGATGCAGAACCGGACGCCCGACGTGCGGAGTCCGCGGAGCACCTCGGCCACGGCCACGGCGTCCTGGATCAGCAGGGACTCGGTGATCTCCAGGTGCAGCCGGTCGGGGTCGAACCCTGCGCTGCTGGCGATGTCCCGCACCGCTCCCACGTACTCGGGGTCGAGCAGATCGCGACCCGTGCAGTTGACGTTGAGCACGAGGACCGCGTCGCCGCCAGCGCCCCGGGTTTCCGCTTCCCAGGCCGCCACCTGGCGGCAGGCCTCCCGGAGCACCCAGCGATCCACGGCCACGATCTGCCCGCTCTCCTCCGCGGGGCCGATGAACGCGTCCGGGTAGAGCAGCCCGAGTTCGGGGTGCTCCCATCGAACGAGCGCTTCGAACCCCGCAAGCGCACCGTCCGAGAGCCGGACGATGGGCTGGTAGGCGAGCCGAAGTTCCCCCTCTTCGATCGCCCGCGGAAGGTCGAGCTCGAGCCGGAGGCGGAGCCCCGCGGGGCCGTGCGTCGCGGCGCTGTACATCGCGGACCGCCCCCTCCCCGAGCGCTTCGCCTCGTACATCGCGAGGTCAGCTTCGCCGAGGACGGCATCGGAAGAATCGTGGTCCGGGCGCCCCCACACGACGCCGATCGACGCGCCGACGGACAGGTTCCGCCCCCCCACTTCGACCGTGGGCACGAGGGCGGCCGCAACCTGCTGGGCAAGCGCACCTGCGGCGTCTGCGTCCGTGAGCCCCTCGAGGAGCACCGCGAACTCGTCTCCGCCGAGCCGCGCGACGGTGTCCGTAGGCCGCACCGCGCCCCGGAGGCGATCCGCGACCTCTCGCAGGAGCGCGTCGCCAGCCGAGTGGCCGAAGGTGTCGTTGACGGCCTTGAAGCGGTCGAGATCGACGTACAGCACGGCGAAGTTCGTCGCGGCGCTCCGTTGATCCACGAGCCCCCTCCCCCCGGCCGCCACCGCAATTGCCGCGTCCAGGCGGGACGTGAACAACGTCCGGTTGGCCAGCCCCGTCAGTTCGTCGTGGTGGGCCTGGTGATAGAGGCGGTCTTCGGCGGCGCGCCGTTCCGTGACGTCCCGGATGACGCCGACGTACCCGACCGTCCGGCCGGCGCTATCGCGAACCGGCGCTCCCACGGTCTCGCCCATGAACGTGGTCCCGTCTGCCCGGCGGTACTCCACTTCGAAGGGGTCCATCCGAGCCGGCCCCGATGGGCGGTAGCGTGTTCGGCCAGCTTCGTCGAAGGCGGCTGGGTCTGCGTAGAGGAGCTTCGTTGGCTGCCCGATAACCTTTGCGGCTGTGTAGCCGAACAGCTTCGCGAAGGCGGGATTGACCCGTTGCACCCTGCGGTCCGTGTCGGCGACGACGACGGCGTCCGGGATCGCGCCCTGGATCAGCTCGACCTCGGCCGCGGCGGCCTCGGCCCTCGCCTGGGCATAGTCCCGGTCCGTCACGTCGATGCTGATGCCGACGCCGCCCGTCACCGCGCCCGAATCGTCACGGACAGGCCGAACTACACTCTCGAACGTCCGCCCCTCTACGACGACGGACCAGGAGGACGGTTCGCCCGCGAGCGCCCGGTCCACGGCGTCCGTCACAACCGGCAGTTCGGCGTAGACCTCGTCCATCTTGTTGCCGACGTTCCAGCCCTGCCCTACGCCGAGATCTTCGAGCGGGGCGCCCACGTGGAGCGTCATCGTGCGGTCCGCGTCGAAGGCCCAGAGCGTGGCGGCTACATCGCGAGCGGCCGCGAAGAGCGCGTCGCGCTGGCGGACGCCGCCGGTGGCCTCGACGAGCCCGGTGAGGTCCTCCGTGAGCATGACGAGCCCTCCGACGACGCCCTCGGACTCGTACCACGGCCGCACCTCGTAGCGGAGCCACTGCGTGGTGCCATCGGCGCGCGGGAATGGTTCGTGGTCCGTCCGGTGGATCTCCCCCCGGAGGCAGCGCTGGTGAGCAGCTTTCCACTCCTCGCCGATCTCGGGGAAGACCTCGTAGTGGGAGCGCCCGGTGTAGTCCTGCTCCGGGTCCAGGCCGTAATCCGAGACCCACCGGTCGCTGTACGCGAGGTAGCAGAGGTCCCGATCGAACAGCGCCTTGGCGGAAGGAGCGCCCGAGACGAACGTCTTGAGTAGATCGAAACGGTTCACGGGCTCACAGCTAGGGGCCGGTGTATCGGCTGAGCCCGGTGCGTTGTTAATCTCTTCATCCAGCCCCCTCCCGCCCGCACGGAGCGCCAGCCGCTGGCGGGAGCCGCGCGCGTGACAAAAAAAGCGCTCGCCCCAAGACGAGGCGAGCGCAGCGGAGAGAGAGGGATTCGAACCCTCGGTACCCAAAAGGGCACTCCGGTTTTCGAGACCGGCCCGTTCGACCACTCCGGCATCTCTCCGCGGCCAAGATACGGTCGGCTCATACGGGGCCGTCCTTTAGGGCCGGATGAAGACGGAGCGCCTCACGGGTCGATCGCCTGGGCGATCACGGTGCCGAGGTAGTCCAGTCCGCGCGAGCCGAGGTGCCCCGACTTGTCTGCCCACCAGTTGGCCTCTCCATACCCGAGCTGGTCGATGGCCTCCTGCGCGTTGACGTAGTCCGCGTAGTCCAGCACACGGTCCGCCGGCACCACGTCGCGCATGACCGCCGCGAACGTATCGAGCGGGGCGTCGAACTGCGGTTTGCCGGGTGCCCTGGCGATCTCGAAGTAGAGCGGCTGCACGTTGCTCGCCGAGATCACGAAGTCGAAGAAGCTCAGGCGCGGCCGGAAGGAGGTCTCGGGGCCGCCGAGCCCCTGCTCGTACCACTTCCGCGCGTCCAACCCACCGAATGAGTGGATGCCGGCGAGAGGCTCCACGGGCTGCCCAGCGAAGTCCCGTTGGGCGGCGCGCTTGGCCTTCTTCAGCACGATCTTGCCGTTGTCGAACGCCTGGCCTGCGGCCGTGGAATCGTCACCGATGTACCAGTAGAGTTCGTCGCCGGCGGCCTCGGGGGTGAGGTTGGTGCCCTTGATGGTGTAGAAGATGACGAGCGCGATCTTGTTGTGCTGCTCGTACACCTCGTCTACGAGCGAGGGGAGCACGGACCCGTTGTAGAGGTCGTCCACGGCGGGGTCACACACGGGGACGTACTCGTCGAACGCGCGGCGGTAGACCCACCCACGGCGGCCGGCGTTGGGCCGAAGGTCGCAACTAGTGGTCGGATCGCCCTTGCCGGCGGCCTGGCTATCGCCCATCACGTAGAGGAACACGTAGCCGGGGGAGTCGCCCGTGCCGGACAGCGGGATCTCGAGCGTGGGCTCGTCCGCATCGTCCGTCGCGATGGTGAGCGTCGCCAGCTGCTCGGTCTCCAGGATCGGGCCGAAGCCCACGACGATGGTCAGCGAGTCGCCCGGTGCGACCACGCCCCCCTCGCCGCCCGCCAGCACCTCATAGGCGTCCGGGGCGGCCCCGCTGATGGTCACAGACGACACCGCCAGCGACCCGTTGCCGAGGTTTCGCACCACGACCGTGTCCTGCGGCATCTCGCCGATGGTGACAGTCCCGAAGGCGAGTGGCGTCAGGTCCGCGTCTACTTCCGGCTCCCCGACACCCGTGCCCGTGACCACGACGGTCTGACTCGGGGTGGTCTCATCATCGGAGAGGACCGTGAGCGTGTCCGACGTGGCGCCCTCCATGAGCGGCGCGAACTGGACGACGACGCTCGCGCTGTCACCCGGCGCCAGCGTGGCGGGGTCTCCCCCACTGAGAATCGTGAACGCGGTGCTGTCCGAGAGCGCCAGCGACGTGAGCGAGAGATCCCCCGTCCCTTCGTTGCGGACGGTCACGGTGCCCTGCGTCATCGCGCCGATCGCGACAGCACCCAGCCCGAGCGAGTCGGGGGTGACGGTGATCAAGGGTACCCCGATGCCCGTCCCCGTCAGCTCGACGCGCACGAGCGCCTCGTCGGCGTCATCGCTCGCGATCGAGAGGGTGTCGGCTTGAGCGCCGGCCACGCTCGGAGCGAACTGGACCACGACGAACGCGGAGTCCCCCGGCACGAGCACTGCCGTATCGCCACCTGCGAGGATGGAGAACGCCGTCCCGCTGGCGAGCGCGATGGACGAGAGCGAGAGGTCAGCGGTGCCCTCATTGAGGATGCGCACGGAGTCCTGCGCGACCGCATCGGTGCGCACGCCCCCGAAGCCGAGGGAGTCGGCCGAGACCGAGATCTCGGGTGCTGGCGGGGGCACCCCGGTCCCGGCGAGCACCACCCGCGCGCTCGGCTGGGTCGCGTCGTCGCTTTCTACGGTCAGGGTGTCCGTCTCCACCCCGGCCGCCAGCGGGGCGAACTGGACGACGATGGAGAGCGAATCCCCAGCCGCCACGCTGCCGGCCGGCCCTTCGAGGATGCTGAACACGCTGCCCGTCGCCAGCGAGAGCGCCGTCACGTCAAGGGGAGCGTCGCCCGCGTTGCGGACGGTCACCGTGTCTTGCGCGACGGTGTTCTCGACGACCTCGCCGAACCCGAGCGAGTCCGGGGTCACGAGAATCACGGGCGCCGGTGGCGGCGTGCCCACGCCGCTCAGGACCACCCTCGTGGTCGGCGTGTCGGCGTCGTCACTCTCGATGGTCAGCGTATCCGTCACGAGCCCGTCCGCCCCAGGCGCGAACTGGAGCACCACCGCGGCCGAGTCCCCGGCCAGGATCGACGCCGTATCGCCACCTGAGAGGATGGAGAACACCGTCCCGCTGGCGAGCGCGATGGACGAGAGCGAAAGAGTCGCCGTCCCGTCGTTTCGGACCAAGACCGTGTCCTGAGCCGTGAGGGTCTGTTGCACCTCGCCGAACCCGAGCGAGTCCGGCGCCACCGAGATCTCTGGGGCGGGCGGCGGCGTGCCCGTCCCCGTCACTTCCACCTGGACGCTCGGCTCATCCGCGTCGTCGCTCGCGATGGTGAGCGTGTCTGCGAACGCCCCTTCCGATGCCGCGGCGAACTGGACCACGACTGAGACGGAATCCCCCGGAGTCACCAGGGTCGCGGAGCCGCCGCTCAGGATCGTGAACGTCGTCCCGGAGGCGAGCGCGATGGAGGTCACATCGAGGTCCGCCGTCCCGTCGTTGCGCACGGTAACCGTGTCGTGCGCCGTCATCCCGACGGCGACCTCCCCGACCAGGAGCCGCGCCGAGCGCCCACGCCTTGCACCCTCCTCGCCCCGAGCGCGAGAGAGTCCGGGGATACAGCGATCTCGGGGGCGGGCGCCGCCATTCCGGTGCCGGTCAGCACCACGTCCAGCGTCGCCTCGTCGGCGTCGTCGCTGACGATCCGGAGCGTGTCGCTCACCGCTCCTACCGCACTCGGCGCGAACGCCAGCGCTACCCGAACGGAGTCGCCAGCGGGTAGCGAGGTGGCGCCCCCACCCGACTCGATGCTGATGTCCCCACCCGTCACGAGTGAGAGCGCGGAGATGCTCAGGGCCGCCGTTCCCACGTTGCGCACCGTCACCGTGTCTCGCTGCGTGTCCCCGAGCACGACCATCCCGAAGCCGAGGCTGTCTGTCGAAGCCTCGACCTCCGGCATCGACGGGGCCGTTCCCGTCCCGGTCAGCTCGATCTGGAGCGAGGGCTCGTCCAGGTCATCGCTCGCGAGGGTGAGCGTATCCGTCTGTGCGCCGACCGACGTGGGCGCGAAGGCCACGACGACGAGGAGCGTGTCGTTCATCGGAACCACGCCCCCGCTGGCGCCCGCGATCAGCGAGAACGCGCCGCCGAGGGAGAGGGTCGCGGACGAGACCGTCAGGTCGGCCGTCCCCTCGTTCTTGACGCGGACCGTGTCCTGCCGGCTCAGCCCGACTTCGACGTCTCCGATGCCGAGGGAATCGGTCGGGATCGGGGTGATCTCCGGTGCCGCGGGCCCGAGGTGATTCCCCGCCTCCACCGCCGCGCTCATCGGCTCGGGCGTC
>DUBD01000217.1:0-6669 GCA_012960515.1 Bacteroidota bacterium | reverse complement strand
ATGAGGGAGAAAGCACGACGCCCAGAGGCGACGAGCGTGATGGGCGCCGGCTCGCTCACCGTTCCGTTGGCGTACCGGACCCGTACGAAGTACGTCCCGGCCGCCAGCGGCCCGGCGTGCTCCACCACCCGCCCCCGCACGTCGATCAGTTCCAGGCGCGCCTCGCGCGCGTCCTCAACCTGGACGGTGATGGCCTGCCCCGCTGCGGAGGGGTTGGGGTAGACCCGGGGTGCCGGCACCTCCTGCGCCCGGGAGGACGGCAGGAGGCAGACGGCGAAGAGCAGGAGCGAGAAGAGACGGGCCACCACGAGTACGAGAAAGAGGTATCAGCCGAAAAGGTAGCTGAAAATCGTTACACCCCACCCACTTATAGGTCCAGAGTGCGTGCGAGTTGAGCGCCCAGATAGTCCAGGCCGAGGGCGCCGAGATGACCGGACCGGTCGGCGTACCAGCCGGTCCGGGAGTAGACCCCACCGGTGGCCTCGTGCTGCGCACGAGCGTAGTCCGCGTAGGTCGTGATCCGATCGGCCGGAAGGACCGCGCGCATGGCATCGCCGTACAGCTGGATCGTGTCGTCGAACTGCGGCTTGCCGGGGACCCGGCCGATCTCGAAGTAGACCGGCTTGTAGCGCGTCGCGCTCACCATCGCGTCGAACACGGTAAGCCGCGAGGCGAAGCTGGCCGGGCTGCCGGCGCCATCGAGGAAGTGGTGCTTGGCGTCGATGCCGCCGAACGAGTGGATGCCGGCAGCCGACCGCACGGTGCCCCCCGGGAAGGCACGCCGGGCGGCGCGCTTGGCGCGCTTGAGCAGCGTCTCCATGTTGTCGAACGACTCGCCCGCGGCCGTGGAATCGTCCCCGATGAACCAGTAGTTGCGGTTGGTCACCGCCTCCGGCGTGAGCGAACTGCCCTTGACGGTGTAGGAGACGATGAGCGGGATCTTGCCCGTCGTCGTGTAGATCTCGTCCGCCAGCGCGGGGATGATGGAGTCGTTGTAGAGGTCCACCGTGGAGTCGCAGACCGGCGCGAAGGCGTCCTGGGACCGCTGGTAGATGTAGCCGCGGGTGCCCACGTCCGGACGCAGCGAGCAGTTGAGCGCGACGTCGCCCTTGCCGGCGGCCTGGCTATCGCCCACGATGTAGATCAGCGCGTACTCCTGTGCCGTCTGACTGGCGGACGCTCCGGGCACGGCGGTCATCACCGGCGACGCTTCGCGCGAGCGGAACGAGAGTGGACCGGGCGTGGCGAGCGTCAGGGGGGCGGGGGCAGAGACGCGGCCATCCGCGTAGCGAAGACGGACGACGTACCGCCCCGCGGGAAGGGGCACACCCGGGTCCACGGCCCGGCCGAGCACGTCGAAGACTTCCGGCTCCGCGTCCGCCGTGTCCGCGTGGTCGAGCGTGAGGTGCCGGTCGGCGGAGACCGGGTTCGGGAAGACCCGCAGCGGGGTCTGGGCAGCGAGGGGGGCGGCCGTCGCGAGAATCATCGCGAGGAGGCCGAGCCAAGCGGAGGAGCGGACCATGGAAGGAAAGGGCGGCAGAGAATGGAGGAGCCTGAAAGGAGCCAACCCCTGCGCCAGTCCCACGGACGGCTTAATCAGGTTGGCGGAGGGGTGCAATTTCGATCACCCCTCCGCAACCATTACCCGAATTTGACCCCAAATCAGGTCAGGGCCTCGCGGATTTCATCAACCGCCGCCGCCAGCGTGGCACTCAGGTTCTCCGGCTGGCGGCCTCCCGCCGTGGCGAGGTGCGGCCGTCCACCGCCGCCGCCGCCGACCCGCTTCGCGAGCGCACCGACGAGCTTTCCGGCGGGCACGCGCTGGGTCAGGTCGTCCGTGACGGCGGCCACGAGGAGGACCTTCCCGGCCGCCTCGTCCGAGGTGCCGAACACCGCGATCCCGTTCTCGCCCAAGCGCTCCCGGGCTTCCTCCGCCAGCCCGCGGAGGGCGTCGGAGTCGGCGCCGGGGATCTCGGCGCGGACCACGCGGATGCCCTCCACGTCCTCGGCGTCGGCGAGGTACTGGGAGAGGCCGGCGGCCGCCACCTGCTGGCGGAGCGCGGCGACCTCCTTCTCCAGCGCCTTCTTCTCGTCCTGCAAACCGGCGACCGCGGCCGCCAGTCCGTCGGGCGTTTGGCCCAGGGCGTTACGCGCACCTTCGAGGTCTTCCATGTCCAGAGCTAACGCTTGAAGCGCAGCCTCGCCGGCCACGGCCTCCACGCGGCGCACGCCGCTGGCGACCGATCCCTCGGAGGTGAACCGGAACAGCCCGACCTCGGCGGTGCTCCGGACGTGCGTGCCGCCGCAGAGCTCCACGCTCACGAAGTCGTCGTCGTTGGAGAACGTGATGACGCGGACCTCGTCGCCGTACTTCTCGCCGAACAGCGCCATCGCGCCGCGCTCCTTGGCCTCGGCGATGGGCACGCCGCGCTCTTCCACGAGCGGGAGGTTCATGAGCACGGCCTCGTTGACGCGCGCCTCGATCTGGCGGAGCTCGTCGTCGCTGACCTTCTCGTAGTGCGCGAAGTCGAACCGGAGGCGGTCCGGGGCGACGAGCGAGCCCTTCTGCTGCACGTGCGTGCCGAGCGTCTCGCGGAGGGCGCGATGGAGGAGGTGCGTGGCGGTGTGGTGGCGCATGATGCGCTGGCGGCGGGAGGCGTCCACCTGCGCGGTCACGTCCCGCTGGCGGTCGCCGGGGAGCGCGTCCACGACGTGCACGATGGCGCCGTCGCTGCCCTTCTGCGTGTCGAGCACGGTGATGGTCTCGTCCCCGACGGTGAGCGTGCCGCTATCGCCCACCTGTCCGCCGCTCTCGGCGTAGAACGGGGTGACGGAGAGGACGATCTCGTGACGCGCCTCGTCGCCCTCGCCGACCGTCCGCGTGCGGAGGATCTTCGCGCCTTCCACCGCCAGCCGGTCGTAGCCGACGAACGTGACGGCCTCGGGGGTGTCGTGGAAGGCGTCCCAGGTGTCCACCTGGCTCTGGTCCGTCTTGAAGGTGCCGGCGGCGCGGGCGCGGTCCCGCTGCTCCTGCATCAGCTCCTCGAAGCGTTTCTCGTCTACCTCCAGCCCGTGCTCGCGGGCCATGACGGCGGTGAGGTCCGAGGGGAAGCCGTAGGTGTCATGGAGGAGAAAGACGACCTCTCCGGGGGTAAGCCCTTTCTCAAAAGCCTGAACCATCACTCCAAAGAGATCAAACCACCGCGCTGCATCTCGGTACGAGACGCCGAGGGCACCGGCCGTCGTTTCCACATGAGTGACGTTCGAGTCAGAGGACTCGGGAAGTGCGGAATCCGGAACTGCGATTCTGAGCAGGTTCGCCATCGCTCCATTTGCGGACTCGAAATCATAGCGGATGAGCCCATCGATGACCTCCACGTGTCCTGAGCCTTCCGACTGAAGCCGGGCGAACTCTGTGTAGGAATCAGTCATTTGACGGAACGACTGGAGTCCAGCTTCGAGCGTCCGCAGGAAGGCCTCCTCCTCCGCGCGGATCACGCGCTGGACGAACTCGGCCGACTGGCGGATGTCCGGGAACGCCTCGCCCATCGTCTCGACGACGGCCTCCGCCAGCTTGAAGAGGAACGGCTCGCGGATGGAGAGGCCCTGGTAGCCGTAGCGCACGGCCCGCCGCAGGATCCGCCGGATGACGTAGCCGCGGCCGGTGTTGCCGGGCTGCGCGCCGTCCGTGATCGCGAAGACGAGCGTGCGGACGTGGTCCGCCACGACCCGCAGGGCGATCCGCTTGCGGGTCACCTCGTCCTCGTCGCCCGCGATGTCCTCGTAGCCGCGGATGGCCTCGTCCGGGGAGAGGTCGGCGGCGCGCTGGAGGATGGGCGCGAAGAGGTCCGTGTCGTACGTGGAGGACGAGCCCTGGAGCACGGCGCAGAGCCGCTCGAAGCCCATGCCCGTGTCCACGTGCTTCTGCGGGAGGGGCGCGAGCGTGGTGACCTGCCCGCCGTCGGCCTCCTCCACCGAGGCGTTGTACTGGATGAACACGAGGTTCCAGATCTCGATGACCTCCGGGTGGTCCTTGTTGACCATCTCGTGGCCCGGCACCGTCGTGCGGTCCTCGTCTGAGCGGAGGTCGATGTGGATCTCCGAGCACGGGCCGCACGGGCCGGTATCGCCCATCATCCAGAAGTTGTCCTTGCTGGACTGGCGGAGGATGTGGGCGGGCGGAATGGAGGTCTCCTCCTGCCAGAGCGTCTCGGCCTCCACATCGGCGTCCAGGCCGAGCGCCTCGTCGCCTTCGTGGACCGTGGCGTACAGGCGGGCGGGGTCCAGGCCCCACCGCTCCACGAGCAACTCCCATGCCCAGCGGATGGCCTCGCGCTTGAAGTAGTCCCCGAAGCTCCAGTTGCCGAGCATCTCGAAGAAGGTGTGGTGGTACGTGTCCACCCCCACTTCGTCGAGGTCGTTGTGCTTGCCGCTGACGCGGAGGCACTTCTGAGTGTCCGCGGCGCGGGAGTACGGGCGCGTGCCCGTGCCGAGGAACACGTCCTTGAATGGGTTCATCCCGGCGTTGATGAACAGCAGCGTGGGGTCGTCCTGGGGGACGAGCGGGAAGCCGCCGGGGATGATCTCGTGGCCCTTCTCTCGGAAGAAGTCGAGGAAGGCCTGGCGGGTCTCGGCGGCGGTCTGGGGGCGCTCGGGCATCGGGCGGTCGGATTCGGAGCCGGGAAGCTACCGAGGCCCGGCCCGCCGCTCGGTGGAGCGCGCGGGGAAATGCCGGCGGACCGCAGACCACGGACGGCCGACCGCCGGGAACGCGTGACGGTCCGGACGGAGCGCGACGTTCCCGGACCGCGCCACCCGCTGGCGGCTGCGCTCGACGAGAAGTCCTGACGGCCCCGGCTCCGCTCAGCACCACCGCCAGCGCGCGGCGGGATGCGACAGGTTCCAGGGGGCGATTTCGCCTCAAGCCGTTCCTGCCCTCCTTCTCCCACGGTGTCATCCCGAGCGAGCGGAGGGATCTACCCGCAGCCGACGCGAAGCCGGTCCGTGGTACCCCCGTCGTTCGCCACCGAAGCCAGCCTTTCCCAAACGGGGACCACTGGCATCCTCGAGAGGCGTTGGCCTCAATCCTCCTTGCAATAACGGAACTTACGCCCCACTGGCGGACGCCCCCGGCGTGCCCTCGCCCAGCCGATCCGCCAGCCGCTAGGGTCCGTCATGTTCGTCGGCTCGCAGGCGAGCGGCAGTCGCTGGTGGGGCCTGCTAGGCGCCCGACGAGGCCGATGCCGAAGCATCGGACGAGGAGGGCAACGACGTAGGGCGCGCCAGAGGCCCCGCGTAGCCCGAGGCCGGATCAACGTGACGAACCCCAGGCGGTGGGCACGCGCAAGGGGCGGCACGGCGTTCGCAGTCCGGACCGTCCACCCGCACCGGTTTTCTCATGCGTGCTCTCACCGCCTCCGCCGTCGCTCTCCGTCTCGTCGCCGCTCTCGTCGGGCTGGCGGCCCTCCTGACCGCCTGTGGGGATGCTCCCGACCGGGTCCAGACGGACTCGGACGCCACGCCGCCAGCGCCTGCGGTCTCCGACGAGCCGCCCGTCCCGAGTGCCGACACGCTCGTCACTGATGATGTCGAAGGACAGCCGATGTCCGGGGAAGAGGTCACCGCGCCCGCCGCCAGCGAGCCAGGGGAGGTTGTGACGCAGACCGAGCGGCCCGCCACGTCGGGGCCCGTTTCGCGCCCGGCCCCGGAGCGCCCGCCGATGCCCGCCCCGCCGCCGTCGGAGCCGCAGTCGCGTCGCGCCACCGCGGCCGCCGACGCGTTCTGGAGCCGCTTCCAGCGCGCCGTGCGGACGCAGGATCGTGCCGCTATCGCTGCCGGGCTGGCGGACCGCGTCCGCGTGGGCGATCAGACGTTCGCGAAGAGCAGCCAGGAGGTCCAGGCCGTGCTCACCGCCATCGTGGAAGAGGAGGCCGCACGCGAGGCCTATCTCGCCGTGGATGGCCTGACGCACGGCGAGAACGGCAGCACGTTCTCCACGACCGCGCACTACACCGTCGAGGGCGAGGACTACGAGGTCGAGGTGTTCGGCACCGTGGCCGAGGTCTCGGCTGGGGAATGGCGCCTCGTGGAAGTCGGCAGCCGATGATCCGCCCCGCTGCCTCCGCCAGCGCGGAGGCGGCTACGCGGTGAGGGAGGCCTCGTCCGGCTCGCCGTTGAGGACGAGGAGGGTGGTTCCGGCCGCCTCCACGAGTGCGTGAAGGCCTTCGCCATACGCCTCCGCGTCTCTGGCCTCGGGCCGCTGCATCCCGAGCACGGTCAGGTCGGCCTCGGCGGAGTGCTCCGCCAGCACGTCGGTGAACGGGCGGCCTTTGTCCTCGCGAAGGATCACGCGGACCTCGGCGTCCACGCGGACCTCTTCGAGCAGCCGCTCGGTGTCCTCGCGGACGCTCTCGATGGCCTCGGGCCGGCCCACCATGCGCATCACGCGCAGGCTCGCGCCGTCCCAGTCGCGGTGCCGGTCGATGAGGTGTGCGAGGAGGATCATCAAGTCGCCGTTGCCGCCGCGGCCGCCCCACCAGACCTGGATCAACCGGCGCTCGCCGAAACCGCGGGGTTCGTCCATGTGGAGGAAGAGGACGGACTTCCCGAGGTCGGCGAGGTCACGCTGGACCCGGAGGAGTAGCGCCCGACCGGCCGCGCTCCGGCTCC
>DUBD01000216.1 GCA_012960515.1 Bacteroidota bacterium | reverse complement strand
GAGGGCGACCGCCAGCAGGACGAGTGCGGTGCGGGGCATGGGAGTAGAGTTCACCGGGAGCGAAGGGACCGGGCGCGAGGGAGCCCGTAGACTCCGGCTCCTAGATATCGACCGGCCCGAAATGTCGCTCACCGAACAGGAACTCGTCCGCCGTCAGCACCTCGACGCACTCCGCGAGGCGGGCATCGACCCGTACCCCGCCGCCGAGTGGGAGACCACGCACCACGCCGCCGACGCGCTGGCGGCCTACTCCGACGAGGCGAACGACCCCGAGGCGGAGGGCACGGAGCCCATCCAGGTCCGCATCGCGGGGCGGATGCAGACGAAGCGGGTCATGGGCAAGGCCGCCTTCTTCCACGTCGCCGATGAAAGCGGAACGATCCAGGTCTACGCCCGGCGCGACGATTTGGAGGACGGCTGGTACAACGCCGTGTTCAAGAAGCTGCTCGATCCGGGCGACTGGCTCGGCATCGAGGGCACGCTGTTCCGCACGCGGATGGGCGAGGTGAGCGTCCACGCGAGCCGCATCGTGCTGCTGAGCAAGAGCCTCAAGCCGCTGCCGGTCGAGAAGACCGTCACGGACGAGGAGACCGGCGAGACGCGGACCTTCAACGAGGTCACCGACCCTGACTTCCGCTACCGCCAGCGCTACGCGGACCTCGCGCTGCACCCCGAGGTGCGCGACGTGTTCAAGAAGCGCGCCCGGATGCTCCGCACCATCCGCGACTTCCTGGACTCGCGGGACTACGTGGAGGTGGAGACGCCCGCGCTGCAGCCGCTCTACGGCGGCGCCGCGGCCCGGCCCTTCACCACGCACCACAACGCGCTGGACATGCCGCTCTTCCTCCGCATCGCGGACGAGCTCTACCTCAAGCGCCTGCTCGTGGGCGGGTTCGAGGGCGTCTACGAGATCGCGAAGGACTTCCGCAACGAGGGCCTCTCGCGCTTCCACAACCCCGAGTTCACCATGCTCGAGTTGTACGTCGCCTTCCGCGACTACGACTGGATGATGCGGCTCGTGGAGTCCATGCTGGAGCGGATCGCGACGGACCTCCACGGCACGACGGACGTGACCTGGGGCGAGCACACGCTGAGCTTCGCGGCCCCCTTCCGTCGCCTCCCCATCTTCGAGGCCATCGCGGACAAGACGGGCCACCACCTCCGCGGGAAGACGCGCGACGAGGTCGCCGAGATCGCCCGCCAGCTCGGACTGGAGGTGGACGGCTCGATGGGGCTCGGCAAGCTCATCGACGAGATCTTCGGCGAGTTCGTGGAGCCGCACCTCATCCAGCCCACCTTTATCACGGACTACCCGGTGGAGCTCTCCCCCCTCGCGAAGCGGCACCGCACCGAGGAGGGTCTCGTGGAGCGGTTCGAGCTCATCGCGGGCGGCAAGGAGCTCTGCAACGCGTTCTCCGAGCTCAACGACCCGCTCGACCAGCGCCAGCGGTTCGAGGACCAGGTGACGCTCGCGAAGGAGGGCGACGACGAGGCCACGAACACGGTGGACGAGGACTACCTCCGCGCGCTGGAGTACGGGATGCCGCCCGCAGCCGGCCTCGGCGTCGGCATCGACCGGCTGGCGATGGTGATGACCAACCAGCCCAGCATCCGCGACGTGCTCCTCTTCCCGCTCCTCCGCCCGGAGACCGGCGAACAGCCCGACAACGGTGAATCACCGTTGGCCCCTTATATGTAAGCAAACGTGTCATCCTGAGTGCCAGCGAAGGATCTCAATATGGACGGTCAGCCGTAGGCTCCGGTCCCAAAGGCTGATACATCGGCGTTGAGATCCTTCACGTTCGTTCAGGATGACACGGGCGTAGTAAACCAATGGGGCGGAAGAGCTACTGGACCTACATCCTCGCGAGCCGGACGCGCGTGCTGTACATCGGCGTGACGAACGACCTCGCCCGCCGGCTGGCGGAGCACCGCGCAGGGATCGGGAGCCAGTTCACGAAACGGTACCGGGTGCACCGGCTGGTCTTCGCGGAGGAGCACAGCGACGTGCGGGACGCGATCCAGCGCGAGAAACAGCTTAAAGGCTGGAAACGAGACCGGAAGGTGGCGCTAATCGACGCCCACAACCCGGAGTGGCTGGACCTCGCGGCAAACGACCACTGAACGCCACGCTGGCGGCCCCTCTCGCCGAGGACGACCGCCAGCGGGCAGGCGCGGGGCGCAGCGGCTACTTACGCGTCGCGTGCTCCGGGAAGAGCTCCCGGTAGCGCGCCAGCATGGCTTCCGCCTCCGCCACATCCGGCTCGCCACCATCCGCGAGGTGGCGGGCGACGGCACCGGCCGAGGTCCCCCGCCGCGCGGCCTGCCAATAGACGTCCGCGCGGACGAGCGCGTCGTCGAACGCGTCGGGGTCGATGAGCACCTCGGGGTCTTCGAGGAGCGGCTGCGCGAAGAGAGCGCGGGCCTCGGTCTCGGACAGCTCGCCCGTGCCGAACCCCGCGTGCGCCGGATCCGGCTCCGTCTCGATGCGGAACGCCGGATGGTGCAGGAGCGCGTCGAAATCGAGCGTGTCGTGCCCGGTGTCCTGGGCCATCTCGATCTCCTCCGGCAGGAGCGCCTGCCAGTGGACCTCGGCCGCCTCGATCACGCCCTCCAGATCCAGCATGTCATCCCGCTCGGCCTCTTCGCCGACGAGCTGCGCCGCCAGCGCCTGGCGCCGGTGCCCGCGCTCGGCCGGCGGAAGCGAGAAGAACGCCCAGAGGACGCGCGCAGCCTCCATCAGCGCGACCACCTCGTCCCCGGCGGTCTCGGGCGCGGTGCGCAGCGTAAACGCGTCGGCGGGGTCCAGATCGTAGAGCGTGAACAGCGGCTCCGCGAACAGCGCGAGGGACTCGTACTGCACGCCCGTCTCCCCACTGAGCAGCACGTCCACGATGCGCGCGCGCCGCGCAGCGAACGCGTCGGATTCCTCTCCGAAACCGGAGGGGTCGTCGAAAGCGGAAGGATCGAACGAAGAGCCGAGATCGGTCATGAAGGGGTCGGGTCTTGGAGGGGCAGAGACGCGGCCGGGGGCGCGTTGGATCCGAGGGGACCGGGCGGAGCCTACGCAATCCCCGGGAAGGCTGGAGGGACACCCTGCGAAGCCCGTGCGCGCATCGCGGGGCGGACGAGTAGCTTGGAGCCCTCACCCGCAGCTATTTCCATGCCCCTCCCCCGCTTCGCCTTCGTGGTGGCCGCGGCGGCGCTGCTCGTCGGTTGCGGCGGCGCCGACCGACTGGCGGCCGACGACAACGAGGCCGCCGAGGCCGTCCGCGCGGCCGCCGAGGCCGTCCGAGACGCCGAGCGCAACGGCGCCGAGCGCCTCGCGGCCGACGAACTGGACCGCGCCAAGACCCGCCTGGAGCGCGCCCGCGCCGCCGCCGAGATCGGCGACCACGGCTCCTCGCTTCGCCTCGCCCGCGAGGCCGACGCGACCGCCGAGCTGGCGGAGGTCCTCGCGCTCTCCGCCAAGTCCCAGAACGCCGCCCGTGAGCTCCGCGCCACCATCGCGCTGCTCCGGGAAGAGATCCGCCGCCTCCAAGCCGAGTAACGATGACCCGCCTTTCCCTTTTCGCGCTGCTCCTCGCGCTGGCGGCCTGCTCCGGTCCGCCGCCCGTCGTGCCCGCCGTGGACGACGCCCGCGACGCCTATGAGGCCGCCTCCTCAGACCCGGCGGTGATGGCAGCGGCCGCGGACTACCTCGCCGAAGCGCAGGCCCAGCTCTCCACCGCCGAGGCCCTCCGCCTGGAGAAGGCGGAATTGGAGCTCATCAACCACCACGCGTACCTCGCGATGACCAACGTCCGCACGGCCGTCGCCGAAGCGGAGCGCGTCGCCGCCGAGGACGAGATCGCCGAAGGCGAGGCCGAGCGCCGCGCCGTCCAGCTCGAAGTCCGCACCGCTGAGGCGGACGCCGCCCGACGCCGCGCCGAGGCCGCGCAGCGCGAGGCCGAGGCCCAACGCGCCGCTGCCCAGGCCGAGCGCCAGCGGGCCGAGGAGGCCCAGCGCGAGGCGCAGGCCCAGCGCGAGGCCGCCGCCGAGGCGCAGCGCCGCGCTGCCGAGGAGCGCGCCGCCGCCCAGGCCGCCCAGGCCGACGCCGAGCGCGCCCGTCGCGAGGCGGAGGAAGCGCTCCAGCGCGCGCAGGAGCTCGCCTCCCGCGTGGCGGACCTCGAAGCCGCTCAGACCGAGCGTGGCCTCGTGCTCACCCTCGGAGACGTGCTCTTCGACGTGGGCCGCTCCGAGCTCAAGCCGGGCTCCATGCGCGCCATCGACCAGCTCGTGAGCTTCCTCACCGAGTACCCGAACCGGAACGTCCTCATCGAGGGCTTCACCGATAGCTCGGGCTCGGATGAGACGAACCTCGCGCTCTCTGACCGCCGCGCCAACGCCGTCCGCGCCGCGCTGATCGAGCGCGGCATCGCGGCCGCTCGTGTGCAGACCGTCGGCTACGGCGAGGCGTACCCGCGCGCGACGAACGACACCGCGGCCGGCCGCCAGCTCAACCGCCGCGTCGAGGTCATCATCTCGGACGAGAGCGGGCAGATCCCGGAGCGCACCCAGTAGCGCCCCGCTGGCGATGAACCTGGACGGGCTCGGGGGGTACACCCGGGCCCGTCTTCTTTTGCCCCTCCCGATGTCTCGCCCGCCCCTCGACCTCTCCCGCGTCCGCGCCCTCGTCTTCGACGTAGACGGCACGCTCGCGGACACCGACGACCACCTCGTGCAGCAGCTTGCGCAAGCGCTAGACGCCATCCCCGGGATCTCCGGTCGGCGCGCGGAGAAGCTCGCGCGGCGAGTCGTGATGGGCGCCGAGACGCCCGTAAACACGGCGTACGGCTTGCTCGACAAGCTGGGGCTGGATGACGAGTTCTCCCGCATCAAAGGCGCGGTCTCACGCGCGAAGGACCGCCTCGAGGAGATCCGCCAGCAGCGCGAGGAGGGCGAGACCACCCGCAACCTCGAGGCCGCCGACCGCATCCCGCACGAGATGGTCCCGGGCGTGCAGACGATGCTCCACACCCTCGCAGAGCACTACCCGATTTCCACCGTCTCGACGGGTCATCAGGACCGCGTCAACGAGTTCCTGGGGCACTACGGCGTGCGCAAGCTTCTCCGGACCGTCGTCACCGCGGAGACGACGCCGCGCATGAAGCCCTACCCGGACCCCATCGAGTACGCGGCCGAAGCGATGGGCGTCCCCCCAGAACACGTCCTCGTCATCGGAGACACGACGGTGGACATGGAGGCCGCGACCTCGGCCGGCGCCCAGGCCATCGGCGTACTCTGCGGGTTCGGGACGGAGGACGAGCTCCGTGCGACCGGCGCCCAACTCATCCTGGAGACCACGTCCGACGTGCTCGCCGTGCTCCTGCCCCAAGACGACCCGCTCCACGGCGAGACGGCGGTCCCGCACGAGAAGGAGCGCGCCGCGTAGCCCCGCTCAGCGCATCCGCCAGCGGCCGGGCAGGTCCAAGCCGCCGCCCGCTGACGGAAGGGACCGGCGAGGTCAGTCGTCGCCGTTGCCGCCGGGCGCGACGATCACCGGGCAGTCGATCTGCCAGCAGTGGATGTTGCCGTCGCCACCGGCGCCGCACTTCCAGCAGATGGTCTCGCCCTGCGCACCGCCGGGCGTCCGGAGCGTCTGCGGCCCCATGACCTGCCCGCGCTGGTCCACCATCAGCCAGTCGGCCACGCGCCCGCCGATCACGCTGGCGTACAACGTCGGGCCGCCGCGAACGGCCCCCACGCGACGGAGACCGTTCTGCCGGAGGGCGGACTGAAGACCACGACGCGCGTCGTGGTTGGTCGTCTCGGAGGCGGTGAAGCGCGACATGAGATCCTGGATCTCGAAGTTGCCCAGCCGGTCCGCACCGTCATCGGGAGGCGTGGGCGCCGTGGTCAGGACGGCGCGCCGGGCGGGCGGCTGAGCCGAGGCGACGAGGGGCAGAAGAAGGCAACCGATCAGGAGGAGACCACGCATAGCAAAGCGGGGTGGGTTCAGCCCCCCGTACCGGAGCCGCCGCCGGCTCCGCTCACGCCTCGCGATTCGGCACGCGGAAACGGCCGTTGCTCCAGCCGAAGCCCGCTGAGGTCGCCCGCCAGCCGCGCGCTGGCGGCCGCCGCCTACCAGTCGTTCTCCTCTTTCGCCACGCCGACCTCGACCGGCACCGGGTACTCGCCGGAGAAGCACGCGTGACAGAAGCTCTCGCGCTCGCCGTGCGCCTCCTCGACGGCCGCCATCATGCCCTCCACGGAGAGGTAGCCCAGCGAGTCCACGCCCAGCCACTCCGCGATGGCCTCCACGGAGCCGTGCGCGTTGACCGCCAGCTCTTCCTGGCTGGGGAAGTCCATGCCGTAGAAGCACGGGTTCGCGACGGGCGGGCTGGCGACGCGGAAGTGCACCTCGGCGGCCCCGGCCTCTCGCACCATCCTGACGAGCTGCTGCGCCGTGGTGCCGCGGACCACCGAATCGTCCACCATGACCACGATGCGGTCTTTGAGCACGCCGCGGACGGGGTTGAACTTGCTGCGCACCTTCTGCTCGCGGCGGCTCTGCCCCGGCGTGATGAAGGTGCGCCCGACGTAGTGGTTGCGGATCAGCCCGATGTCCAGCTTGCTCCTCCGCCCCAGCTTGTTGGACTCGGAGACGTAACCGATGGCGGCCGTGTTGGAGGAGTCCGGGACGGACATCACGAGCGGCCGCTTGCCCTGGCCCTTCGGGACGAGCGGGACGGGGGCGTCGTGCGCGAGGCGCTTGCCCATCTTCCGCCGCACCTTGTCCACCATCGTGCCGAACACGAGGGAGTCCGGGCGCGAGAAGTAGACGTGCTCGAAGACGCACTGGCTCACGCCGTGCCGCCGCGGCATGCACACGCCGTGGAAGCCCTGGGTGGCCTCCGCAGAACTCGCGGTGCCGACCCGCTCCACGCCTTCCCGGTCGATCACGAGGATCTCGCCGGGCTCCACATCGCGGACGTACTCCGCGCCGACGATGTCGAACGCGCACGACTCGCTGGCCACCATCCAGCCGGGTTGGTCGCGGCCCTCGGCAGGCGCCAGCCGCCCGAGCGCGAGCGGACGGAAGCCGTTGGGATCGCGCACGGCGATCAGCGCCTCGTCCGTCAGGATGACGAGCGAGAACGCGCCCCGGCACTGGTGCAGCGCGTCGATGATGCGCGGGACGACGCCGGTCTCCTGGCTCTGCGCCGCGAGGTGCAGGATGAGCTCGGAGTCCGAGGACGACGTGAACAGCGTGCCCCGGGCGGTGAGCCGCTCCCGGATGCTGCGGGCGTTGGCGAGGTTGCCGTTGTGCGCGAGCGCGAGGTTGCCCTCCTGGAAGTGCGTCACGAACGGCTGCACGTTCGCCGGGTTCGTCGCGCTCCCGCTCGTGGAGTAGCGCGTGTGCCCGATGGCGGAGTCCCCGAGCAGCGTGTCATCGAAGAGGCTCGCCTCGTCGAACACGTCCAGCACGAGGCCGAAGTCCTTGTGCACGGGCATGACGCGGCGGCCCTTCGCCTCGTCGAACACGCTCGTCACGATGCCCGCGGACTCCTGCCCCCGGTGTTGGAGGGCGTGGAGCCCGTAGTAAGAGAGCCGGGCAGCGTCGGGGTGGTTGTACACGCCAACGACGCCGCAATGGTCACGCGCCTTGTCCACGGTTGCCACGGTGGTGGACTCCAAGGTACCGAGCCCAGCGGCCCAGCGGCACCCCCGCTCGGAGTTCACAGCGCGCGGCGCGCGCCCGCCGGCTGGCGGGTCAGTTCAGCGGGAGCTCTTTGATGATGTCTTCGTGTAGCGCCGCCCGGACGTACGCCAGCAGCGCGCGACGGCCCGGCCCGAAGCGGTAGAGCCGCTCCACGTCCGTTCGGATACGGACACGGCAGACGGGCAGCCCGGGGATCACGATGACGCCCTCCACCGCCGCCCGGCCGTCGTCATCCGTCGCCGAGAGGATGAGGAACTCCGGAGTGGGGTCCGAGAAGCCGAACTTCTTGAAGTCGAACGGAAACGGATACGCAGACATGCGAGGGGACGTGGGGCCACCCAGGTATCGGCCCGTGCATCCGTTTCTTAACGCGAAGGCGCGGCGGTGCGTGCCTCACCCCGCGCCCCCTCCTCCGCTCGCGCTGGCGGAGGCGGCCCGCGAGCTGTGCCGGTCAGCGCCGCGAGCAGCGCCTCGAGCCGCTCCTCCTTGGCGCCCGCCAGCGCGCGGCACTCAGCCGTAAACGCTCTCCACTTTGTCGCGGATGTACGCGAGCCAGGGCCCGGCGTCCAGGCCGGAGCCCGTAGCATCCTGGAGGATCTGCGTCGCGGTCTTGCGACGGCCCCACTGGTGGACGTTCTCGCGCAGCCAGCCCAGGATCGCGCCGTACTCGCCATCGGCCACGAGGGCATCCAGGTCACCGAGATCGCGGCCCATCGCGTCCCAGAGCTGACCGCTCATGAGCGTGCCGAGGGAGTACGTGGGAAAGTAGCCGAGCGCACCCAGCGACCAGTGGATGTCCTGCAGACACCCGTCCCGGTCGGTCTCTGGCACGATGCCGAGCAGCGTCTCCATCCCCGCGTTCCACGCATCCGGCACGTCGCCGACGGCCAGCCGTCCCGCGATCAGCTCCCGCTCCAGCGTAAACCGGAGGAGGACGTGGAGGTGGTACGTCACCTCGTCCGCCTCCACGCGGATCAGGCTCGGCTGGACCCGGTTGCACGCGCGCCAGACGGTATCGGCGTTGAGGTCCATCCAACTCCCGATCTGCGACTGGAACGCCGGGAAGTGCCGGCGCCAGAACGCGCGGCTCCGCCCCACCTGGTTCTCCCACAGACGGCTCTGGCTCTCATGGATGCCAAGCGAGGTCCCGTCCGCCAGCGGGGTCCGCGCCAGCTCTTTCGAGATGCCCTGCTCGTAGAGCGCGTGCCCGGCTTCGTGGAGGGTGCCGTAGAGCGCCGTCGGGAAAAAGTTGGGGTCAACGCGCGTGGTGATGCGCACGTCGTCGATCCCGAAGGTGGTGGTGAACGGGTGGGCGGAGAGGTCTTGCCGGCCACGCTCCAGATCGTACCCGAAGGCGTACGCGATCTCCATGCCCAGTTCCCATTGGATGGTCTCGGGCACGTAGCGGTAGAGCGGCTCATCGTCCACCGCACCGCGCGCGGCGATGTCCTGCACGAGCGGGACGAGGTGCGACCGCAGATCCGCGAAGACGGCCGCGATCTCCGTCGTGCTCGCGCCGGGCTCATACTCGTCCAGCAGCGCATCGTAGCGAGCGTCGGCGTCCGAGGGTGCGTAGCCCGCACCGCGCTCCTCCGCGATGAGCGGCCGCAGAAGGTCCGCCTTCTGCGTCGTCAGGTCCACGATCCGCTCCAGGTGCGGCCCGAAGAGCGCCCAGTCGCTGTCCTGCCGCGCCTCCGCCCACGCGGTCTTGGCCCGCGCCGACGCCTCCGCCAGCGCCCCGACGAGGGGGGCGGGCAGCCGGGTGGCCCGCGCCAAGTCCCGCCGCGCGATGCGGACGAGGTCGGCGTCCACCTCCGTCTCCGGGCTGGCGGACTCGATGAGCGAGGCCGTGGCGTCGCTCGCGAACGTCTCGTGGGCGACCTGCCGCAACGTGGCGACCTGATGCGCGCGGCCCTCGGCCCCGCCAGACGGCATGTGCGTCTCCTGGTCCCACTCGAGGACGGCGGCGGCGTGCCGGAGGTCTTGGATGCGGGCGAGGTGCTGACGGAGGGCGTCCATGTACGATGGGGAAGGATGCTGGAAGATCGCGCCGGTTCGGGCCGTCGCGCCGATGGTGCTCCGGGGCGATCTTGCGCGCATGTCTGAGCCCATCGCCGAAGTCGTCGCCAGCAGCACCCGCGAGATCGTCGCGGAGGTCTTCCGCGAGGCGGAGCCGCCGCCGTTCGGAACGTGGATCGAGGTGCGGACGGCCGCGGACCATCGGCTCTACGCGCTCGTCAGCCACGCCGAGACCGGGAGCCTGGAGCCGGGGCGTCGCGCTCAGGCGCTGGGCCCGGGCTGGACGCCCGACGCCATCCAGCGCGAGATGCCGCAACTCCAGGAGCTGATCCGCACGACCGTCCGCGCGCAGGTGCTCGGCTGGTGGGACGGCCAGAGCACGCGCCCCGACGGCCGCCCGCGCGTCCGCCAGTCGCTCCCGCCCCAGATCGCCGCGCTCCACGACCGCGTCGCGATGTGCGAGCCCGAGACCGTCGCCCTCCTCGGCGAGCCGTTCGACGCGCTCCGCACCCTCGCGCGGCACCCCGATCCGGCCGTACCGGCGGACGAGCTCATCGCGGCCGTTCTGGCGGGCCTCTACCGCGCGCACGGGCAGGGGGACGAAGGCGAGCGGGCGCTCCTCTCCGCCGGACGCGCGCTCCTCCGGCTCCTGGACGACGACCACGAGCGGCTGACCTCCATCCTCCGCCGGGCACAGGATGCGATCTGAACGCCGCGCCCTGCTCGTCGCGCTCGCGCTGGCGGTTGCCGCTGGCGGGTGCGCGCCGGAGCCCGAGCCAACGCCGCCGCCCGAGCCTCCTGCAGCGGAGCTGCTTCGCGAGGACGTGGTCGGCGTGCGGTTCGCGTTCTTCGAGGACGAGGACGGGCCGCGGTACTGGACCATCGAGCCTGCGGAGGTTCGGCGCATGGACGTGGTGGAGCAGATCGTGGACGACAGCGGCCGCGTCGCGAGATCGCGCGTCTCGCTCACGCTCCGGGCCGAGAACCGCTCTATCTCGGGCGACCTGATCCTGCGCCACCTCCGCCGCGACTCCTCGTGGGTGCTGGAATCTGCCGGCCGCGCCGGCCCCAACTGGCTGGCCGCGGACGAAAGCGCCACGCTCTTCGCCGTCCGCACGCTTTCCGATTCCACGCTCCGACGCCGGCTCTTCGCGCTGGACCCGGTCGTCCGCTACGAGCGCGGGGCCTACCACGACCCGCTCGCCTCCGCGCGTGCCGCCGCCCGCGTGCTCTTCGATTCCACATTCGCCACCGACAGCCTCCGCCAGTCGGCCGAGGCGGCGCTGGAACGGCGCACCGGGGGCGCGCTCGCGCCGCGCACCGTGTTCGTGCTGAGACCGGGGCATTCCCCGTCCTCCGCCCGCGTGGACAGCACGGCCGCGCGGCTGCTCGGCTGCACCTCCGCCACCGTTTTCGCCGCACCCAGCGATCCCGCGACGAGCGCGTGGGCCGACCTCGCGACGACGAGCAGCGTGATGGGGACCCCCGAGGCGCCCGGCGCCCCTCTCCCCCGCCCCCTCGCGCGAGCGCTCGAAACCGTTGCCCGCCAACGGTTCGAGACCATGGGCATCGACCCGGGCCGGATGCGCCTCCGCCGCTCCCTCGCGGCAGACCTGGACGGAGACGGGCAGGCCGAGGGCCTCGGCGCGTTCGTGGCCGGGACCGGTGCCCGGCAGGTCGGCCTCGCGCTGGCGGTCGAGATGGAGGCGGGGCAGCCGCGCCTGCTCTACGAGCGCCAGTCGCCGCGCGGCGCGGGGTACGGCTCGTTGGACCTGCTCGGCGTCGTGGACGTGGACGCCGACGGGGCGGCGGAGGCCTTCTTCGTGGAGGAGGGCACGGAGGCGTACCGCTACCTCGTGGTGACGTACCGCGCGGGCCGGTTCACGGACGCCTTCCGCGGCGGCGGCAGCGCTTGCTGACGGCTAGAAAATCACACCGACGCGTGCGGGGATCACGACGGTCGTCTCGCTGGAGCCGACGACGAGCGCCGGGTTGACCTCGAAATAGAGCGAGGTCTCGGAGAGCGGCACGGCCGTCCCAAACCCGACGTGGACCGTCGCGCCCCCGCCGCCGCCGGAGAGCGGCACGAAGCCGCCGAAGCCACCGAGCAGGTACTTCCGCCGGTCGGCCAGCGTCACGATGAGCGAGACCTGGGGGGTCGCCGTCAACTCGGCGTTGCCCGCGAGGTTGGCCGAGAGCCCCGCGCTGGCGGCCGCCGAGAGATCGGCGTTGACCGGCAGCGCCACGCGGCCGCGCACACCGAGCCCCACGCCGGGATCCACGTCGCCCGCGCGGACGGGCACGATGACAGCGTCGATGCCCGCGCCGATCCGGGCGGGGGAGGTCTGGGCAACGGCGGGGAACGCGGCCACGAGAGCCGCCAGCAGGACGAGAAGTGCGCGCATCGGGGGTGGGGAACGAGGCGCCAGAACCTAGCACGCTCGCTCCCCCTTCGTGCAACCGGACCTCGGCGCTCGCGTAGCCGCCCCGTCCCACCGCGCCCCATCCGATGGAAGAGCTCGCCGTCATCCTGATCGTCTTTACCACGCTCGTGCTCATGCCCACCGCCATCTTCCGCGGGATCAAGAGCTTGCGCGAGTCCAAGTCGTCCTCCAGCGAAGGAAGCGCGATGCGCCGGAGCGACCTCCAGGCCATGATCGACGACGCCGTGATCGAAGCGACCGCCCCGCTGGCGGCGCGGATCGACGAGCTGGAACGCGAGCTTCTGATGGGCGACGGCCGGATTTCGCCGGAGGCCATGGCAGAGGCGTTCGACCACGACGACGACCTGCAGACCGCCACCAGTCGATCGCGCGATCTCGCCTGATCCGTCAGCGCGAGCGCCGCGCCATCTCCGCCGCCAGCCGGACGGCCTCGGCAAAGCTCCCGGGGTCCGCGATCCCCCGCCCCGCGATGTCGAACGCGGTCCCATGGTCCGGGCTCGTCCGCACGATGGGCAGCCCGAGCGTGAGGTTCACGCCACCGCCCATCGCGAGGGCCTTGAACGGCGCGAGGCCCTGATCGTGGTACATCGCCAGCACGGCGTCCACGCGCGCCCACGACCCGCGGCCGAAGAACGCGTCCGCCGGGTACGGCCCGACCGCGTCGATGCCCGCGGCCTGCGCCGCTTCGATGGCCGGCGCGACGACCGTGAGGTCCTCGCTGCCGATCACGCCACCGTCACCTGCGTGCGGGTTCAGCCCCAGCACCGCGATCCGCGGCCGCACCACGCCGAGCCGCTGGCGGAGCCCGTCGGCGAGCGTCCGGAGCGTAGTCTCAATGCGTTCGGCCGTGACGAGGCTTGCGACCCGGTGGATGGGCTCGTGGATGGTCGTGAGCGCCACTCGCAAGGGGCCCGCCGGGAGGTCGGAGGCCAGCACCATCACGACGTGGTCCGCGCCCGTCCGGCGCTGCAGGAACTCCGTGTGCCCCGGGAAATCCGCGCCCGCCAGCGCGATGGCCTCTTTCGAGAGCGGCGCCGTCACCATGCCGTCTGCCTCCCCGGCGAGGCACGCGTCGCACGCGCGCGCGACCGCCGCCAGCGCTTGCGCCCCCCCTGCTGCGGTGGTCTGCCCCATCGGGACCTCCGAGGCTCCGGTGTCGATCACCGCCAGCGCGCCGTCCGGTACGTCCGCCCCAATCGACTCGACCGCCTGTACTGGCCCGAGGCCCAAGGCCTCCGACTGGGCGCGAAGCCCGTCAGCAGAGCCGACGGCCACGAGCCGCGCGGCCTCGTGCAGGTCCAGCATACGAGCCGCCCGGAGAACGATCTCCGGGCCGATTCCGGCGGGGTCGCCGAGCGTGAGCGCGAGAACAGGGCGCACTAGTACGCGAGGACAATGGTGGCGCACCGCCCTCCCGCCCGGCCAACCGCTGCTCGTCCTACACGGAGGCGGGGAACCCGCCAGCATGGGAACCGCGTGGCAGTCGGGGAGCCGGAAGGGTGGACAGCGCTCGGGCGCATCGCGCGGTCTACCGGATGCGGTAGAGGTCGCCCTCCCAGTTCGGGCGGGAGATCTCGCCGGTCACGTCGGAGTGGATGAGCTCCATGTTGCCCGTCGAGAGGCGGTCGGCGAACACGAACATCGAGCGGCCTTCGCCCGGGATGGACTCGTACGTCCAGATCTCGTAGGGGATGGTCTCCGTGTTCACGAGGTTGCGGTCGATCTCCGACGGGGGGCCGTACTTGAGGAACACGCGGCCCCGCTCGGTCCGGAACCCCGGCGTCAGCGGCTCGCGGGACCGGTCCTGCACGATGCTCAGCCGGCGGAAGAACGTGTCGCGCGCCGTGTTGACGTTCGGGTTCGGGTCCGTGTCCTGGGCCCGCCAGTAGCCGATCAGGAACGCCCGCTTGGATTCCAGGGACTCGAGATCGCGCGACGCGCTGATGAAGCGCTCATCCGCGACGACGAGCACCTGCTCGATCTCCTGATCCACCTCCTCGATGCTCATCCCTTCGTAGATGAGCGTCTCGAGGTCTGCCCCCGCCACAAACATCTCGTCCGGGTCCACCGTCGGGTTGACGACGTAGAGCTTTTGACCCCGCTCGGCGACGGGCTCGTTCGCGGAGTTCAGCGCCGCGATCGACAGGATGCGCCAGCGGATCGGCACCGCCCGCAGCACCCCGACCAGGCGCGCGCGCATCCGCCCGATCGGGCCGG
>DUBD01000215.1 GCA_012960515.1 Bacteroidota bacterium | reverse complement strand
GGTCCCGACACAAGTGGCACGCGCCACGCACGTCCTTGGGGATCTTGTTGGTCGGCGCGTGCCTGTGACACGTCGAGGCGTGCCGGCGATGCTGCGCCCTCCAGTCGCACGGCGCGGCGTGCAGTTGGTCGCAATTGTCCTCGTCGTCGCAACCACTGCACGCAGGAATGATCTCAGACCCGCCAAACGTGGCGCCGCCGTCGACGGTGACGTCGCACGCCACGAGCCCGCGGGACTCGCACCCCTGACACACGATGTAAGTGGGCTGCTGCGACGATGCACCAGCCTCGGCGCCGTCGTCGGCGCCTCCGCTTTCCTCGCAAAGCACCCCTGAGCTGCAAGTGCTCCAGGGACCGGCCTCGCCCTCCCCGCACTCGTCGCAGAGTAGGCCTGCATTGCTACCGACCCCATCGCCAATGGCACCGCAGCCGCGGCAGAAGTACGTCGCACCGTCGGCGACGCCCGGCACTTCCGGTGGCGCGAGCTCGCTCTCGCGGAACGCGTCGCGGACGGCTCCCAACATGGCCGCCGCCGCTGTCGCCTGCGCCTGAGGCCCACCGAGGCCCTGCGCAATGGCGTCCCAGCTCATCTCGTCCGGTGCGCTCGGGGGCTCCAGCAGCTCCTCGAAGTCGCAGTACGCCGGCGTCTCCGGCGCCGGACCGGCAAAGGTATAGGACCTTCCCGGCGGGAGGCCAGCCGCAGCCGCCGTCCAGGGGACCTCCCCGGGGGCCGCTCCGCCTCCAGCGGTCTGCTGCACCTGCAGCACGCCCGCGCCGCACGCCGCGGAATGCGAGAACTTGCACGAGTCCCCGTAGGCGCAGGAGCCGGCCGCCCACAACCGGCACGGCTTGTTCAGCTTCACGTGTCGGCCATCCGGCGTGCTTTCACGCCACTGCGCGTTACCGCCGTTGCTCTCGCGGTTCCACCGCTCCTCGCTGCGTCCTCGCGGCTGGTGTCCATCACCCTTGCCGCCCTTGCCTTTGCCCTTGGCCTTACCTCCAAACTGGTTCACGCCCTCAGTGCAGTACGCGTCCTGCGCCGCCAGGCGATGGTGCTCCTTCCGGTGCGACCCTTGGCCGCAGAGCGAGCACCCCACTCCGGTCCGAGTGAACTCCGACTCGCACCGGTTCACCGCGTCTCGACGGCACGCGGCCGCCTTCGGGCAGAGCTTCTCCTCGTGATCCCGGCCCCCGCAGTGCTTACAGCTGTGCTTGTTCTTGCTCCGAAGACCCTGGCCGCCGGCGCCTCCATCGCCGCCCTGGCCACCCGGGCCGCCGCCCTGACCGCTGGGGCCGCCGGGGCCACCACCGCGGCCGCCTCCGGCCTTGCCACCGCCGGGCCGGCCGCCGCCCTTACCCGCGGCCTTGCCTCCCGCCGGCGCCTGCGGGCAATCGCGGGCGTAGTGCGCCCCGCCGCAGGTCCAGCAGCCGTCAGCCGGCGCTTTAGCGGCGCCGTTACCACGGTCGAACGCGAAGACGCCGGGGTTCATGGCCTGCGCGCCCCTGCTCGGCGCGACGGCGAAGAGGCCCTCGCCCAAGCGCCTGTTCTCATCGGTGAACGCGTCCAGCTCACGACAGAGCATCGACGCCTCCCGCCAGGTCTTCGCCTTCCGCATCTCCTTAATGCTCGCGTCTTCCACGCTTGCCCACTCCCGAACGTCCTTCATCACGTCGGCTCGGCGTCTCGGGCCTATTTTCTCAATGTAGGCCAGGAAGAGCTCCTCGCCCGACCGGGGCAGGGAGAGCGACGTGAGGGTGGCCAGCGCGTGGTCCCACTGCGCCTGGTAGGCCTGATGAGACAGCCCGCCACGATTCAGCGAGTTGAACTCCCGCAGCGCCCGCGCCTGCCTCTCCATCTTCGTCTCGGTGTAGCCGACGAGCTGCGCCTTGATCTCCTCGTAGATCTTCTCGGGCTCGTCCGCGAGCCGGCCGCTCTCTCTGGCTTCGCGGAAGGACACCTTGAACGTCGCCTTCTTCGTGCCCTTCAAGGTCTGGCCGAAGGTCCGCAGCCGCTCGCTCGGCGCCATCCCCCGGCCGTCGCTCGCCATCGCGATGATGTCCTCGAACTCCTCGACGTGCGCCCTGACGTCGTCGTCCGCATCCCCGCACATCGGCCACTCCACATGCGGGTGGATCCTCATCGTGGAGCGGAGGCCGTTCTCGTCGCGCTTCCGGTCCTTCTGGTCCAGCATGGCGGCGAGCGCCCTGCTCTGTTCCGCCAGCGCGGCGAGCACCGGGTCACCTCCCGCTTCTGCCGTCACCGGCGCCGCCGCGGGCTGCTGCGTCCGGGCCGCCGGAGGCAGCGAGGCCGGGCGCACCATGCGCCTCGCCTCCGCCGCGGCCGCCGCGGTCGGGCACGCCGCCGCGAGGTGGCCGCGCCCTCCGCAGGCGCCGCACGGCGCGGCCGGGTCTCCGCCCGGGGCCTCCATC
>DUBD01000214.1:14292-14730 GCA_012960515.1 Bacteroidota bacterium | reverse complement strand
CGAAGTAGTTCGCGTACTTCTGCGCGCCATCGACGCCCTCCCACGGGGTGCGGTCGAAGATGGAGAACCGGTCCAGCACCTGATACACGCCGATCGTGAACGGGCTCAGGTTGTACCAGTGGATGCCGCCCGCGCGGACGCCGTAGGTGCCGGCCTCCGTCCGGAAGTTGCCGTAGAGGTTGACGCCGAGGTTGAGCGAGACGGTGTTGTTCTCCGTCCCGAGCCCGTCGTACGGCGTGTAGACGAACAGCTCCGTGCCGAAGCTGGAGCGGCCGTTGGGGCGGCCGAGGACGCTCACGGAGAGCATGGGCTCGCGGTAGCCGTCGCCCACGCCGGCGAGCTCGACCACGTCGCCCTCCGCGGCGTCGCTGCGGCTAACCCACTTGACCAGCTCGGGCGCGTGCTGCGCGAGCTGAGGATTGATCATGGCGAGCGCGC
>DUBD01000214.1:0-14282 GCA_012960515.1 Bacteroidota bacterium | reverse complement strand
AGTACCCGAAGACGGTCAGCGGGAGGGGACGCTCCCGGACCCGCTCGGTCGTGTCGCGCAGGGCACGGACGGTCGTCGTGTCGAGCAGGAGGGGGGACGCGCGCCGCGCTGGCGGCTCGACTGGGCGGGTCGCGAGCGCAGAAGCGGACGTGTCAGCCGGCTGCGCCTCGCTCGGGCGGAACGCCCGCGCGTCGGGAGCGCCCGTCTGGGCGATCGCGCCGGGGGCGGAGGCGAGGAAGGCGAGGGCCGCGCCTCGAACGGCGCGGGTGAGGGCTGACGACATGAGCACACGAGGCATCGGGCGGCGCGGCGTATGACCCCACCGCGCCGCCCGGTAGGAGGCTAGCGCGCGACGGTCAGTCGCGTAGAGATAGCGCCGGCCTCGGTCTGGAGACGGACGAGGTAGGTCCCGGGCACGAGCGTGCCGGACGGGACCGCCAGCTGGACGGGGCCTGCGGCCTGCGGACCTTCCGCCAGCGTGGCAACGCGGCGGCCGAGCACGTCGAACACGTCCACCTGGAGCGCAGCGGGCTCGGTCAACTCGAAGGAGACCGTCGCGGCGCCGGTGGTCGGGTTGGGGTACACGACCGGTGAAGCGCCCAGGACCTCGGGGAGTGCTTCGGCTGCGACGGCGGGTGCCTGGATGCCGAAGCCGACTCCGTCGAGGTCGAAGGAGAACTCCGACGTTCCCGTGTCGCCGTCCCCGGGGATGTCCACGAGTGTGAACACGAGGTTGTAGACGTTCGCGAGGTTCGCCGGGTTGGCGGAGCTCTGGATGAACGCCTCCAACGGGATGCTGAACATCCGGTACTCGCCCTCGGTATCGCTCAGCGCGATTCGCTCGCGGATCTCGTTCCCGCCCGAGGCTGCGTCGGTCTGGATGTTGACCTCCAGGGTTGCGGCGCCGTTGGCGCGGAGGAAGAAGTTGAGCGATTCGGTGCCGGTCACGTCGATGGGGGCGCCATCGAGGGTGGCGCCGAAGCCGGCGAAGCCGCCGAACTCATCGCCGTCCAGCGTGCCGTTGAAAGCGTTGGCGGAGCCGTCGGGCGTGTCGGCCGTGGGAGCGGCCGTGATGCCCTCGCCGCCTGCGAAGAAGAAGAACGCTGAGAGGTCCCCACTGTCGAAGTCGAACGCGGAGAGACTGGTCTCGAAGCCGAGCCCTTCGACGACCTGCACGTTGTCGATCCGGACGCTCGTCTCGGTCGTGCCCGAGTCCCCGTCGCCGGTCGCGTCCAGCACGGTAAAGACGTACTGGAAGACGTCGTCGTACTCGAAGGTCTCGGCGTTGGTGGTAAAGAAGGAGGGCAGCGTGAGGCGGAAGGTCTGGTAGCCGTCCGTGCCCCCGTCGAAGCGGAGCGCGTTGCGGATCTCGCCCTCGCCGCCGCCGCCGGTGTTCTGGAAGTTGACCTCCAGCGTAAAGGTCCCGGTCGCGGCCACGTCGAACGTGACGACCGGGTTCAGGAGGCCCGTGACATCCAGCGCGCCGCCTTCGACGGGCTGGCCGAAGCCGGTGAAGCCGCCGTAGTCGTCGGCATCCACGTCGAACTGGACGGCCGAGCCGGAGCCGTCCGGCGTATCCGTCGTGAGGGAGAGCACGCCGGGCTCAGCGCCGGCAAACACGAATTCGTCCGGCCCGATGCCGTTTTCGAAGTCGTCGATGACGACCTGCGCGGAGGGCGCGGTGGCGAACAGGGAGGCGGCCGAGAAGGCAGCAGCGGAGAGGAGTCGCGAAGGAGTCATGGCAACGGGGGGCGTGGAGGGAGTCCTGGAAGGGCTTTCAACATAGGCTCGAAAACCTTTTCATAGCAAGAGTTCCCCGCCGCTGGCGGTTCTTCCGAGAGGGACGTCACCCGCTGGCGGCCCTCCTGCGCTACGCCTCGACCGCCTCCGGAGCCGGGGCGCTCGACCCTCGAATCACGAGATCGACCGGGACGACCTGCTGCTCGTGGTCGCTCGCGTTCCCGTCCACACGCGCCGCCAGCCGACGGATCGCGCGGTATCCGATCTCCTGGACCGGCACGCGCGCCGTGGTCAGCGGGGGAACGCTGTAGGCCGCGCTCGCGAGCCCGTCGAACCCGCACACGGCGATCTCGTCCGGGATCTCGACACCCGCCTGATGGAGCGCGCTGATGGCACCCAGCGCGCAGTAATCGTTTGCTGCGAGGATGGCGCTGGGACGCGGCGTGGCTTCCAGGATCTCCATCGCGCAAGAGAAGCCGGCCTCGCGCGTGAAGCCGCCGCTGTACACGAGACCGTCGGTGGAGAGGCCGGCGGCCGTTATCGCGTCGGTGTAGCCGCGGAGGCGTTCGCGGGCGTCGTGCGCGTCCTGCGGTCCGGCGATGAGCGCGATCCGCTCGTGGCCTGCACGCAGGAGGTGCTCCGTCAGCGCGTGGGCCCCGGCGTGGTTGTCGAAGTTGAACACGTCCGCCTCCAGTCCGCGGGCGTCGGTGTTGAGGAAGACGACGGGCGTCTTGGTGCGGAGGAGGGAGGCGGCCTCCTCTCGCGCCAGCTCCGGCGCCATGACGACCAGGCCGTCCACGCGTTTGTCCAGCGCCGCGATGGCCTTGCGGAACTCGCCCGGCTGGCGGTGCGAGGTGGAGACGAGGAGGAACATGCCCAGCTCCTGCGCGGCCTCGTCCATGCCGTTGAGGAGCTCTGAGAAGAACTCCCCGCCGACGAACGGGAGGAGCACGCCGAGCCCGCCGGTTTTCTTGCTCAGCAGGCTGAGCGCCGCCGGGTTGGGCGAGTACCCGAGCGCGTCGGCGGCTTCGAGGACGAGCTGACGCTTCTCCTCGCGGACGGGCGAGGTGCCGTTGAGGACGCGGGAGACGGTGGAGATCGAGACGCCCGCGCGGCTCGCGACGTCGCGGATGGTGACGCTCATGGATCGGGTCGTAGGCTCCGCCAAGGTACCGATCTCCACAAGGCGCACCCGGTGCCGCTCGCTCACCGGCTCCGCCAGCGGGACGGGAACAGGGCAGGGCGGCCCCGGTTCGCGCCGCCTCAGCCTTGCCTCCGATGCCTGTCTCGCCCCCCGGTTCTCTCTCGTCCGAGCAAGCCCCCGATCCGCTGGCGGAAGCGCCCGTCGGACTCCCGTTCGGGGAGCGGGACGTGGTGATCGTGGGGGGCGGTCAGTCGGGGCTGGCGGTCGCCTACCACCTCGCGCGTGAGCTCCGGCGGCTCGATGCCACGTTCGCGGTGCTGGACAATCGCGAGGCGCCCGGCGGGGCATGGCGGGAGGGCTGGGACTCGCTCCGGCTGTTCTCCCCGGCGGAGTGGTCGTCGCTGCCGGGCTACCTGTTTCCCCGGCACCTCGCGACGAAAGACGCGCCGCCGCCGGAGTACCCGCACCGGGACGACGTGGTGGACTACCTCGCGGCTTACGAGGCCCGCTACGAGTTTCCCGTCGTCCGGCCCGTTTGCGTGCAAGACGTTCAGCGCGAGGGCGAGCGGCTCCGCCTGGTGACCGACCGCGGCGACGTCCGAGCGCGGGCGGTCGTGGCCGCGACAGGTACGGCCGCGCGCCCCTGGATTCCCGACGTTCCCGGTCGCGGGTCCTTCGGGGGGCGGCAGCTCCACTCGTCGGCGTACCGCTCGCCCGAGCCCTTTGCGGGGCAACGGGTCCTGGTGGTGGGCGGCGGAAACTCCGGAGCGCAGATCCTCGCGGAGCTTTCCCGCATCGCGGACGCCTCGTGGGTGGTGGAGCATGAACCGCGGTTCCTCCCGGCCGACGTGGACGGCCGCGTGCTGTTCGATGCCGCGACGGCGCGATACCACGCCCAACAGCGAGGGGAACCGGACGCTCGGCCCTACGGACTGGCCGACGTGGTGCAGGTGCCCCCGGTGCGCGACGCGCTGGAGGCCGGGCGCCTGCAGGATCTCCGTCCGCCGATCTCCCGGCTCACGCCTACGGGCGTGGTGTGGCCAGATGGGCGCGAAGAGCCCGTCGATGCCATCGTATGGTGCACGGGGTTCCGTCCGGCGCTTGGCTTCCTGAAGGGCCTCGGGCTGGGAACGGACCGTGTGAACGTGACCGGCACGAGGTCCGTCGCGGAGCCACAGCTCTGGCTCGTGGGCTACGGCTCGTGGACGGGGTTCGCCTCCGCCACGCTCATCGGCGTGGGGCGCTCCGCCCGCGCGACCGCGAAGGAGGTCGCGGACTCGCTCCGCGCCTCCATCTAAGCTCTGTCTGGCGAATCCAGATCGGCCTACACGCGGCCCCGGGCCGTCCCGCCGCGTCGCGCTCCATCGCCGTAGCGCGAGCTACGTCTGCTTCACGCTCCTCGCGGGCCGCCCCCGGTCCTCGCGTTCGGCCTCGCTCCGAATCACCAGACAGAGCCTAGCGAACGCCCGCGCTCCCCGCCAGCCGCTGGCGGATGGGGGGAGCGGGAGTGGAGGATCAGACGGCGGGTCGCCCGGGGCCCGGGTGCCCCTCCCGTGGGAAGGTGATCCGCACCGAGAGGCCGCCGAGCGGTGAAGGCCCGAGCTCGATCGTTCCGCCGTGGCTGACCGCGATGGCGCGCGCCAGCGTGAGCCCCAACCCGACGCGTCGAGACGAACCCCACGCGGAGTAGAACGGCTCGAACACGCGCCCAGCCTCGCCCACCAGCCCGTGGCCGTCGTCTTCCACGGTGAGGAGAACGGCCGGCCGGCCGGCGGCGTCGGCGTGCTCTGTGGCGGTGACTCGGACGCGTCCGGGCGTTCCATCGCCGCGCTGGCGGGCAGCGCGGCGCGCGGCGAACGCGGCGTTGTCCACCACGTTCGCGAGCATCCGCGCCAGGGCCGAGCCCACACCCCGCACCACGATGCCATCCACGTCCACCTCTACGTCGGTGCGGCGGAGCGAGGGGCTGGAGGCCTGCGCGAGGGCGGCTTGAACCACCGCGGGGAGTGCGACCGGCTGGAACTCGCCGTCCACGCCCCGTGCGTGCTCGTACATGGCGCGGACCACGCCGTCTGCCCGCCGCCCGTTCTCCGCGACGCGCGTGGCGGCTTCGCGGACGTGCGTGAGAGCCTCTCGGGCGTCGCGCCCGAGGTCATCGCCTTCGAGCGCCGAGACGAGCGCATCGGCTTCCTCCTCAATCCCTTCGGCGGCGGTCACGGCGAGGCCGAGGGGGTTGCGGAGCTCGTGGGCCACGCCGGCGAGGAGCCGCCCGAGTCCGGCCAGCTTCTCTTGCTCCACGAGTTGCGCCTGCATCTGGCGGACGTGCCGGAGCGTGTGGCGCAGGACCTCGTTGGCCTCGCGCAGTGCGGCGTCCCGGCGCGAGCGCTCCACCGCGTGCCGGAGCGTGCGGCGGAGGAGGTCCGGCGTCAGCTCGGACTTGACGAGGTAGTCCGTCGCGCCTTTGCGTACCGCGTCCAGGGCAACGGCGTCGTCTCCGAGGGACGTCAGGGCGACGACCGGAACGCCGGCCGCGGCGTCCGCCAGCCGCTCGATGGTTTCCCAGTACGAGGAGTCCGGGAGCTGCTGGTCCGCGAGGACGGCGTCGAACGCGGGGCCGTGGGGGGAGGCGCGCAGGTGCTCCACCGCTTCCACGGCGGTCCGCGCGCGGACGAGCGTCACCTCGGGCGTGACACCCTCCAGCAGCGCCTCCACGAGGGCCGCGTGGTCGTCGTTGTCCTCCAGCAGGAGGACGCGAAGCGGACCCGCATCGGCCGTCTCGACCACCTCGGCCACGAGGTCGTCGAGGGGAAGAGCGTCGGCCCCTTCGATCGGTGGGCGATCTGTCATCAAGGGAGAGGTCAGAGGGGTCAACAGGGGAGCCGGTCCCACCGGGCCCAGTAGTCACCGAGCTCGCGGATCATGGCCTCGAATTTTGCGAAGTCCACCGGTTTCACGAGGTAGCTGTTGGCGTGATGGCGTCCTGCGCGGACCCGGTCGGTTTCGGTGTCGCTCGTCGTCAGGACCACGACCGGGAGGGCGCGGAGCGCTTCGTCCGCCTTGACGTGCTCGAGGACCTCCAGGCCCGAGACGAGTGGAAGGTTGAGGTCAAGGAGCACGAGGTCGGGTCGGTCGGCGTCGGCGTAGTCGCCCCGCTGGAACAGCAAGTCGAGAGCCTCGGCGCCGTCTCGCGCCCGGGTGACGCGGTGGCGCTCGTCGTGGGCTTCCAGCGCGAGCGTCGTCAGCTCCGCGTGGTCGTCGTCGTCTTCTACGAGGAGGACGTGGAGGGGGCGGATGGAGGGAGCGGTGAGCATGACCGGGGAGAGTCGTTCAGATGTGCGAATCGTGTGCCACGTCGGGGTCGGCGCCGGGTGGCGACGCTGGGAGGGGGCGGGCGCTTAGGCGTCCTCGGGGGGAGACGGCGGTGGGCGGCGCTGCGCGCTGGCGGCGACCGCCTCGCGAGGGAAGGTCAGCACGAAGCGGGCGCCCTCGCGGCCCTCCGGTCCACCGGCGCTCTCCACATGGGCCGTGCCGCCGTGCACCTCCATCACGCGGGCGACGACAGCGAGGCCGACGCCAGTCCCCTCGGTCTTTTGCGAGAGGCGCTGGAACAGCCCGAAGACGCGCTCGCGGTAGGGGGGAGGCACGCCCGGCCCGTCGTCCTCTACGATCAGGCGGAGGCCGCCGCCCCGGGCCCTCTCGGAGCGGACCTCGATGCGGGTGCCACCCCCACCGAGTCCATAGCGGACGGCGTTGGAGAGCAGGTTCTCGATGGCTTCGCCCAGCCGCGTCCGGTCCGCGAGGACCGTCCCGAGCGAGGGAGCGACGGAGAGCTCGCCACCCGCGCCTCGCGCCTGCACCGAGAGGTCCGCCGCGATCCGGCCCGCCAGCTCGCCGAGCTCGACGGGCTCCGGGTCACCGAGCGAGTGACCGGCCCGGCTCAGGTCGAGCAGGTCTTCGATGAGGCGGCCCATCCGGTCGGCGGCGCCGAGGACGCGGTCTGCGGCTTCGACTGCCTTCTCGGTCCGTCCGGCCGCGAGGTGCGACTTGAGGAGGCCGAGAAAGCCCGTCACGGTGACGAGGGGGGACTTGAGGTCGTGCGAGACGGTGTAGGCGAACCGCTCCATCTCGGCGTTCTTCTGGCGCAGCGCCTCCTCCTGCATCCGCCGCTCCGTCACGTCCACCTGCGCGATCACGCCGGCCGTGATGCGGCCGTCCGAGTCTCGCACGGGGGCGGCGTTGTTGAGCATGAACCGATGGGGCCCGCCGCCGAACGGCGCGATCTCGCAGAGCTCGTTGCGGACGATCTCGCCCGTGCGGAGCGTCCGCGCCATGGCCCACTCCGCGGCCTGGATCCGTTCGCCGGACTCGGGCCAGTAGCCTTCCCATTCCGAATACTCCCGCCAGCTGGCGGTGTCCGGGGGGACGCCCCACAACTCGCGGTTGGCGGCGTTGTCGCGGACCACCCGCCCCCGCGCGTCCGCGACGACGACGCCGACGGGGAGCGCGTCAAGGACGGCTTCCAGCGTGGCCTCGCTCGCGCGGAGCGCTGCCTCCGCTTGCTTCTGGTCCTCGATATCCGTGCAGGTCCCGAACCACTTCGCGATCCGGCCTTCGGCGTCCAGCAGGGGCGCGGCGCGGCCGATGAACCAGCGGTACTCCCCATCGGACGCCCGCCGGAAGCGGTACTCCACCTCGTACGGCTCGCCCGTAGCGAGGCAGTGGGACCAACGCTTGCTCGTGACCTCGATGTCGTCCGGGTGCAGGTAATCGGCCCAGCGGAAGCCCTGGGGCGTCTCGTGCTCGCCGCCGGGCTCGTCCGGCCGCGGCATCCCGGTGTAGCGGTACCAGCGTTCGTTGAAGTAGTCGTGGTAGCCCTCGGGGGTCGTGGTCCAGACGAGCTGCGGGAGGGACTCAGCGATCTCGCGGAACTGGGCCTCACTCTCGCGGAGGGCGGTCTCTGCCCGTTTCCGCTCGGCCAACTCGGCCGCCAGCGCGCGGTGGAGACGGGCGTTTCGGAGGGCGAGGGAGGCCTGACCTGCGAGGGTCCGTGCGGCCCGCTCGGCCGCCGCGTCGAACGTGTCCGGCTCGGGGTGCCCGAAGAGAAGCGCCCCGACCACGCCATCGGTCTGGAAGCTGTCGTCTGGCTCGAAGCGTTCGCGGGAGGCGCCGTGGACCGGGACGGCGAGGTAGCTCCGCACGGGGAGGTGCCCCGGAGGCATCCCGTGCAGTGGGGGCTGCTGCCCGTAGCGTGGGTCTGCGGTGATGTCGCCGGAGCGGATCACGCCTTCGCCCTCGAAGGTGGGGCGGAAGAGCGGCGTGAGCCGGAGGGTGGGGAAGTCCGCGAAGTCCTCCCGTGAGGCGCCGGAGAGCGCGTACAGCAGTCCCGGGGTGTCACCGGGGGGCTCCGTAGGAGACGGCGCACCAGTCGGGGTGTAGAAGAAGGCCGCGTACGCGGCTCCTGTCAACTCGCGCCCCGCATCGACGACGGCCTGCACGAGCCGCTCGGGGTCGAGGTTGGCAGCGAGGGTGGTGCTCAGCCGGAGTCCCGCTTCGAGCACGTCCGTCTGGCGCTCCAACTCGTCGGTCCGCTCGCGGAGCATCTCCTCGGTGCGTACCCGGTCCGTCACGTCGTGGAAGCGGACTGCCAACCCGCCATCGAAGGGTGTGGCTTGTACGTCGAAGTGGCGGCCCAGTGGCTCGTAGTAGGCGTCGAACGCCGCGGGCTCTCCGGTCTGAATCGCCCGCCGGTACGCGTGGTCGAAAGGGGAGCCGACGGCCTCGGGGAACTCCTCCCAGACATTCGTGCCGATGAGCTCCGCGGGCACGCGGTCGAGCAGGGGTGCGGCCTGCTCGTTGACGTAGGTGAACCGCCACTCCCGGTCCAGCGCGAAGAACGCATCGGACGTGGCGGCGAGGGCGTCGTGCGATGCCCTCGCCGCCTCTGGACCGCCGGTAGGAGAGGGGGCTCGGGCGTCCACCGGCTCGAACGTGACAAGCCGCTGGTCCCCGGCCAGCGGGTGGGCCGTCGCGTGGTACTCCGCTCCGCTGGCCGCCTGGACCTGTACCGGCGCGCCGGTTCCAGCCGCCAGCCGGGCGAGGGCGTCGGGTATGGCGCCGGCCGGCTCATTCGCGGAGCCCAGGATCTCGCGAAGCCCCCGGCTTTCCAGCAGTACGCGGCCGTCGGGCCCGGTCACGAGGAGGGGAGCCGGCGAGTCGCGGAAGGCGTCGAGGAGGGGTGAGGCGGTCACAGACGGAAGGGGGGCGAGCGAGGGCTCAGGCCGCAGGGGCCCCGCTCGAAACGTGGGGCGGCTCGGGGCTCGGAGGTGTGGGAACGGAGGTCGCCGCTGGGCCGTCTCCCGGTCTCGAGGCGCTGACGACCTGGTACGCCTGGGCGAAGACGGCCTCGCGCTCGGCCGCCGAGAGATCGGTCAGCCGGTCTTCCAGGACCACGGCCCGCGCCCGGTCCACGAGCGTGGAGACGGCGAACGCGGTTGTGGTGAGGCCACTCAGCGCGGCGGCGCGTTCGATGAGGGCCTTCTGTTGCGCGGGGAGGCGAACGCTGAGGCGCGCGTTGCGGGCGCCGTCCGCTGACAGTTCGGAGGGGAGGGAGGCATCAGGCATGGGTGGCATTCTGCCGTACGCGGCGGAAGCTACTCCGATCCAGCGCCGGGCTCCAGTCGCCTCGGTCGTCGCCGCCAGCGGCTGGCAGGGCGGGCGACTACGACCGCGGCGCCCGACCAGCGAGGGTCGAGCGCCGTTGCGAGGGAGGCCCAAGGTGCGTGGGCAGCCCAGGCTCTGTCTCGTGACCCAGGAACGTGGTCGAACGCGAGCATCGGGGCCGCCCTTGAAGGCGCGCGAAGGAGCCATCGCGAGGGTGCTGATCCAACTGGATACGGTAGCAGAGCTGCATCCCCCGAAACGACTCCACGCTGGTGCGGTCGTACGTCTCGTAGATGACGGTCTCGCCGCCGAGGTAGAGAGCCCCGTTGCTCACCTGCGCCGACTCCCTCGCGCGGCTGGACTCGCGCCCCGACTCTTCGCTCTTGCTCAGCATCGCCGCCAGCCTCTCGTGGGCGTACCGCGATCTGCGCGACCTCCCCACGGCGACGGCGTGGGCAAAACGCGGGGTGGAGCTGTCCCGGACGCTGTCTGCAGGCGAGCAGGCCATGGCACTCAGTTCGCTCAGCCGCGCCTACTTCCACGAAGGCCGCCTGGACGATGCGGTCGAGATGACGCGCCAGGCCATCACGCTCCACGAGGAAGCGGAAGGGCCCGACGGAGCGTCCGTGGGCGTGCTCTCCTCCCAGATGGCGCACACCCTCATGGCGTCCGGCCAACCGGGCGAGGCGCTGCCGCACGCGCGACGGTCGGTCCGCATTGCGCGGCTCGTTTACGACGAGGGGCACGTCCGCCGGTTCGAGTCCATGGGGTTGCTCGGCCAGCTGCTCGAAGTCGCGGGCGAGCTCCGCGAGGCCGAAGCGTACTACGATTCGACCGTCGCCATCGCGCGAATGCTTCCCGCGGCTCGAACTTCAACTGGCCTCTCTATGATGACCTCGCTCGCGCAAGTGCGCGCAGCGCTGGGGAACGATCCCGGGGCAGAGCGCGCCGGCCTGGAGGCGATTCGGTTTGGCGAGACGCTTCCAGCCGATGAGTTCCGGCTCGACGAGCTGATGGCGATGGCCCAGCTTCAGACCGGCCTGGCGATGCACCGCCAGGGGAAGCGGTCCGAGCGGGCGATGCTGGCCCGTGCGCTCGCACGCATCGACGCGGTGGAGCCCGAGACGCGTGCGCCGTGGCTGGAGGACCCGAATGTGCAGACGGCGCAGTCCGTTGTTCGGTCGTAGGCCACGGCCGTCCGCTGGCGGCGGCTACGAGCGGTCGGCCTGGCCCCTCTGGCGTGCGTTGAGCTCTGAGAGGATGAGGGCCTGGATCTCGTGCGGGTTCGCCCCGTGCAGGCCACTGAGGTTGAGCGACAGCTCATGGAACCCGAGGGCGGCGTTGGCCCGAGTCAGCGTTCTGCGTACGGGACTGAGGGTATCGAGATAGACCTCCGGGTCACGGAGGACCAGGCAGACGAAAGGGTGCCCGCCGATGCTTGTGGCGTATGCATCTTCGATATCGTCCCATCGGATGGGACCGACACCGAGCGTCCGGTCGTGGATGCCGGCGTCGTCTATCGTGATCCGTGGCTGAGACCGGGAGAGCTCACGAGCGAACACGCCTGCGCAGAGCCCGAAGAAGGCGAACACGAACCAGCCGATCGCTCCTTCGCCCTCGGCCACCATCCAAGCGCCGCTGACCGCAAACGCCAGCGCGACGAGAAGCAGGACGCCGTGCTTCGTGGCGGACGCCTCGAATGAATGGGGCTCCATGTCGAGTGGACCGGGTCGCAGTGGGCGGCTTCGCCGCGATGGCAAGCCGCACGGAGGTGGAACGGAGCGAAGGTAGGGTCGTGGTCCAGGCTGGAACTCCCGACCGGCCCCCACACCGAATCTGCCCAGCGACCGCTGACCGGCGAGCCCAAGCGCAACGACCGCCAGGCCGTGTAACGAAGCCGCCGCTCACCCCGACGAGGGGTCGGGCGTTGGAGGAGACGCGCATGGGGGCAACCCTGCATCTGGCCGATCTCGATATCCATCGGGCGCGCGGAGGACCACTCCCTGGTCTGGAGGGTTCGCACTCTCCCTCTCTCACACCCCCTTCTATCATGTTTTACCACGACGGCGGCAAACTCCAGTACGAGGTCAAAGTCGACCGGCCCGACCCCGTGTTCGCCAAAGCCCTCCAGCAAGCGATCGGTGGCGTCCAGGGCGAGATCCGCGTCTGCCTCCAGTACCTCTTCCAGGCGTGGGGCGCACGCGGGCCCAAGAAATACCGCGATATGCTCCTGGAGACGGGCACCGAGGAAATGGGGCACATCGAAATGCTCGCGACGGCCGTCGCGCTCAATCTCGAGGGCGCGCCCGTCGAGGAGCAGGAGGCCGCGGCCGAAGACGACGCCGTGGCGGCGGTCCTGGGCGGGATGAACGTCCAGCACGTGATCACGACGGCGATGGCGGCCATGCCCGTTGACGCGAGCGGGGTCCCGTTCAACTGCTCGCACGTCTACGCGAGCGGGAACGTCGCCGCGGACATGCTCGCCAACGCTGTCGCGGAATCCACGGGGCGGATGCTCGCCTGCCAGCTCTACAAGATGACCGACGACAAGGGCATGAAGGACATGCTCTCGTTCCTCGTCGCACGCGACACCATGCACCAGAACCAGTGGCTCGCGGCATGGGAAGAGCTCGGCGGACGGGAGAACCATCCCATCCCGAACACCTTCGATCAGAGCATCGAGCCAGACGAGTTCAACTACACGTTCCTCACGTTCGGCAAAGACGAGTCAGTCCCGCAGCCCGAAGGCAACTGGTCGTCCGGCGAGAGCTTCGACGGTCGCTCGACGTTCTCCATCGAGCGGATGACCCCGCGTGGCGAGGTCCCGGACCTCGGAATGGCAAGCCCGAAGGCACCGGTCCAGAAGGGCCAGGAGGGCGCGGCGTCGGGCGGGCTGCTTGACAAAGTCCTCCCCGGCTGACCTCTGCTCCACCGCTGGCGGGGGGTGCCGCCAGCGGTGGGGGCGTTGTGGCCTGCCTTCTGAGCGCAGGCGACCCCGACGTATGAGAGTCGGTCTGCTGTGAGGGGGTATACCGCCGTTTGTGGTGCGACGGGTGGCGCGCGTGACGGGCCATCGCGCTAGATGTGTAACCATTGCGAACGCGATCAACTCAGCTTGGAGCCCCCCGATGGGCAGCAGTCCGCGTTCGGCGAGCGTGAGCCTTACGACACTGAGAAGGGCCTGTGACCTATGCCCTGTCTCGTGATTCGAGGAGCCGCAGATAGCGGACCACGAAGGCCAGCTTGAGCTTCGTTCAGAAGCTCCGAGCCCGTTTCTCCCGACGCCTCACGACCCGCCGATGCTCCTCGAGGTGGCCCAGCGCTCGCACCACCTCATTCCGCTCTCGATACGCCGCACGGTCGTAGCCCAACCGACAAACACGGTTACGCTTGGCGGGAAACACGGCCCCGATCTCTCTCCGGCGCCGCCAGCCGCGGATGCAACGGACATCGCACCTGCGGTCGGCGAGCTTCGTCCGAGACGAGGGTGCGTCTGATCGGAGGCTTTGGCGTGAGGCTACGGCGTCGAGCGCAGTCTCGTACTGCGTCGAGTCGCGCCGCTGCCCCGGCATCACTATGGCCGATAGCGGGAACCGATGCCGGTCGGTGTCGAGGTGGACCTTGGTCGTGAGACCCCCCACGTAACTGCCCCAGCGCATGGTGTCGGCGTGCAGCGGTGGGTTCTGCCGCGCGTGCTACTGCTCACGGGGATAGGTCTGAGTGAGACCGAGAAGGAACGATGTGGCCTCCCACAACCCGTCAGCGACGTCTCCTCTCGGACAGTGCGGATACCAAACCTTGTGATTGACACGGTTCTGGATACCTGCGCCGCGCTCGAATCGGGCGCCTTCAAACAGGTAGGTCACACCGTCGAAGCAGGCCACCGGTTCATCGCTAAACGGCGATTCTGCCGACCAGAAGCCAAGCTGATCCAGGAGGCGCGACCACTGCAACCATTCCGAACGCGACATGGGGCGAGATGTGGCGCGGTCGATCTGGCCCGGGTCGTCAGCACCGGGTCCACTCATGAGGACAGCAGAAACCATTGGAGACCGACCGCGACTGGCTACGACGCGCAGCAGCACGGGCCGGGAGAAAGGCGGGAGGTAAAGCACTTGGTACGCCTCGGTACTCTCGGGCTGATCCGTGAGGTACCACTGCCCCGCCGCTTGGAGGTAGTAGGCGAAGAGGCCGCATGAGATGTGCTGGCTGTAGTTGTGCTCCCACGCTTCCAAGTAGTCGCGGATTTCCCCAGACGCGAGGCCGGACTCATACTCCTGCTGCGTCATGTCGAAGCAGACTGGCGGAGGGGGAGCGATCCGACCTGCTCCCGGATCTCGAACCACCTCATGCGCAGAGCAGCCGGAAAGCACCATGAGGAAAAGAGCCAGTGGGAGTTTGCTCAACGGTGGAGCGCGGCAGAACAGAGGGCCGCTCAGCCGCGCGAACTGAGGGCACGAGGAATGGACGTGCGAAAGTAGGCGCGGGGACGTGCGCGAGCGAACGCGCCCCGCGCCTCGCGTCGGCCTGCAGCGGCGGGTTCTACTGCGCGCGGCCGGAACGTGACAACGCTCTGGGCTGCGGAGGCGGACGCCAACGCGCCGGAGCCGCGGAAGAGGAGAGCCCGACCGGAGTGCCGCCGCCACCGGCTGGCGACAGCTTCCGCCAGCGCGACGCGAGGGTGCCGCGGTGGCCGTGCGAAGCAGAGACCAGGAGCCGGCCGCGCGCGGTAGAACAG
>DUBD01000213.1:1904-2480 GCA_012960515.1 Bacteroidota bacterium | reverse complement strand
GGTCTGGGTGTGGCTCTTCATCGGTTTCGCGATCAAGATCCCGATGTTCCCTTTCCACACCTGGCTTCCTGATGCCCACGTCGAGGCGCCGACGGCCATCAGCGTCATCCTCGCAGGAGTGCTCCTGAAGATGGGCACCTACGGCCTGCTCCGGTTCGTGCTGCCGTTCTTCCCCAACGCGAGCATGGCCGCGGCCCCGTGGGTCGCCATTCTGGCCGTCATCGGGATCGTGTACGGCGCGCTCGTCGCCTTCGCGCAGACGGACGCGAAGAAGCTCGTCGCCTACTCCTCCGTGTCCCACCTCGGGTTCGTCGTCCTCGGGCTGTTCGCCTTCCAGACGACCGCCGTCCAGGGCGCGCTGATCCAGATGATCAACCACGGCATCTCCACGGGGGCGCTCTTCCTCATCATCGGCATGATGTACGAGCGGCGGCACACCCGCGCGATGGCGGACTACGGCGGCATCGCGAAGTCCGTCCCAGTGCTGACCTTCTTCATGCTGTTCAGCGTCTTCGCCAGCGCCGGCCTCCCGGGCCTCAATGGCTTCGTGGGCGAGTTCATGATCCTCATCGGCTC
>DUBD01000213.1:0-1768 GCA_012960515.1 Bacteroidota bacterium | reverse complement strand
CTCACGAACGAGGCGAACCGCGAGATGAAGGACCTCAACGGCCGCGAAATCGGGATCCTGGTTCCGATGGCAGCGCTCATGCTGCTCCTCGGTTTCGCGCCGGCGCCGTTCCTCGCGCTCAGCGAGCGGGGCGTCGAGAGCATTCTGCAGACCGTGGAGGCCAAGCGGCTGGCGGTGGAGGCCGCCAGCGCGGACGAGGTCGTCGCCGTCGAGATCGTCTGGCCCGAGGAAATCGCGACCGCTCCCGCCGTTGCCCCGGCTGAGTAACCCACCACCCGACCCGCCCCTCATGCGACGCCTCGCACCTCTCGCTTTCGCCCTGCTCCTGGCTCTGGGCGGCGCTCTGCCCGCCGCCGCGCAGGCCGAGCCCAACGCTCCCGCGCCCCTTGTGGAGCAGGCCGAAGAGGTCCAGGACGCTCCTCCCAGCGTGGAAGCGCTGGACACCGAAGACGAAGCCGCCGAGATCGGCGCCGCCGGCGAGCTGGCGGACGAAGCCCACGGAGACGGCGAGGGCCACGGCGCCGATGGCGGCCATCACGGCGCGCTCCCGCCCGTCTGGCTCGTCATCCCGTTCGTGGTTCTCCTCCTGATGATCGCGACGGGGCCGCTGTTCTACGCGCACTTCTGGCACCACCACTACCCGAAAGTGGCCATCGCGCTGGGCCTGCTCGTGGCCTCGTACTACCTCCTCGTGCTGGGAGACGGCATCCCGATCCTGCACGCGGCGGAGGAGTACTTCGCCTTTATTGCGCTGCTGGGCTCGCTGTACGTCGCGAGCGGCTGCATCCTGATCAAAACGGACTTCGCCGGGACGCCTCGCGCCAACACGGTCCTGCTCCTGGTGGGCGCGGTGCTGAGCAACTTCATCGGGACGACGGGCGCGTCCATGCTGCTCATCCGCCCGTACATGCGGCTCAACGCAGGGCGGTTGAAGGCGTACCACATCATCTTCTTCATCTTCCTCGTCTCGAACGTCGGCGGGGCGCTGACGCCGATCGGGGACCCACCCCTGTTCCTCGGCTTCCTCCGCGGCGTTCCGTTCTTCTGGACCGTCACCCACGTCTGGTACATCTGGCTGCCGACGATCCTCCTGCTGGCGGCCGTCTTCTACGTGGTGGACAGCCGGAACAAGGCCGTCAGCGTGCGCGGTGCGGCGGAGTCCGCCGGGCAGGACGTGGTCCCGGGCGACACCCCCGGCGCGGACTACATCCCCGAGGCTCCGAACGTGCAGGACGTGGACGACGTCCGCAGCGGAGAGACGAGCGTCCCGCTCTCGTCGCGCGGTCCGAACCCGAAGAAGCTCGAGATTGAGGGCACGGTCGGCTTCGCGTGGCTGGCGGTTGTGATCGCGGCCGTGTTCATCGACCCGAAGGTGATCCCCGCGCTGGAGGGCACCCCGCTCGACCTGATCGGCACCTACCACCTCCCGTTCGGCATCCGCGAGGTCATCATGGGGCTCGTGGCGTTCTTCGCCTACAAGACCGCGGACAAGGCCATCCTCCGGGGCAACGACTTCAACTTCGAGCCCATCAAGGAGGTCGGCTTCCTGTTCATCGGCATCTTCCTCACGATGCAGCCCGCGCTGACGCTCATCGGCGCCTTCGCGGCGGGCAACGCCGACGCTCTCGGCGTCACGTCGTTCTACTTCGGGACGGGTGTGCTCTCCGGCGTGCTGGACAACGCGCCGACCTACGTCAGCTTCCTCTCCGCCGCGATGGGCAAGTTCGGCCTGGACGTGAACGTGCCGGAGATGGTGCGCGGCTTCGCG
>DUBD01000212.1:7414-14769 GCA_012960515.1 Bacteroidota bacterium | reverse complement strand
TCGAGCGAGCGGCGGAGGAACGGGATATCGGCTGCTTTGGTCGTGTCGGACTGGTACGGCCCCACGCGGACGAGCCCGTACTCCGGCTTTACGTCCATGTACAGCAGCTTGAGCAAGCTGGACTTCCCGCTCCCCGTCGGGCCGATGAGGTAGACCATCTCCCCCCGGTGCAACGTGAGGTTGAGGTCCTGCGCGACTTCCACGCGCGCCCCGGAGGGATCGCGGTAGCTGACCGCAGCATTGCGGACCTCGATGAGCGGGCGCTCGCGGGGGGGCCGGGGCGGAGGGGTGGGGGCCGGAGCGGCGTCGGACACGGGAGACGGGAGGGGACGCCGGAAGCTACTCGCGAGGCGCCGTCTCCGGGGCTGCCGAACCGTTGACGACGGTTCCGAGGCCGAACGCAATACCCACTCGCCCCTCCGCGTCAATCCAGTGCGCCGCTTCGTCCCGTGCCTCTAGCTTCTGACCCGATGCCCACTCCCCCACCCCGCTCCGCCGACGTCCGCCAGCGGCTCCGCGCCGCGCGGCTCCGGTGGAGCACGGCCGAGGCTGCGCGGGGGCTGCTGCTCGTCGTGGCGGGCGTCGGGGTCGCGTTTCTGATCGGTGTGGCGGTCGAGGGCGCGCTCTGGTTGGGGGTCGGGCTGCGGACGCTGCTGTTCTGGTCGCTCGCCGCGCTGGCGGTCGGCCTCATCGGGGCGTGGGTGGTGCCGCCGGTGCTCCGGGGGCTCGGCCTGCTGCCGGGGATGGAACCCGAGACCGTCGCGCACCGCGCGGACCGCTACCAGCCCGGCGCGGGTGACCGGCTCCTCGCGCTGCTCGACCTCCAGACCGGGCGAACCGTCGGGGCGAGCGCGTTGCAGGCCGCGGCCGCGGATTCCCTCGCGCGCGAGGTCGAAGGCGTACCCGTCGAGAAGGCCGAAGACGCGAGCCGCATCCGGAAGGCGCTTCCGTGGGCGCTCGTGCCGGCCCTCGGGTTCGCGCTGGCGCTCGTCGCGGTGCCCGGCCCGTTCGAGGCCGCCGCCGGCCGGCTCCTCTCCCCTGGCGAGGCGTTCTACCCGCCCGCCCCGTTCCAGATCGCCGTCGAGCCCGGCGACATCGAGGTGGTCCGCGGTGAGGCCGTCGAGGTTGTCGCCCGGCCGTCCGGCCGCGATTGGCCCGCCGAGGCCACGCTAGAGGTTCGCCGCGCGGGCGAGCGCGCCGTCGAGACCCACCGCCTCCGCCTGGGAGACGACACCCGATGGACCCACACGCTCGGCGACCTCCGCCAGTCGGTCGAGTACCGCGTGCGGGTGCTCGGCGTGGTCAGCCCGTGGTACGAGGCGCGCGTCGTGGCGCGGCCGCTCGTCCGGGGGCTCACGGTCACCGTGATTCCGCCGGGCTACGCCGGCCGCGAGGCGCGAGCGCTCCCCGAGGGCGTGGGCGACGTCACCGCGCTCGCCGGCTCCACCGTCCGCCTGAGCGTCGGGCTGGCGGGCGAGCCGACGGCGCGCGGCGAGGTCCGCATCCGCTGGGACGACAGCACGCTCACCCGCGTGCCGCTGGCGGTCGGCCCGGAGGGCGCGACGGGGCGCTTCCCCGTCCGGCGCAGCGGGCGCTACACGCTCCACCTCGAAACCGCCGCGGGTGTCGCGAATGCGAACCCGGCGGAGTACACGCTCGGCGTCCTCGGCGACGCGCCCCCGCAGATCGCGCTCGTGGACGGGGCCGGGGCCTCGCTCTCCGGCGCTCCCACCCCGCTGGCGTTCCGCGTGACGGACGACTTCGGGTTCTCCAGCGGCACGCTCGTGTACCGGATCGTTCGGGGCGACGACCGCGGCCCGATCCGCCGAACCCGCCTCCCGCTTCGCGCGCGTCCACTCGCGCAAGACGTGGCCGTCCAGTTCGCGCCTTCAGGCATCGGGCCGGGCGATGCGGTGGAGCTGTTCGGCGAGGTCGTGGACAACGGCCCGCGCCGCCAGCGCGCCCGGACGCCCGTCGTGACGCTCCGTTTCCCCTCCCTCGCGCAGCGCATCCAGTCCGCCCAGGCCCAGCGCGACTCCACCCGCGAGGCGCTCGACGAACTCCGCCAGGACGCCGATGAGGCCTCGGAACGGTTCGAGCAGTTCCGCGACGAGCTCCGCCGCGACCCCACGCCCGACTGGGAATCCAAGCGCCAGCTGCAGGAGCTCCAGCGGCGCCAGCAGGACCTCGGCCGCCAGTCTGAGACGCTGCAGGAACGGATGCAGCAGCTCCAGGAGACGATGGAGCAGAACCAGCTCATGGACGAGGAGACCCGCCGCCGGATGCAGGAGATGCAGCAGGTGATGCAGGAGCTGGACTCCCCCGAGCTCCGCGAAGCCCTCCGCCGCCTACAGGAAGCGATGGAGCAGCTCGACATGCGCGAGATGATGCAGCAGGTGGAGCAGGCGGAGTTCAACGAGGAGCAGTTCCGCGAGCGCCTGGAGCGCGCGATGGAGCTCATGGAGCGGATGGAGACCGCTGTGGACATGGAAGAAGCCGCCCGGCTGGCGGACGACCTCGCCGAGCGCGAAGCGGAGATCCAGGAGCAGACGGAACAGCTCGAACAGCAGTCCGAACGTGGGGAGTCGGACCGCGAGGCCTCGCAAGAGAACTCCCCGCAGGACGAGCAGCGCAACGCCGACGGCGACCGCCAGCAGGGCGGGGAGCAGCGCGATCAGCAGGCTCCGTCGCGAGAGGAGGTCGCACGGGAGCAGGAGCGGGCGGCGGAGGACGCGGAGGAGCTCCAGCGCCAGATGGACGAGATCCGCGAGCGGATGCGCGAGATGAACGCGCGGCAGGCGCAGCAGCGGATGAACCAGGCGCAGGACCAGATGCAGCAGGAGGGCGGCCTCCCGCAGCAGATGCAACAGAACGCGGAGCAGATCCGCCAGGGCGAGGACGAGAGCGCCCAGCAGCAGCAGCAGGAGATGCGCCGCCGCCTCCGCCGGATGTCACAGGAGATGCGGCAGGCCAGCCAGCAGATGCAGGGGCAACAGCGCCAGATCGATACCGCGCGCCTTCGCGCTGCGCTGGAAGACGTCCTGACGCTCTCCAACGAGCAGGAGCGCCTCGCGGAGCAGACCGTCACCACCGCCAGCCGAAGCCCCGCCCTCCGTCCCCTCGCGCGCCGCCAGGCCGAGCTCCGCACCGGGCTCGACCACGTCGCCGACTCTCTCCGGACCATCGCCCGAACCGTCCCCCAACTCGGGCGCGAGGTCCAGAACGCCACCTCGGCCGCGCAGCGTGAGATGACCGGCGCCGTCGGAGAGCTGGCCGATCAGCGCTCGGGCCCCGCCGCAGCGTTCCAGCGGTCCGCGATGACGAGCCTGAACGAACTCGCCGTCCTGCTGGCGGACGTTCTCGCGCAGCAGCAACAGCAGATGCAGCAACAAGGCGGCGGGAGCGGTCAGGGCTCCCCGCAGCAGCAGATGCAGCAATCGGGCGAGCAGCAGCAGCAGCTCAACCAGCAGATCCAGCAGATGCTGAACGAGACGGCCGGACAACGCCTCTCGCGAAGCGACCAGCAGCGCCTCCGCCAGCTCGCCGAGCAGCAGGAAGCCATCCGACGGCAGCTCCAGCAGATGATCGAGCGCGAAGGCGGCGCCGGTGGCTCCCTCGGAGAACAGGGCCGCAGCGCGCTCCGGCGCATCGAGGAGCAGATGGGCGAGGCGGCGCGACAGCTCCGGCGCGGCCGGATGGACCCCGAGACTTTGCCCCGGCAGCAGAACATCCTCCAGCGCCTGCTCGAAGCAGAGCGGTCCGCCAACCAGCAGGGGCGCGAGGAGAAACGAGAAGGCGAAACGGCCGAGGACGCCGGCCCGCCCTCACGCGGCACGCTCCGCCCCACCGGCCGCCCCGCCGACCGGGTCCGCCGCGACCTGATCCGCGCACTGGAAAGCGGCTACTCCGCCGACTACCAGGACCTCATCAAGCGCTACTTCGACCGGCTCCAAGACCGCGTCGAGTAGTCCACGGCCACGCGCGCCGCCAGCGCGGCGGGGCCACCCGCTGGCGGCGCAACTCAGCGAGAGGTCGTCCTCGGGCCGGTCTCCCCACCCGAGGACGGGAAGGGAAACCTTAGTACGCCCAGACGGCCGACCACTTCGGGCCGAAGAACATCAGCACCAGGATCACGAACCACAGCAGGTGCCCCACGCCGAGCCACATCGCGAGCCGCTTCCGCCCGCTCTCGTCGCCCGCGGCCACCTTGGCCCACGACGGGCGGATCACCAGCAGTTGGATCAGCACGAGCGCCAGCCCGAGCGTCAGGGAGGCGTGGTACGGCGGCGTGTACGCGGAGAACCCGCCGCCGACGAAAAAGGCCGCCAGCGCGAAGAGGTACCAGAGCACCACGGCGCCCGTCATGAACTGAACGATGCGGCCTCCGGCCACCGCGACGGCCTCCCCGGACCCCGCTGTTGCGGCGCGGGAGAGCGTGGGCAACGCGAGACTGGACCCGAACCAGACGGCGGCGAACAGGATATGCGCGATGACGAGGACGACGAGGAGCATGGCAGGATTGGAGAGGGGCCGGCAAGATACCCGCAGGCCTCGGCAGAGGCGCTAGATCACCGCCTCCAGTTCCACCTCCACCAGCAGCCGAGGATCGATCAACGCCGCCACTCCGACCATCGTCGCGACGGGCTGAGCCGCGCCGACGGCTTCATGGTGAGCACGCCCCACCGCTTCCGCGTTCGCCGTGATGTCCACGACGTACATCCGCGTCCGCACCACGCCCTCTCGTCTCCCGCCCGCCGCCTCCACGGCACGTAGCGCGATCTCGAACGCCGCGAGCGTCTGCTCGTAGGCACCCGCCGCCAGCGGGTCGCCGGCCGCGTCCACCGCCGTCGTGCCCGCCACGAGGACGCGGCCGCCCACCCGGATCGCGCGGGAGTAGCCGACTTCGGCCTCCCACGGTGCGCCGCCCGCCACGCGCTGGCGGCCCGTCACAGCGGGATCGCGACGCGGACGATCGGCGCCGAAGCGCCGTCGAGGTTGAGGTCGTCCTCGTCGTCTGGGAGCAGAAGGTGAATCAGGATCGCCGTTCCCGCCCCGAGCCCCGCGCCGACGAGCACGTCCGACGGGTAGTGCACGCCGAGCCAGACGCGCGAGACGCCGACCGCCGTGGCCCACGTCATCGCGGGAGCGATCACGTACCACTTCGGATAGGACGCGCTGAGTGAGGTCGCGACGGCGAACGCACTGGAGGTGTGCCCGGAAGGGAAAGAGTACGGGTCGAACACCTCATCACCCTGGTGCTGGCGGTCGCGAGCGTCAATGCCATCGACGGCGGCGTACGGGCGCGGCCGGTTGACGAGGCGCTTGGCGAGGTACGTCGTGCCCAGCGTCGCGGCCTGCGTGATCGCTAGGCGGACGGCCGGGCGCGTGTCGGCGTCTGTCAGGAGCGTGCCCCCCAGCATCACCGGCGACGCGCTCCAGTACACGGGGTACGCCGTCTCGTTGGCGATCGTCATCGCCAGCGGGAATGCGCCCTCCTCCACCTGATAGACGGAACGGAGGAGTTGCACGTCGATCACCTCCGTATCGGGCGGCAGGTCGCGAGGGGTGTCCATCGTGTCTGCGGGCGACTGCGCGTAGACGGCACTGGAGGCGAGAACAGCAGAGAAGAGCAGGAGGCGCATGGCGGCCAAACGAAAGCCGCCGCCCGGGGATCCGAGCGGCGGCGGAGGGAGCGGGAGGCCCAAGCTACGCGTCCACGAGTTCGTCTTCGCCCACGTCCTCGCCGGTGGGGGCGACCGGCACCATGCCGAGCGCCTCCTTCACCTTCTGCTTGACTTCCTCTCGGTAGCCCTCCTCATCGCGGAGCCACTGCTTCGTCGCGTCCCGGCCCTGGCCGATGCGGATGTCGCCGTAGGAATACCACGAGCCGGACTTCTGGATCACGTCGTGCTCCAGCCCGAGGTCGATCAGCTCACCGAGGGACGAGACGCCCTCGCCGTAGATGATGTCGAACTCAGCCTGGCGGAACGGCGGCGCCACCTTGTTCTTGACCACCTTGACGCGCGTCCGGTTGCCGACCACCTCGGAGCCGTCCTTGATCGCGCCGATCCGGCGGATGTCCATCCGCACAGAGGAGTAGAACTTCAGAGCGCGACCGCCAGCCGTCGTCTCGGGCGAGCCGAACATGACGCCGATCTTCATCCGGATCTGGTTGATGAAGATGAGGATCGTCTTGGTCCGGTTGATGGTGCCGGTCAGCTTGCGCAGCGCCTGGCTCATGAGCCGCGCCTGGATGCCGACGTGCGAGGCGCCCATCTCGCCTTCGATCTCGGCCTTTGGCACGAGCGCTGCCACGGAGTCGATCACGACCACGTCCAGCGCGCCAGAGCGCACGAGCATGTCACAGACCTCCAGCGCCTGCTCGCCCGTGTCCGGCTGCGAGATGAGGAGTTCGTCCGTGTTGACCCCGAGCTTCTCGGCGTAGGTCGGGTCGAACGCGTGCTCGGCGTCGATCATGGCGCACTGGCCGCCGAGCTTCTGGGCCTCCGCGATGATCTGCGTCGCGAGCGTCGTCTTGCCGGAGGACTCCGGCCCGTAGATCTCGACGATGCGGCCGCGCGGCACGCCGCCGATTCCGAGGGCGTGGTCGAGGGTGAGCGAGCCGGTCGAGACGGCGTCGATGGAGACGGGCGGGGCGTCGCCCATCTTCATGACGGTGCCCTTGCCGAACTGCTTGTCGATCTGCTTGAGGGCGAGTTCGAGCGCCTTCTGCTTGGCAGCGGCGTCGGAATCGGTGGTAGCCATGAGGGCAGGGGCTCCGGGTGGAGCAGCTGGTGGGTGCGAGGACGGCCTTCTGTACGGCCCCTCAGGCACTGAGAACGTGAACGACGCAGGGTACGACGCCAACGGTGACACCTCCGCGTCACAGGGTGACAGCCGAGTGCGCTTCACCGAAGACACGCACGCGGAGGGTACGGCATGGCTCCGCGCGAGGTCCCGCGCCCCCTCGCGCGGGGTGTTCCTGCTCGTGGTTTCAGAGAATCCCCTAACCCGGCATTCCCTACCCTGCCGGTACAGCCCATCTCTTTCGCACATGCCCCAGTCCCCTGCCCTCGACGCCCCCCTCTCCGATCTGGCGCAGCCCTCGTCCGACCGTCTCGCCCGCGTGGTGCGGGAGATGCTGGTCTGGCGCGCCGAGTTCGACATCTCCGACTTGCTCGTGGAAGCGCGACACGGTGTCGTGATTCTGAGCGGGACGGTCCCCACCAAGGCCGCCGCGGCCGAGGCCTGCCGGTTGGCCCGTTCCGTCGTCGGCGTGCGTGAGGTGGACTGCCAGCTGGCGACCGGCGAGTAGCCGCCCGCTGGCGACCGGCGAGTAGCCGCCCGCTGGCGAC
>DUBD01000212.1:0-7322 GCA_012960515.1 Bacteroidota bacterium | reverse complement strand
CTGGCGACCGGCGAGTAGCCGCCCGCTGGCGGTGCCCCTGAACAGGGCGAGGGCACGCCGGACGGCGTGCCCTCGCTCAAGCGATGCGCCAGCGCGGCGCTAGCGCATCGCGACCTCCTCCGTGGAACCGAGGGCGTCCCGGACGAACTCGGTCATCATGGTGTAGAGGTGGAGCCGCGTGCGGCCACCGTAGATGCCGTGATTGCGGCCGGGGTAGATCATCATCTCGAACTGCTTCCCCTCGGCCTGAAGCGCGTCCGCCATCGCGTAGGTGTTCTGCGGGTGGACGTTGTCGTCGGCGTCGCCGTGGACGATGAGCAGGTCTTGGTCCGCGCGGAGGTTGCCCGCGTACGTGACCGGCGAGCCGAGGTCGTAGCCCTCCGCGTTCTTCTGCGGAGTCGAGAGGTAGCGCTCGGTGTAGATGGTGTCGTACTGGCGCCAGCTGGTCACGGGCGCAACGGCGATCCCCGCTTCGAAGACCTCGGGGCCGTCCTCGTAGGTCATCGCGAGGAGCGAGAGGTAGCCGCCGTAGCTCCAGCCCCAGATGCCCGTCCGGTCCTCGTCGATGTAGGCCATCTCGGAGAAGTGCTTCGCGGCGGCGGTCTGGTCCTCCGCTTCCAGGATGCCGAGCCGGTTCTGCGTGGCCGTCTTGAAGGCGTAGCCACGCCCCCCGGTCCCGCGGTTGTCCACACCCGCGACGATCACGCCGTAGGTATCGGCGAGGTACTGATGCCACAGCCGTTCCGTCCCGCCCCACGCGTTGCGGACCTCCTGGGAGCCCGGCCCGCCGTACGTATGGATCAGGAGGCCGTACTCGCGGTTCGGATCGAAGGCGCGCGGCTTGATGAGGTAGGCGTTGAGCGGCGTGCCGTCTGCGGCGGGGACCGTCGTGAACTCCGGCGCCGGGATGTCATACGCGGCGAGCCGCTCGATGAGGGCCTCGTTGTCCACGAGCACCGTCACGAGGTCCCCGCTCGTGCGGTAGAGCGAGGTCGTGGTGGGCGTGGTGGCGTTGGAGTAGCGGTCGATGAAGTAGTCGAAGTCGCGGGAGAGGTCCACGGCGTGCCAGCCGGGGGCCTCGGTGATCTTCTCGGGCGCGCCGCCCGCCAGCGGGACGCGGTAGAGGTGCCGCTCCATCGGGCTCTCGGCCGTCGTCGTGACGTAGATCATGCCCTCGGCCTCGTCGATGCCGTGGAAGTCCGTCACGTCCCACTCGCCCTCGGTCAGCTGGCGGACGAAGGCGCCGTCGTTGCGGTAGAGGTAGAGGTGGCCGTATCCGTCGCGCGGGGAGCGCCAGACGAAGTGCTCGCCGTCGGCGAGGTAGGTGATGGTGCCGGTCTCGGTGTCGGAGAAGCCGTTCTCGACCTCGACGTACGCGGAGACGGTCTCTTCCAGAATCGTGCGGACCTCCCCGGTGACGGGGTCGGCGTAGAGCAGGTCCACGTGGTTCTGGTCCCGGTTGAGGCGGAGCATCCAGACGTCGCGCTGTCCGTCCGCGAGGGCGGGCGTCCACCCCATCGCGGCGATGTACTCCGTCTCGTCGCCGCCCTCCTGCCACGTGTCCGTGTCGAAGAAGAGCGTCTCGCCGGTGAGCGCGTCTACCACGCCGACGCGGATCTCGGAGTTGGTCTCGCCGGCCTTCGGGTAGCGGAAGCTCATGGTCTCCGGGTAGAGCGTCCGGAAGTCCTGCATCGCGAAGTCCCGGGTGTTGGACTCGTCCAGTTGGTAGAAGGCGATGAGCGAGCCCTCGGGGTGCCAGCGGAAGCCGTCGCGCAGGCCGAACTCCTCTTCGTACACCCAGTCGAAGGTGCCGTTGATGATGGTGCCGGGGCCGCCGTCCGAGGTCAGCGCGCGCTCCTCGCCCGTCGCGAGGTCCACGACGTACAGGTTGCGGTCGCGCACGAAGGCGGCGTGCGAGGCGTCGCCGTCGAACTTGGCGAACATCTGGAGGCCCTTGGCGCGGTCCGCGAGGGGGGTGGTCTGGCCCGTGGCGACGTCGTGGACGTAGTAGTAGCCCTTCGTGTTGAGGCGCCAGACGCGCTCGGAGTCCGTGTAGAGGAGCACCTTGGAGCCGTCCGCGGAGTAGACGTAGTCCTCGATGCTGACGAGGCCCTCGCCGTCCGTCTTGACGAGCGTGGAGCCGTCGATCACGGTCTCGGTCTCGTCGGTCGTGAGGTCCAGGCGGACGAGGCTCGTGGTACCGGCGCTCCGGTCGGTTTCGACGTAGAGAAGCTCGGGGCCGGCCTCGGCCCAGCGGCCGCCCTGGAAGCCCTCGCCGTAAAACTCGGGCGACGCGAACAGCTTCTCCAGCGTCAGGTCGTCGGCGTCACTGACCGCGACAGGGCCGGGCGCGGGCGTCTCGATGGGCGCTTGCGGCGCGGGGCCGTCCGGCGCGGATTGGGCCGTCGCGCAGCCGACCATCGGCGCGCAGGTGAGGAGGACCGAGAGCGGGAGCAGTCGTCGCATGGAGGTGGGGGAATGAACCGCGCAAAGGTACGCGAGTCGCCGCCCGGCCTCGCCGCCAGCGGCTGGCGGTGGCTCTGGGCGAGAGGACGGGCGAAGTGAGACGTGCGCGCCTATCCGTACCACCGAGATCGTGTCTGTCCCTCCCCATCCCGCCCCCGCAGCAGCAGCGCACTCAGGCGGTTCGGATCCGCCGCATGGATTCCCGCCTGCGCGGGAAGGACGACCGGGGCGTAGAGACGGGGGCCGACCGCTATGCAAGCTCTCGCCAAGGCTCGCCGCCAGCGGCTGGCGGTGGCTCTGGGCGAGAGGACGGGCAGAGCGGACGCGCGGTGGGCGGATCGTGCCGATCTTGCCGCATTGCGACATCGCGCCTGAGGCGGCGCCCCTCTCATGTACGACTACGTCATCGTCGGTGCGGGCAGCGCCGGGTGCATCCTGGCCCACCGGCTCACCGAGGACCCGGACACCCGCGTGCTCCTGCTGGAAGCGGGCGGCCCGGACTCGCGCCCCGAAATCCACATCCCGGCCACGTTCTCGCGCCTCTTCAAGACCGACGCGGACTGGGCGTACCACACGGTCCCGCAGCGCCACGCCGCGGACCGCGAGTGGTTCTGGCCGCGCGGGAAGGTGCTCGGCGGCTCGTCCAGCATCAACGCGATGATCTACATCCGCGGCCACCGGGCGGACTTCGACGGCTGGGCGGCGGACGGCTGTACGGGATGGGGCTACGCGGACGTGCTCCCCTACTTCAAGCGCTCCGAGGACAACGCGCGCGGCGCGAACGCCTACCACGGAGTCGGTGGGCCGCTCCGGGTGGAGGACCCGCGCACGCCCAACCCGCTCTCTCTCGCCTTCGTGGATGCGGCCGTGCAGGCCGGCCACGACCGCAACCCGGACTTCAACGGCGCGGAGCAGGAAGGCGCGGGGCTGTATCAACTGAACCAGAAAGGCGGCCGGCGGGTCTCCACCGCCACGGCCTTTCTCCGGCCCGCGATGAAACGCCCGAACCTCACCGTCGAGACCGGCGCGCTGGCCTCGCGGGTGATCATCGAGGGGGGCGTAGCGCGAGGCGTGGAGTACGTGCAGAACGGCGCCCATCGCCGCGCGCTGGCGGACCGTGAGGTGCTGCTCAGCGGCGGCGCCATCAACACGCCTCAACTGCTGATGCTGTCCGGCATCGGTCCGGCGGACGACCTCCGCGCGCTGGGGCTCGGCGTGGTGGTGGACCGCCCGGCCGTGGGTGCCAACCTCCACGACCACCCGATCGCGGGCGTGCGCTGGGAATCGCGCGAGCCGGTCTCGCTCCTCGGCGCAGACGCGATGGGCTCGGTCGCTAGCTACCTGCTGACGCGCCGCGGGATGCTCGCCTCCAACGTGGCGGAGGCGGGGCTCTTCGTCCACACCCGCCCCGGCGAGGTGATCCCGGACGTGCAGTTCCACGTCGCCCCGTCGCTGTTCTACGAGCACGGCTTCCAGCAGCCCGACGCGCACGGTTTCTCGCTCGGGCCCACGCTTGGCCGTCCGCTCTCGCGCGGCCGGATGTGGCTCCGCTCCCCCAACCCCATCGACGCGCCGGCGCTGGACCCGAACTACTTCGCGGAGCCCGCCGACATGGACTCGCTCGTGGCGGGGGTCAAGCTGGCGCGCGAGATTGTCGCGCAGCCTGCGTACGACGCCTTCCGCGGCCGCGAGTTGGACGAGATGTCCACCGCGAAGACGGACGCCGAGATCGCCCGCGTCATCCGCCAGCAGGCCGAGACGCTCTACCACCCCGTCGGGACGTGCCGGATGGGGCCGGACGCTGAGGCCGTCGTGGACCTCGCGCTGAAGGTGAACGGCGTGGACGGCCTCCGCGCGGTGGACGCGAGCGTGATGCCCACCATCCCGAACGGCAACACCGCCGCCGCGACGATGATGATCGCGGAGCGCGCCGCCGACTGGATCCGGGGCCTCGCGCCAGAGCCCGCCGCCGCCACCCACGCCTGACCCGCTGGCGGAGGCTGCGGGCGAGGGCTACGCGCCGGGTTCGTCGTAGAGCGCCGCTGCGTGCTCCACGCGGCCGAGCAGGAACGACGCGCCGGGGTCCACCGCGACCCGGCCGTTCATGGCTTCGCGCCCGAGCAGCATCGGGAACTGCATGGCCTTGCGGTCCGCGAGCGTTACCTCCACGGGCCACTCCGGCGCTCCCGCTTTCACGCCGAGCCGGAGCGTCACGCCGACGACGATCCGCAGGTCCTCGTGCCCGGAGGACGACCGGACGTGCCGCTCGTCCACGATCGGCGCCTCGCACAGGACCTTGACCTGCCGGTGCCGGCGGAAGAACGGCCGCACCTGGAAGCGCGCCCACGGCGCCCCGTCGCGCTCGAACCGCTCCAACAACCGCGCATGGAGCGACGAGGTGGCCGCCCCGGTGTCCACCTTGCAGCGGACTGCGGGCAACCCGAGATCCGGGAACGCGACCCACTCCCGCCAGCCGACGACGGTGAGCCCTGGGCGGAGACGGACGAGGCGCGTGCTCATGAGCTCGTGAGGGCGAGGATCCAGTCGTGCGGCGTGGGCTCCGGCGTGAGGCCGACGCCCCGCGTGATGGCCCACCGCTGCAGCCACGACATCCCCGCGCGTCCGGCATACGTGTCCTCCGAGGCGTAGGCGGGGTCCTCCAGCGCCTCGTCCAGCGTCGTGAAGGCGTAGCCACGCGCGCGGAAGCGGGCCGCCAGCCGGCCGAGGTGATCGGCGTTGAGGGCGTTGGCGTGCAGCAGGAGGATCCCGGCGATCTCGCGCCCGAACAGCTGGCAGGAGAGCGCTTCGTAGTAGACCGCCGTCTCGTCCATGTAGTCCAGGTATGCGTCCGCGATCCGTGCGCGAAGGGAGTCGTCGCCCGCGGCCTCGTCGTACGCGAGGGCGTAGAGGTATTCCGCGTTGTCGTGCGTGACCGGCGCGATGGTGTAGCCGCGGCCCCCTAGCCACGACTCAACCGCCTGTTTCGTCGCGAGATCCGGCCCGGTGTTGAGGTACGGGTGGCGGAAGTAGCGCAGGCTGTCGCCCCGTTCCGCCAGCAGGGCGCGCGTGATGGGCTCGCCCCGGATCACATCGGCCTGGTAGTCCGCGAGCGGCGTGTTGAACAGCGACGGGTGCCCGTAGGTGTGGTTCCCCAGCGGATGCCCCGCCGCCACCCACTGGCGGAGGAGATCGACGCGCGCGTCCCGCTGGTCGTCCACGTGCAGCTTGCCCTCGTTGACGAACCCGATAACGGGCACGTCCGCGCTGGCGATCTGCGCGAGGAGGTCGCGCGTGACCCGCTGCTGATGCGCGAGGGAGTGCCCCCGCCCCACCGGCAGATCGTCGATGGTGATCGCCATGGTGCGGGCGGGCGTGCCGGTCGCGCCCTCTTCCACCGCGACGGGCTCCTGCGCGCAGGCCGCGGTGGCGACGAGCGCGAACGCGAGGAGGAGGAGTCGCATCATCCGCCCGCGGCCTCTTGCATCCGCGCCGCCGTGCCGCCCGCCAGCAGGTAGAGCACGGCCATCCGCACGGCCACGCCGTTCGTGACCTGGTCCAGGATCACCGCCCGGTCGCTCTCGGCGACCTCGCCCGCCAGTTCCACGCCCCAGTTCACCGGGCCGGGGTGCATCACGTACAGATCGGGGTTCCGCTCCAGGTGCTCGCCGCGGAGGCCGAAGCGGTCGTGGTACTCGCGGAGGCTGGGGAACAGGCCGTTCGGGCCGGCGCCCTGCCGCTCCAGCTGGATACGGAGCGCCATCGCCACGTCGCAGCCCTCCAGCGCCTCGTCCAGCCGGTCCGTCACCCGCGCGCCGAGGCGCTCGATCCCGACCGGCATCATCGTGCGCGGACCGCACAACGTCACCTCGGCGCCGAGAGCCGCCAGCGCGTAGACGTTGGAGCGTGCCACCCGGCTGTGCGCGATGTCCCCGATGATCGCGACGCGCAGGCCGCGGAAGTCGAACGCTGCGAGGTTCGGCAGGCTGGGGATGTCCAGCCGCGCGATGGACGAGGCATCCAGCAGCGCCTGCGTTGGGTGCTCGTGCTGTCCGTCGCCCGCGTTCACGATGACGGCGTCCACGCAGCGCGTGAGGAAGTGCGGGGCGCCCGCGCTCCGGTGCCGCACCACCACGAGGTCGATCTTCATCGCCTCGATGTTGCGGGCGGTGTCGCGCAGCGTTTCCCCCTTGCTCACGCTCGACCCGCTGGCGGAGAAGTTGACCACGTCCGCCGAAAGCCGTTTCTCCGCCAGCTCGAACGAGAGCCGCGTCCGCGTGCTGCTTTCGTAGAACAGGTTGACGCAGGTGACGCCGCGGAGGCTCGGGACCTTCTTGATGGGCCGCTCGATGACGCCGCGGAAGGCGCGCGCCGTCTCCAGGATCAGCCGGATCTCCGACGCCGAGTAGTCCTCCAGCCCGAGGAGGTGCCGGTGGTTGAGCCGGCCAGCGTCCGAAGGCTGCGTTCCGGGGGCGACGTCGGGTGGGGTCATGGGGGCCAACTCGGAACGGAAGGGCTACGCGGCTGGAACGGGTTTCTCGACCAGCCAGACGCCATCGACACCGTCCTCTTCTGTCACGCGGACGCGGACCCGCTCGCGCGGGGCCGTCGGGACTTCGCGGCCCACGAGATCCGCCACAACGGGCAACTCGCGGAGGCCGCGGTCGATAAGCGCGAGGAACTGGACGCTGGCAGGACGGCCGAGGTCGAGGAGCGCGTCCAGCGCGGCACGGACGCTGCGGCCGGTGTAGATCACGTCGTCCACGAGCACGAGGCGGCGGCCCGTGAGGTCGAACGGGATGTCGGTGGGCGCCGTGACAGGCGCCGCCGGTCCGAGGCGCACGTCGTCGCGGTAGAAC
>DUBD01000211.1:13537-14865 GCA_012960515.1 Bacteroidota bacterium | reverse complement strand
CGGGGCGGCTCGTCGCGAGCGAGCAGGCCGTGGAAGCGTCCGCGCAGATGCACCCGCTGGGGCGGATCGGCGAGCCCGAGGACCTCGCCGGGGCGCTGGCGCTCCTTCTGGACCGCGAGCAGTCCGGCTGGATCACGGGCGAGACGATCTCGGTGGATGGCGGCTTCGCGCACGCGCGGCCCCGATAGCCCTGCTCACGACTTCCGCCAGCGGGGCATGGCTTAGTAGGCGGGCGCCTTCGGGGTGGCCTGCTTCTCGACGTACGTGAGGATCTTCGCGGCCACGTCCACGTCGGTCGCCTTCTCGATGCCTTCCAGGCCGGGCGAGGAGTTGACCTCCAGCACGAGCGGGCCCCGGTTGCTGCGGAGCACGTCCACGCCACCGACCCGCAGGCCGAGCGCCTTGCACGCGGCGACGGCCGTTTTCCGCTCGTCGGGCGTGATCTTCGTCGCTGCGGCGTGGCCTCCACGGTGGAGGTTGGAGCGGAACTCGCCCTCGGCGCCCTGGCGGACCATGCTGGCCACCACGCGGTCTCCCACGACGAACATCCGCACGTCGGCGCCGCCGGCCTCCTGGACGAACTCCTGCACGAGGAGGTAGGCCTTCATCCCGCGGAAGGCCTGGATCACGCTCTCCGCGGCCTTCTTCGTCTCGCAGAGCACCACGCCGACGCCTTGCGTGCCCTCCAGCAGCTTCACGATCACGGGCGGCCCACCGACCGCCCGCACGAGGTCGTCGGCGGAATCCGGGTGGTGCGCGAACGCCGTACGCGGCAGCCCGATGCCCTTCTTGGCGAGGAGCTGGTGGCTGCGGAGCTTGTCCCGCGAGCGTTGGATCCCGACACTCCCATTGAGGCACCACGCACCGGTCGCCTCGAACTGGCGGACCATCGCGAGGCCGTAGAACGTCACGCTCGCGCCGATGCGCGGGATGACCGCATCGAAGGTGGGCAGCTTCTGGCCGTCGTAATGGACCTCCGGGCCGTCTGGCGTGAGGTGCGCCGTGCAGTGCAGCGTGTCCAGCACGTGGAGGTCGTGCCCCCGGGCCTCGGCCGTCTCGATGAGGCGCTGCGTGGAGTAGAGGGAGGGGTTCCGGGTGAGGAGGGCGATCCGCAAAGCGTGCCAGGCTGGGGAGAGGGGAAACCTAGAGAGGGGAACTGGGGCTACGCGCCCTCCCCGAAGTGTTCGCGGAGCGTGGCCTCCACGCCTTCTACGAGGAGGTCCCAGTCGGCCGCGGGGTGCTTGGTCACGGTGAACCACGTGGGCACGATGAGCAGGCTCTCCACGCCGCGGATCCCGAAGAGCGCCGCCGCCAGCGGGTCGGCGCCC
>DUBD01000211.1:3489-13473 GCA_012960515.1 Bacteroidota bacterium | reverse complement strand
GCCTCGCGGGCGGAGTGGAAGGCGAGCTGGGGTTCCTCGGTGAGCGGCGGTCCGTCCACGTCGAAGCGGAGGCTGTTGGGGTTCGGCGTGGGGCGGGTACGAATGGTCATGGGCACGGGGCAGGGCGAGGGGGAGAGAACGAGCCTCGCGTTCTCCGATGTTCCGCGAACCCGGACGGCGTCTCATCGGTAGTGTGGGTTCTTCCCTTCTGCGCCTCTCTGTCTCCGATGCCGTCCTCCCGCGGCCGAAACCTCCCGGCCCCCCGCGACCTTCCGCCGGTGCTGGACCCGGCGGCCCGGCCGGTCCCCCAGGACCGCCAGCTCCCGCCGCACCAGTCCAAGCGCGAGCGCGTGGTGGACCACGTCGCCGCCATCTCCGCCGACCTCCGCGAGTTCGTAGAGCTCCGCATCGCGCTGGCCAAGGCGGAGGTGAAAGAGAAGGTGGACGATGTCAAGGCGAACGCGCAGAAACAGGCCCGGCCGTTCGTGTTCATGGCGATCGGCGCGTTCGTGGGGCTCTACCTCATCGGGTTCACCTTCGCGCTGCTGGCGGCGGGCTTCGCGTGGATCTTCGGCAGCCACGAGGTCTTCGCGCCGACGTTTTTCGGCATCCTCGTGGCGTGGTTCGTGCTCCTGCTCGGGACCGTGATCCCGTTGTTTATCGGGAAGCGGATGATGGACCGGAACGAGGTGGAGGCCACGCTCAAAGCCGACGCGCCGTCTGGGGAGGAGCCCGCGCCTCCCACTCGCGCCGAGATCCAGGACCAGGAACGCACGCACGCTCAGCGAAGCGCCGTCTAACCATGCCGAACGTCTCTCTCTCCAGCCCCGCCACCCCCGTTCTCCAGCCGGAGGAACCCCTGGACGGGCTCTCTGCGGCGGAACTGAAGTCGCGGCTGGACGCCCGCCAGCGGGACCTCCAGTTCCGCGTTCGTGCCCTCGGTCAGGAACTCGGCCTCGTCGCAGACGATGTCGTGATCGGAGACCGGCCGCTCATCGACCGCGTCCGCCAGCGGCCACTCGCGGCGGTCGGGCTGGCGCTCGCGGCCGGCGCCACGCTCGGGCTGCTCTGGGGCTTCGGGAAGCGGGCGCGCCGGCGTCCGGACCCGGATTTCGCGGGCGACCTCATCCGCTACCACACGGCCTCGCTGGTGCGGGCGGCGTCTCGTCGGGTCGCACGAGGCGAGACCACAGACGATGCCATCGCGGCGGAGGTCCGGCGGCGCCCGGTGGTGTTCGTGCCGGCGGAGGAGGAGCCCGTCGTGCAGCAGGCAAAGTCGTCCACGCGCCAGATCGTGGACGTGGCGCTGAAGTCGGCCGTGGGCATCGGCGTGAAGACGGCCGCGGACCGTCTGACACAGCAACTCACCGGCCACGAAGAGACGTTCGAGGCGATCAAGGACGCGACGGAGAACGGCTGAGCCTGAACGACGCGCGGCCCGCCGGAGGACCGACGAGCCGCGCGACGTGAGAAGGGAAGGCCCCGTCTCAGATCTGGAAGACGACGAACACACCGAGGCCCACAAGAGCCGCGGCCGTCGCCATAACGGGAATGAGGCGATGCATCGTGGTGGTAGGGTGAGGGAGACCCGTGAGCGTGTGAAGATTCCGCGGTGGCGGGAACCGACCGCGAAAGTACACCCGATCCCCGTGGAGGGCAAGGACTTGTGCCCTTCTCGCAGTGTAAAGGCTTCGAGATCTCGGCGGCCCTGCGCCCGAGCCGGGTGCGAGCCGCAGGTGACAAGCGGAGATGGAGGGTTAGCGGAGCCCCGCCGCGATCCGTTCGAGCGACGCTGCAGGATCGTCCGTCAGCCCCGTGTGGACGGGCGAGCACCGGATCACCGTGGAGCGGGTGGCGGTGAGCCAGTGGAACCGCTCCGACGCCGTGTACTTCCCGATGGGGCCTTCGCCCTCGGCCACGCGCTCCATCGCGTGGAGGTAGCGGGCGACGAGGTCCGCGTTGAGCTGGGAGAACCGCTCCGCCAGCGCCTCGGGCGTCTGCGCCCACGCGATGCCGATGAACCGCTTCTGCCGGCACTGCAGGATCGCGCCGACCGTCTCGCCGTCGCCGAGTGGCACGTGCGGGACGACGCGGATGAGGGCGTAATCGAAGGCGGGCACGCTAGCGGCGGTAGGCGAGGGGCGTGTCGTCGCCGGTGCCGAGCGACTGGCGGGCAGTCTCGGCGGCTTCGGCCCAGGCGCGCGGAGCCGCGAGGCGCGCGCGGAAGTATCGGGCGTAGGCATCGCGATTGGCCTCGGCGGAATCGAACGGCGGGGTGCGGCCTTCGGGCGCGTCCATCAGCAGGTCGTCCGGGATGCGGGCCAGGATGGCGTCGATCGTCGTCCCGCTCACGCGTGCCGCCAGCCGGGCGTCGGCGTCGGTGACGCTCGCGGCGATGGGCAGCAGCACGTGGTCCTTGATCGCGGCGAACGGGGCTCTCGCGCGGGCCTCGTCCACGGCGTCCCAGTTGTGGTGGAAGTAGAGCGCCGCGCCGTGGTCGATGAGCCAGAGCGTGGCCTCGTCCCCCGCGATGAGGAGGTTGGGGTTGCGGGCCGTCCGGTCGATGTTGGTGGTGAGCGCATCCAGCCAGACGATATCCGCCGCGAGGGTGGGGGGGACGAGGTCGCTCGCCGCGACGGGGTCGAACGGGAACGCGCCCTCGATGAACCCCAGGCCGACGTTCAGGCCGCGGCTCCCGCGCAGGATGTCCTGGATCTCCGGGTCCGGCTCGGCGTGGCCGAAGCCCTCGGGCGCGTCGATCAGCGTGACCTCGGGGAGTGGCAGCCCGAGCGCTTCGGCGATCCCGCCGACGATGATCTCGGCGACGAGCGCCCTCGCGCCCTGACCTGCCCCGCGGAACTTGGCGACCGCCAGCCCCCGGTCCGTCTCGACGACGGCGGGGAGGGAGCCGCCTTCGCGGAGTGGCGTGACGTAGCGGCGCGCGAGGACTCGCGGGAGAGACGGGGACATCGGGTCAGAGCGGAACGTCCTGGCTGAGGCAGTGGCAGGCGCCGAGCCCCCAGACGAGGGCACGCGCCGGGATCCGGACAACGGGGCGACCGGTGAGCCGTTCCAGCGTCTCCGCGGCGGCGGCGTCTTGTGGGACGCCGAACGACGGCATGAGCACGGCGGCGTTGCCGATGAGGAAGTTCGCGTAGCTGGCGGGCAGCCGCTCGCCCTCGTGGTAGAGCGCGGGCGGCATGGGCAGCGTGTGGACCTCGAGGCCGCGGCCGTCGCGCCCGCGCCACTGGCGGAGCGTCTCAGCCGCCGCCGCCAGCGGGGCGTGGTTGGCGTCGGAGGCGTCCGGCTCGTGGGCGACCACGACGATCCGCTCGCCGACGAACCGCGCGAAGTCGTCCACGTGGCCGTCGGTGTCGTCGCCCGCGATGCCGTCGCCGAGCCAGATGGTCTCGGTGATGCCGAGGCCGTCCAGCAGGAGCTGTTCGATGTCGTCGCGGCTCCGCTCGGGGTTGCGGTTCGGGTTCAGCAGGCAGCTCTCCGTCGTCATCGCGAGGCCGGCGCCGTTGACCTCGATGGAGCCGCCTTCGAGGATCACGTCGAACGGCTCACGGCCCAGCCCGTGGACCGTCGCCATGAGCTCCGGGACGGTGTTGTTCTGCTCGGTCCGTGGGTACTTCCCGCCCCATGCGTTGAACCGCCAGTCGGTCGCGAGGCGGCGGCCTTCGTCGTCGCGCACGACGAGTGCGCCGAAGTCACGGATCCACTCGTCGTCCGTCGGCCAGACGTGGAGCTGGACGGGGACCGCGGGCGGAGCGTCCTCTTCTTCGTCCGTCGAGGGTGCGATCTCGCTCTCGATGCCCGCCGCCGCCAAGCGCTGGCGGACGTTCTGGGCGTGCGTGTCGGACTGGGCGATCAGGCGGACGGTCTCGCCCTCGCGCAGCGCCCGCACCATCTCGATGTAGGCCGGCGCGACGGCGCTGCCCAGGTCCAGGCCGGGCCAGGTGTCCTGGCAGTGCGGCCAGACGAGCCAGGTGCAGCGGTGGGGCTCCCACTCGGCACGGCGGCGGTAGCCGGCGGCGGCGGGAGAGCCGGGGGTGGGAGTGCGCGCCATCAGCGTCCGAAGCGCTCTCCGATGGGAGCGTAAGCGTCCACGCGGCGGTCGCGGAGGAACGGCCAGCCGTGGCGCTGCTCGTCGATGGCGGAGAGGTCCGCGTCCACGACGAGCACGCCCTCTTCGGTCTCGCCCATCTGCCCGAGGATCTGCCCGTCCGGCCCCGCGACGAAGGAGGAGCCCCAGAACTGGATGCCGCGGCCGCCCGCTTCGGCGTCCGGGTCCGTGTAACTCGTGGGCTCGAACCCGGTCCGGTTCACCGCGACCACGAACACGCCGTTCGCGACGGCGTGCGAGCGCTGGATGGTGATCCATGCCTCGCGCTGGGCCGCGCCGTGCGAGTCCTTCTCGCCCGGGTGCCAGCCGATGGCGGTGGGGTAGAAGAGCACGTCGGCGCCCTGAAGGGCGGTCGCGCGGGCGGCCTCCGGGTACCACTGGTCCCAGCAGACGAGCACGCCGAGATCGCCCCGCGTCGTCTCCCAGGAGCGGAAGCCGAGATCGCCCGGCGCGAAGTAGTACTTCTCGTAGTAGAGCGGGTCGTCCGGGATGTGCATCTTCCGGTACTTGCCCTGGTAGCCGGCCGTCCCGTCCAGAACCGCGGCGGTGTTGTGGTAGAGCCCGCGCGCGCGCTTCTCGAACAGGCTCGCGACGATCACCACGTCCAACTCGGCCGCCAGCGGCTCGAGGGCGGCGGTCGTGGGGCCGGGGATGGCCTCCGCCCAGCCGAAGGGCTCGGTGCTCTCGGTCTGGCAGAAGTAGGGGGAGAGGAACAGCTCGGGCAGGCAGACGACCTGCGCGCCCTGTGCGGCGGCCTCACGCGTGAGGTCCATCGCGCGGGCGAGGTTGGCGTCGCGGTCGGGGACCATCGACATCTGGACGAGGCCGAGGCGGACGGAGTCGGGCATGGGAGTCGGGCGGCTGGCGGTGACGGTCGGCGGGGCCTAGCGCGGGTCGAGGTAGGTGGTCTGCTGGAAAAAGGCGCGGTAGTCCGAGAGGATGGCCTGGGCCTCCTTCTGGCGGACCACGCCGGCGCGGGCCTTCTCGCGCACGAGCGATTGCACGCGGGCCTGGAGATCGGAGGGGAAATACTGCACGCGGGCGAGCATCTCTTCCACCGTCGTGCCCTTCAGCGTCTCCTCCACGTAGTAGCCCGAGGGCTCGTCGTCGTCGAGGTAGACGTGCGCCTCGCTGACGCCGCCGAAGAGGTTGTGCGCGTCGCCGAGGATGTCCTGGTACGCGCCGACGAGGAAGACCCCGAGCCGGTAGGGCTCCGTCGGGACGCCGTCCGGAAGGGCGTGGACGTCGAGCGCGCGGCGCTCGCCCTCGGGAGAGACGAAACGGGCCACCTCGCCGTCCGAGTCGCAGGTGATGTCCACGAGGCGGGCGCGGCGCTCCGGCACCCGCTCCAGCCGCGCGATGGGCGCGATGGGGAAGCGCTGGCCGAGCGCCCAGTGGTCCATGAGCGACTGGAAGACGGAGAAGTCGCAGAGCAGCTGGTCCGCCAGCGCGTCGCCGAGCGCGTCCAGCTCCGGTGGCGTCCACTCCGGGGCGGCGGCCTCCACGCGGTCATGGATGCGGCGGCAGACGGCCCAGTAGAGCCGCTCCGTGAGCGCGGCCGCGTCCAGATCCAGGTAGCCGTACTGGAAGAGCGCCTGCGCCTTCCCTCGCGCCTCGTTCGCGTCGTGCAGCACCTCCAGCAGCTCGCCCAGCCCGCCGGCCTGCGGGACCGACTGGCGGAGCGCGTCGAGCTCGGCGGCGACCGCGTGGGCGCTGGCGGGCAGCTCGAAGTCGTCGGGGACGGTCGGCTTCTGGGTCGCGCCGAGGACGTCCACCACGAGGACGGAGTGGTGCGCGGTGACGGCGCGGCCGTTCTCAGTGATGAGGCGCGGCTCCGGCACCTGCTCGGCGTCGCAGACCTCCTTTGCGGCGTAGACCACGGCGTTGGCGTACTCCTGCACGGAGTAGTCCACGCCCGAGGCGCCGGAGCCGAGCGGGAGGGCCTCGTAGTTGACGCCGAGGCCGCCGCCCACGTCCAGGAACTCCGGCCGGAGGCCGCGGCGGACGAGCCCGGCGTAGACCCGCGCGATCTCGCGCACGCCCGCCTTGAGCGCGCCCACGTCGCCGATCTGGCTCCCCAGGTGGAAGTGCAGCAGCTTGAGCGCCTGCGGCCGCCCCTCCTCGATCAACCGGTCCGCCAGCGCGACGAGCTCGGGGAGGCTCACGCCGAACTTGGACAGGCTCCCGCCCGAGCGCGTCCACGGCCCGGGCGCGACGGCCGCCAGCTTGACGCGGATGCCGAACGCGGGCTCCTGCCCGGCCTCGTCGGCGAGGGCCAGGATCTGCTCCAGCTCGGAGACCTTCTCCACGATGGGGAGCACGCGGCGGCCCAGGCGCTGGAACGTCAGGATGAGCCGCAGCATCGCGGCGTCTTTGTAGCCGTTGACGAGGCAGAGCGTGTCGTCGGACTCCAGCCGTGGCAGCGTGGCGACGAGCTCGGCCTTGGAGCCGCACTCGATCCCGCAGTTGAACTCGCGCCCGGCCTCCACGATCTCGTCCACGACCTCGCGCAGCTGGTTCACCTTGACGGGGTACACGGAGGTGTAGCCGCCGCCGTAGCCGGCTTCTGCCGTGGCTTGCGCGAAGGCGCCGTTCAGCGCGCGGACGCGCGTGGCGAGCACGTCCTGGAACCGGATGACGGCCGGGAGCGAGAGCCCCCCCGCGACGACCTCGTCCACGACGGCCGCGAGGTCGATCCGGGCGTCCGTGCGCGGGTCCGGGCGCACGCATACGTGGCCGCTGTCGTTGACGCCGAAGAAGCCTTCGCCCCAGGCGGCCATGTGGTAGAGGGCCTCCGCGTCGGCGGGCGTCCAGGCGGCGGGGGCGGGAACGGAAGGGGGCAACGGCGGGCGGGTTCAGGGGGGGCGAGAAGCGGCGCCGAAGGTCCCGAAAACCGGGTCCCCCCATTCCCCAAGTTTCGGGGAACCCGCTCGGAGGATTGCGCGGGGCCTCTCGCGCGGGGTAGCGTGATCTGACTCCCCCTTTCGCCACCCCCTCCTGCATGTCGCGACCCGTCTCGGACTTCCTCCGCCACCACTACCGCCACTTCAACGCCGCCGCCCTCGTGGACGCCGCGGAGGGCTACCGCGCGCACGTGGACAACGGCGGCAAGATGCTCGTCGCGCTGGCGGGCGCCATGAGCACGGCCGAACTCGGGCTCTCGCTCGCCGAGATGATCCGCCAGGGGCACGTGGACATCATCTCCTGCACGGGCGCCAACCTGGAGGAGGACCTCTTCAACCTCGTCGCGCACGACCACTACGAGCGGATCCCGAACTGGCGCGATCTCACGCCGGCCGATGAGCAGGCGCTCTTGGAGCGCGGCCTCAACCGCGTGACGGACACCTGCATCCCCGAAGAGGAGGCGTTCCGCCGGCTGGAAGCGGCGCTCGTGGACGAGTGGGGCGCGATGGAGGCGGACGGCCGCCGCCACTTCCCGCACGAGGTGCTCTACCGCATCCTCCGCTCCGGCCGTCTGGAGCCGCACTACCAGATCGATCCGAAGGACTCCTGGCTCGTGGCCGCGGCGGAGCGTGACCTCCCCATCGTGACGCCGGGGTGGGAGGACTCCACCACGGGCAACATCTTCGCCGCGCACGTCCTCTCCGGCGACATCGCCAGCCCGCACCTCGTCAAGCATGGCATCGAGTTCATGACGTGGCTGGCGGACTGGTACACGGAGAACAGCGCGGGCGCCGGCATCGGGTTCTTCCAGATCGGCGGCGGCATCGCGGGCGATTTCCCCATCTGCGTGGTCCCGATGCTGGAGCAGGACATGGACCGCCGGACGCCGCTCTGGAGCTACTTCTGCCAGATCTCGGACTCCACGACGAGCTACGGCTCCTACTCCGGCGCCGTCCCGAACGAGAAGATCACCTGGGGCAAGCTGGCCCCGGACACACCCTCGTACCTCGTGGAGAGCGACGCCACCATCGTCGCGCCGCTGATTTTCCAGTACGTGCTGGAGCGCGCCGGGCAGGGCGAGAAATCGTGAGGCGCGAGGGGTGGAGAGCGGCCCCGCGCGCTGTACGTTGCGCGCCGTTCCCCCTCACCGCCCCTACGTGTTTCTGATCCCTACCGTCCTGCGCCCGAGCGCGATCCATGGCACCGGCGTCTTCGCCGCCGAGCCGATCCCGGCGGGCACCCGCCTCTGGGAGTTCACCGACGGCGTCGACTGGCGCATCGCGCCCGACGAGCTGGCGGCCTTCCCCGAGCCGTATCAATCGCGACTCCGCGCGTGGTGCTACCTGGACACGGACGGCCGCTACGTGCTCTGCGGGGACTCCGCCAAGTTCATGAACCACTCGGACACGCCCAACTGCGACGAGCCGGAGGGCGTGACCGTGGCCAACCGCGACATCGCCGCGGGCGAAGAACTGACCTGCGACTACCGCACGTTCGACGGCGAGAGCCGGGACAAGGGCGAGACGTTCGATCCCGCGCGGTCGTAGCTACGCGAGCGCTCCGGCGGCGTCCTCCGCCAGCGGGTCGGGCTCTCCGCCGCGAATCGCGGACGGATACCGGGTGATGCCGTGTGGTCCGTTCCGTCAGACGTCAACGTATGCAGAGACACACCAGCTCTTGTGTCTCCATGCGATGTGTCCTTCTCCTGCCTCTCCTGCTCGCTGCGTCGCCTCACGCTCAGACCTTGGGTGCCAGCGGTCCTCCCAGGGCGATCGAAGAGCCCGGCAAGCGATACATCGCGACGGGCGCGCAGGCCACCGGCGCGCTGGCGGGTGAGCCAGGCGAGTCGTTGACGCGGCTGGAGGGAAGGCCGAACGAGTTCCTCTACGCGTTGGAGTTCGGAGAGCGCGCCGACGAGCCGTGTTACGTCAAAGCGTTCTGGGCCGATGCGTCCTCCGGGCGGAACCGGCTGAGAACCCGAATCAGCGAGTTCAACGGATGCGAGGGGGTTGCGGGGTCTCGGAAGTATATCGGCGCGCAGACCTCCTTGGTGGAAGGGACGAGCGAGACACCCCGGGGGATCTATGAGCTGCGGATTCGGACCAACGCACGGAGGGGAACCAACCTGAAGCTGAAAGCCGCATTCGTTGAGCACGGCCAACTCCCGTACCGTTACTTCACCGATGATGACGGATTCGCGCGCCCCAACGCCCGCCGTCGCACACAAGAAGAGAGTCGGTGCACCCTGGGGCAGAGCTTTGTGACGGCGCTGGAGATCCACCACAACTCTGTGGCTCCCGGCACCTTCTCGTCTGGCAACCGTGTGTATCGAGAGGCGATCACTGGGATGGCGGTCCGGTGCCGGACCTTTCATGCAGTGGACTGATCGCTTATTGCGGAGCGTCCGCCAGCGCAGCGGCGACGGCTTCTGCGAAGGCCTCGGCGTCCAGCGTGGAGAGCGCGTGCTGCACGCCCGGGAGGACCCAGAGCCTCGCGTGTGGGAGGGTCCGCGCGAGGTGCAGCGCCGCCTCCACCTCGAACAGCCCATCCCGGTCTCCGATGCTGATCAGCGCCGGTTGCGCGACCGCGCCCAGCGCCTCGTCGTCGATCCACGCTGACGGCAGCCCTTCGGCGAACGCGATCATGCTCTCGACCGACTGGCGCCAGCCGTCGCCGTGGAGAGCCTGGAAGCGGGCGGCCATGGCGGGGGGGACGTCGCGGAGCCCCGCGGTCATCCGCTCCACCTCGCGAGAGGTCCACTGCGTGTTGGTGGCGTGGAGCGCCAGCCGGGAGACGCGGTCCGCGCACCGCCGCGCGATCTCCAGCCCCACCGCTGCGCCGAGCGAGTAGCCGAAGAGGCGGACGTCGCGGAGGTCCAGCGCCGTGAGGACGGCCTCCACGCCGTCGGCGAAGTGGTGCCACGTCATGGGGCGGTCGTCCGCGGAGGCGCC
>DUBD01000211.1:0-3356 GCA_012960515.1 Bacteroidota bacterium | reverse complement strand
CCGGCCCGACGGTCCACCCGCCGACCGTTCGCCCGCCGACCTCCACCGCCAGCGGCTGGCGCTCGGGTTGGGGGCTCGCGCACAGCTCCACGAGCACGCCCGCGGTGTCCTTCGGGTGGAGGAACACGATGCGTTTGCCGTCGGCGCCAGGCTGGGGCGTCTCGGAGAGCAGACGGATGCCGAGGCCGCGGACCCGTTCCATCTCCGCCTCCAGGTCCGCCACTTCGAACGCGATGTGGTGGAGGCCCGGCCCGCGCTTCTGCAGGTACGTCGCGATGGGAGAGCCCTCGGCGATGGACTCCAGGAGCTCCAGCTTCGGCGCAACTCCCGTCTCGCCACCGTCTCCGTAGAACACGGTCCGCACACCCTGTGTCTCCACGACTTCGGTCTTGTACGGCGCGCTCGCGAGGAGACGGGAGAACAGGTCGCGCGAGGCGTCATCGGCGGCGATGCCGAGGTGGTCGAGGGTCATCGGGAGGAAACCGGAGGGGGTGGGATGGGTGGAACGGGTATGCTGCTGCACGCCGGACACGATCATACGCCCGCCGAACACGAACTGACGGCGGAGGCGGAGCGGGCTCAGCGGTGGGCCATGCGCGCCTCGCTTGGCATCGCGGTGCTGATGCTGGTCGGCAAGGGGTGGGCGTACGCGCTCACGGGCTCCACGGCCATCCTCTCCGACGCGCTGGAATCCGTCGTCCACCTCGGCGCGACGGGCATGGCGGCGTTCAGCCTCTGGTACGCCCGCCAGCCGGCCGACAAGAAGCACCCGTACGGGCACGGCAAGATCGCGTACTTCTCGTCCGGCATCGAGGGCGCGCTGATCCTCGTGGCGGCGGTCGCGATCGTGTGGGAGGCGTCCGCCGCGCTGATCGAGGGGCCGCAGCTCACCAACCTCGGCGTGGGCCTCGCGATCACGGCGGCGCTCGGGCTGGTCAACCTCGGCCTCGGGCTGGCGCTCGTCCGCACCGGGCGCCGGACGAACGCACTCGTGCTCGTCGCGAACGGGCATCACGTGCTGACGGACATGTGGACGAGCCTCGGCGTGCTGATCGGCGTCGGGCTGGTCTGGCTCACGGGCCTGACGTGGCTGGACCCGCTCGTGGCGCTTGTGATGGGGCTCAACATCGCGTGGACCAGCGCGCGGCTGATGCGCGAGGCGGGGCGCGGTCTGATGGACACCGCCGATGCAGACGAAACGGCGCACGTGTTGCAGGTACTCCGCGAGGCGCCCGAGATCAACGGCTTCCACCACGTCCGGCACCGCCGCGTCAACGACCGCGTGTTTCTGGAGCAGCACCTCCTCTTCGCCGACGATCTCACGCTCCACGAGGCGCACCGCCGGGCCTCCGCCGTGGAGGCGAGGCAGCGGGCGCTCTTCCCCGAAAGCCGCGTCCAGATCACGAGTCACCTCGAGCCGCTCAGCCACGAGCACGAGGAGGGCGTCCCTCACGACGCCGTCACCGACGGGCTGGCGATGGAGCTGAGCGAGAGGTCCGTGGCCTGAGAGCGGCTACGGGCGAGGCTCGGCGCGGGCCATCCAGTTCACGAACGCCTCGGCGAAGCGCTCGGGAGACGCCGCGTCGTACGGGAAGTAGAGCGAGGGCTCGATGAGCTCCAGTTCCATCAGCGCCCACGACCCGTCCGCCAGCCGGACGAGGTCGGGCCGGGCGTAGAGGAGCGGCGTGCCGACCAGCCGGCTCGCGGTCTCCACCGCGCACTGGGCAGCCTCCCGCAGCGCGTCGTCCGGGGTGAGCGACTGGATGCGTCCTCCGTGTTCTTCCTGCACCCGGAAGTCCCCCGCGGCGGGCGTCTTGCGGACGGCGTGGCTGTAGGCCCCATCGAAGTAGAACAGCGACGCCTCGCCCCAGTCCACGACCGATCGGACGAACCCCTGCGCCATGTACGGTCGGTCCGCGAAGGTCGCCAGCGCGTCGGCCGGATCGGCGTCTGGCCCGAGCCGAAAGGCGTGGTCCGCGTTCGCGCCGACGGTCGGCTTGAGGACGAGCGCGTGCCCGAGCGTGCCGCGGAGCTCCGCCAGCGCACCGGGCGTGAGGGTGTCGCCCCAGAGGGTGGGCACAGTCGGGACGCCGTGGGCCGCGAGTTCGCGGAGGTAGGTCTTGGTCAGGTTCCAGCGGACCGCATCCAACCCGTTCGCGAGGTGAGCGCGCGAGTGCTCGATCTCTCGTAGCACCTCGAGAAACGCTGCCGGATCGTCCTGGTAGTCCCACGGCGTCCGGATGACTACGGCCTCGAACGCGTCCCAGTCCGCACCGGAGCGCCAGGGCACGTCGGTCACGGACCAGCCCCGTTCGCGAAGCGGTGGCTTGACGAGGTCGTCGTAGGCGACGAACCCGTCCAGCGAGTCCATCGTGAGGAAGGCGGCGCGGCGCATCGGCACGGGGGAAGGGAGCCGAAGATCGCGCCGCGCGGGCTCAGTCGTCCGGGCCGTGGCAGATCATCGCCGCGAGAGCGATCACGACCCGTCCTTCGAACAGCTGGCGCCTCGCGTTGACGAGGACGGGGAGGGGCTCGCCGCCGAGGGTCTGGAAGGCGGCGCGCACTTCCTGAACGCCCCCGCGGATCTCGATGAGGGGCGCGACGTGCGCCTCGAAATAGACCAGCGAGGTCGGGGTGAGGAGTTCAGAGAGGGCCGCCCCGTCGAATGAGCCCGGGGCGTAGCCGAGCCACTCCGTCAGCGTGGCGTTGGCGTACGCGATGGTCCGGTCCGCACGCAGGACGAGGTAGGCGCACGGCGCGTAGTGGAGCCGCTCGTCAGCGGGCGGAGGGGCCGGAGAGTCGGTGGGCGGAGGCATGCGCATCGAAAAAGGCGCGGAGGGCATCCGCGGTCTGCTCCGGGTCCGAGAGGTGGGGGAGGTGCCCGCTCACGTCGAGCTCGAGGAACGTCGCGCGCGGGAGGTGCTCGCGCATGAAGCCGATCACGCCGGGCGGCACGATCGCGTCGGTGCGGGAGTAGAGCACGAGAGACGGGACGGGGACGGCCGCCAGCTCGGCGCGGTGGTCGGCGAGGAAGGTAGCGCGGGCGAAGTCGTAGGCCACCGTGGGGGGCAGCTCGCAGAACCGCTCTTCCAGCTCCGCCTGCACCTCCGGCCGTTCCGGGTTCATCGCGACCGCGGGCGCGAGCGCCTGCACCCACGCCGGCTCGTTCTGCCGGACCAGCGCGATGAGGTCCTCCAGGTCCTCGCGGCTGAACCCGCCGTAATAGTCCGGCGGATGGTTCAGGAAACACGGCGAGGGGCAGACGTGGGTAAGCGTGCGGAACCGCTCCGGCGCGCGGAGCGACGCGAGGACGCCGATCATCGCGCTCACCGAGTGGCCGACGAAGTCCACCGGCG
>DUBD01000210.1 GCA_012960515.1 Bacteroidota bacterium | reverse complement strand
AAGAAGGTCCTCTCCGTCGCTGTCTACAACCACTACAACCGCCTGCGCCACCAGAGCATCCACTCCGACATCCACGGCGAGGTCGAGATTGAGAAGTCGAATGTCATGTTCATCGGCCCCACGGGGTCCGGCAAGACGCTCCTCGCGCGCACCCTCGCGAAGGTGCTCGACGTGCCGTTCTCCATCGCGGACGCGACGGCGTTGACCGAGGCGGGGTACGTCGGCGAGGACGTGGAGAGCATCCTCAGCCACCTCCTCCAGGCCGCCGACTTCGACATCGAGCGCGCCGAGCGGGGCATCATCTACGTAGACGAGATCGACAAGCTGGCGCGCAAGGGCGACAACGCGAGCATCACGCGCGACGTCTCCGGTGAGGGCGTGCAGCAGGCGCTGCTCAAGATGCTGGAGGGGACCGTGGCGGGCGTCCCGCCGAAGGGCGGCCGGAAGCACCCGGAGCAGAACCTGATCTCGTTCGACACGCGCCACGTGCTGTTCATCTGCGGCGGCGCCTTCGACGGGCTGGCGCCCATCATCGCGCGGCGCCAGTCGCAGGCCGCCATCGGCTTCCACGCGCGCGACGGCAAGCGCGTGGACGAGCACGACCCGCACCTCTTCCGCCACGCGGACCCCGAGGACCTGATGCGCTACGGGCTCATCCCGGAGCTCATCGGGCGGCTGCCCGTGGTGGCGCCGCTGGACGGGCTGGAGGCCGCCGACCTCCGCCGCATCCTGACCGAGCCCAAGAACGCGCTCACCAAGCAGTACGAGAAGCTCTTCGCGATGGACGGCGTGGAGCTCGTCTTCGAGGACGACGCGCTGGACGCCGCCGTGGAGAAGGCCATCGCGCTGAAGACCGGCGCGCGCGGCCTGCGCACTGTCTTGGAAGAGGCCATGCTCGGCCTCATGTTCGACGCGCCCGAGGCGCGGCCGTCCACGGTCATCCGCGTCACGCGCGGCGTGATCGAGCACGGCGAGGCGCCGATCATCGAGGAGCGGAGCGAGGCCGCGTAGCGCTGGCGGACGCTCCCGCCGGGGCCGAGCGCCAGCCGGGCGGTTCTAGCCCTCGTCCTGCGAGCCACTGTCCGTAGCCCCCTCGCCAGACGAGGTGGACTCCGTGCTCGTGGTCGAGGTTGAGCCGCCCTCCCCGCCCGAGGTCGTCGTCGTGGTGGTCTTGGTATCGGAGACCGTCTTGCCGTCGCTGTCTTTCTTCGTGATCCACGAGTTCGTCTCCACGGTGCCGTCCTCGTAGACCACGACCCGCGTCCGCACGATGGTCGTCCCGCCGTCGTCGGTGCGGGAGCGGGGGCGCTCCGGCCGCTCCCCCACGCCGCGGTACTCCACGTGGACCTCGCCGCGCGAGACGATCTCCCGCCCGTCTGCGAGCACTTTGGTCCGCCCGCGAACGGCGTGAACGGTCACCTCCCGTGCCTGGACGAGTTCTGCCTCCCCGGCGCTCTCGATCTGGTACCACGCGCGGAGCGGTTCGCCCTGGGCGCCAGCAGGCGATGCAAACACAACGAGAGTGAGGGCCAACAGCAAGAGAGACAAACGCATATCGGGAGAGGTCAACAGAGGAGGAGGAGGAGGAGGAGGCCGCGCGAGGTCAGGAACCGCCTCCGGACGAATCGCCAGAGGACTCCCCGCCGCCGGAGGTCGTCGTCGTGGTTGAGGTAGAGGAGGTCTCGCCGTCCGAGGTCGTCGTCTCCGTCTGCGTGTGGGACGTAGAGCCGTCGGCGTTCTTCGTGTTGGAGATGACGCGCTGAGTAACGGTCCCGTCTGCCCCCACGGAGGTCCGGATGATGACCTCCGCGACGGCGCGGCCGTGGTCCCCCTCGGGCGTGGGCTCTCGCCCGGTCCCTCGCGGCTCCACCTGCACGGCCTCGCGGAACGCCCACTCCTTTCCGTCTGCGATGACGGTCTGCCGCCCTCCTATGGAGACGATCTGGAGCGAGGTCGCGCGGACCATCTCGGTCGTCTCGCCGGAGGTGACGGCGTACCACGTGGCGACGGGGCGACCCCGGTCCTGCGCGCTGGCGGCGGCGGTCAGCGAGAGGAGGAGCGCGAGGCAGCAGAGTCTCATCGGAGTGGGGGACGGGAGGAGCCGCTCGGCGGCCCCGCCAGCGGGGCGGGTCTCCCCGTACATACGTCGGCGGCGTCTGGCGCAGGCCATGCCGCCGTGCGTCCGGCGGGGCGGCGGGGCGGCGGCGGCCCACGCGAACCGCTGAGCGCGCGTTCGGTAGAACCCAGCGACAGCCCGCCTCGGAGCGGCGCGTATCCTACCGGCCATGTCCGTCCTCTCGCGCCACCCTTTGACGCGCGCGCGGGGGCGCGCCACCTCGCTGGGCCGCGCCGTCGCGCGCGGGGGGCGGTATTACGCGAAGGGGCTCGCGAAGTCGCTGTTCACGCTGCCCATCTTCATCTGGGCGCAGGCGATCGCGTTCAAGGTCTTCATCACGCTGCTCCCGCTGATTCTGCTGGCGACGGGCGTGTTCGGCCTCGTGCTCCGGCAGGAGAACCCGTACGCGACGGTCTCCGGCTTCCTGCGGGCGCTGCTGCCCGCCGCGCAGAGCGAGCCGCTCATCGCGCTCGTGGGCGAGCTTCAGGGGGCCTCGGGGAGCCTCACCTTCGTCGGTGCGACGGCGTTCGTGATCACCGTCATCACGCTGTTCAGCACGCTCCGCTACGTGATCGGGACGGCGATGGGCGGTGACCGTCACCAGATGCGCTCCATCCTCGGCGGCTACCTGTTCGACGTGCGGATGGCGCTCCAGGTGGGCAGCCTGTTCCTGATCTCGTTCGCGCTCACGCTCGGCACGCGGCTCCTGCGGGAGTACGGCATGCGCTGGGGCGTAGACCCGGCAGTTCTGGACGGCCTCGGGACCCTCATTGGGTGGTTCACGCTGGCCGTCCCCTACGCGATCACGCTCGGCATGATCGTGCAGCTGTACTACTTCATCCCCCGGCCCAAGCCGCCGCTCGTCAGCGCCTTCTGGGGCTCGGCCGTCGCGGCCGTTCTCTTTGAGGCGGCCAAGAACGGCTTCACGCTCTACGCCACCCACATCGGGCGCTTCGACCGGTACGCCTCCCCGGACGCCCCCGCTGATGGGTTGGGCGGGCTGGGCGGCGCGTTCGGCCTGCTGCTGGCGTTCGTGTTCTGGGTCTACCTCTCCGGACTCATCCTCATCATTGGGGCGGTCGTGGTCTCGCTCCACGAGAAGCGGACGCGGCCCCGCCGCAGCGCCCTCCGCCGCCTCTGGAAACGGTTTGGCAAGCGGACGCACCCCGCCCATCCCGAGAAAAAGTCCTCGCGCACCCGAGACGTTCCGGTCCACCCCGTCGTTGAGGGCTCCGAGCCGGACGCGGACGGCCCGAGCGCTCCCCGGCCCGGGCCGCCAGCCGCGCAGGCGCTCCCCTCCCCCGCTTCTCCCTAGCCACGCGCCGCGCCCTCGTGGGAATCCCGCGAAGGCTGAGGAACCGCTGGCCACCGCTGTAGCTTTTCTCCGCCCTCCCTCTCCCCCGGGACGCCCCGTGCCCCTCTTCCGTCCCGCCGCCGTCCTCGCGCTCGTCCTCGCCTTCGCGACCGCTGCCGTCGCGCAGGAGGAGGGGGCGCCGCTCGTGCTCGTCAACGGTGACACCGAGGTCCGCTCACTGGGCTTCGAGGCCGTGGACGGCTCGCTCACGCTGGACCCCGCGGCGCTCGAACTCCAGATCGCCACCTCCGCGCCCTCGTTCTGCGAGACCGCGTTCCTCCGGTGCTTCGGGCTCGGCCAGCCGAAGCCGCACCCGTTCAACCCCATCGAGCTCCAGAAGGACGTGGTCCGGCTGGAGCGCTACTACGAGCGCAACGGGTTCCCCCGCGCCCTCGTGGACTACTCCGTTGAGCTGGACACCTCGCGGAACGACACGCGCGTCACCTTCCAGATCGCCGAGGGGCCGCCGCTCGTGCTGGAGCAGGTGGAGTTCGGCAAGCCCGGCGCGACGCCCATCGCTGACCGGCTGGCGCCGGACCTGCGCGAGGACTGGAACGGCTTCGCGCGGAGCCTGGTGCTGGAGGAAGGGCAGCGGCTCACGGAGTTCAGCCTGATCGAGCTCCAGAACCGGGCGCGCCAGTGGCTCCGGCGGCGCGGCTACGCCCGGGCCGACGTGGGCTACGAGAGCTTCCTGGACTCCACCGGCCTCGCCGCGACGGTCCGCCTCAAGGTGCTCCCAGGACCGCGCACCGTCTACGACGAGGTCCGCATCGAGCGCGTGGACTCCCTCGGGCAGGCCGCCATCTCGGACGCCGTCATCCTCCGCGAGATGCCCTTCCGCATCGGGGACACCTTCGATGCGCAGGACCTCGCGGTGGGCCAGCGCGAGCTGTTCGCGCTCGGCGTCTTCCAACTCGCGACGGTGGACGTGCTCCCGGAGTCCCCACCGTACGACTCCACCGCGACCGTCGTCATCCGCGTCCGCGAGGCCCCGTTGAAGGTGGTCCGCGGCTTCGGCGGCTACTTCACCGAGGGCGGGATCACCCTCCGAAGCGAGGCCACCCACCGCAACGCCTTCGGCGGCGCGCGGCAAGCCACCCTCGCCGCTGAGGCCCGCACCGGCATCCTGGACCAGTCCTCCGTTGCGGATGGCCTGTACGACTACCGCGCCTCCCTCGCGCTCCGCCAGCCGTACATGTTCAGCCGCGCGCTCTCGTTCACGGTCACGCCCGCCGCCCGCCGCCGCAACGACGAGATCGAGCGCGCGGAGTCCGTCAGCCTCACCAACACGCTCCTCTACACGCGGAAGCCGCTCCAGACCGCCGGCCTCGCCGCCAGCGTGCAGGCTCGGCGTGTGGACGCCTTCCGCAGCGGCGCCAGCGGCTTCCTGGACCTCGGCTCCGTCACCGAAGAGCTGGCGGTCACCACGAGCGCGGTCGGGCTGGACGTGACCGCGGGCTTCGTGGACGACCCGATCCAACCGCGCCGCGGCGTCCTCCTCCGCCCGTCCGCCCGCGTCTCCGTGCCCGGCCTCTCGGACTTCGACTACAACCGCGGCGCGTTGTCCGTGACCGGCTTCTACCCCCTCGGCGAGCGGACCGGGATCACCGCGAAGGCCTCCGGCGGCGTGTTCTCCACCCGAGGCGACACGGACCTCGCGGACCCCGCCACCTACATCCTCCTCCGCGACCAGTACTTCTACGCCGGCGGCGCGAACGACGTGCGCGGGTGGGCCGTGACGCAGCTCGGACCGAAGCTCATCAACTTCCGGATGGAAGAGATCCAGCTGGAGGACGGCACGCGCGATTCCGTGACCACCGTGACCGGCTACGTCGGGCTCGGCGGCCGCGCGAAGGCGGCGGGCTCGCTCCAGCTCAACCTCCCGTTCCTGCTCGGCCCGCAGTGGGGCTCCAGCCTGTTCCTGGACGCCGGCATCGTGTCTCCCGCGACGGACCCGGAGTTGGATGGCGCCTTTGGCGTGAGCCCCGCGACGGAGGCCTTCGAAGACATCCTCGCCGATGAAGGCGGACTCCGCTACTCCGCGGGCGCTGGCATCCAGTACCTCACGCCCGTCGGGTTCATCGGCGTGGCGGTGGGGCTCAAGCTGAACCCGTCGTACCTGGACCTCCGCGACCCCGAGACGCTGCTGTGCGGCCCGGAGGCCCTCCGCACGCCCATCGCGGGCGGCGGCGGCGCGCTGGAGTGCGACGCCGGCTTCCGCCAGGCGGCCGCGAACGGCGAGTCGTTCGACTTCGAGTCCGTGGAGACGCCCTCGCTCAGCTTCCTCGGCCTCTTTGACCTGGGCGTGCCCGCCCGCGTCTTCCAGCTCCAGTTCACCTTCGGGCAGTCCTTCTAGGGCGCTCCCCCGTTTCCGCGCTCCGGCAAACGAACCGGCATCCCACGCGTTAGGCACCCCATGGCCGACTCCCCCCGCCCCTCTGACTCCGACCGCGACGCCGCCGAGGCGGGCGCTGCGGAGCCGCAGGGCGCCGCTGCGCCTCAGGGCGACGGGTCCGGTCCGGTCCCCGCCGGCGCCTCGCGCCGGTCCTGGGGCGGCCGTCTCGCGCGATGGGCCGCCGGCGGCCTCGCCGGGCTGGCGGTCTTCGTCGTCGGGGTCTGGGCGATCTCCCAGACCGAGGCCGCGCGCGAGCGGCTCCAGGGGATCGCCGTGCAACAGATCGCGAACCTCCTCGCCGAAGACGCGACGGTTTCCGTGGAACGCCTGGAGGGCAACTTCTGGACCGGCGCCCGCCTCCTCGGCCTCCGCGTGGAGCGCTACGGCGAGACCCTCGCCACGGTGGACACCGTCCTGGTGGAGTACGACCTCAGCACGCTCCTCTCGCGTCGGTTCTCCGCCAGCGAGCTCTACGTCGGCGGCCCCGCCGTCTACGTCCGCCAGCGGGCCGACAGCACGTTCAACGTCGCCGGCCTCCTCCGCCCCGCCGACCCCGACCGCGAGGGCTCCGGATTCGTCGTCGAGGTGGACGAGCTCGGGCTCCAGCGCGGCTACGCCGAGGTCCGCTGGCTCAACGCAGACCGCGACTCCGTCCACGTCGTCCGCGATCTGGCGCTGCGTGCGAGCGCGTTCCACTCCAGCGAAGACAGCCTCGTCGCCGCCATCGACGGGCTCTCGCTCACGGCCCTCGCGCCCGCGGACCCGGAGACGGGCGAGCCCGGCGGCACGATGGACATCGTGGCGGAAGGGGCGTTCTCGCGGGAGCGCCTCGCGCTCCGCACCCTCTCCATCGAGAGCGAAGCGGGGACGGACGTGCGCGGCGACTTTGTGCTCCAGCTTCCCCAGGAGGACGACCAGAGCGCCATCCCCGCCTTCACCGCCGACCTCCAGGCCTCGCCCTTCGCCCTCGCGGACGCTCGCGCGTTCGCCGGCCTCCGCCTGTTCGGGCGCCCCCGCGTCCGCCTCACCGCGGACTCCGACGGCCAGGACATCGTGTTCTCCCTTCGCGGCGCGCTGGACCCCGAGTCCGGCAGCACCGCCCAGCCCGCGACGGTCGTTCTGGACGGCGATCTGGCGGTACGGCCGGACGGTGGGCCGCTCTCCATCAACGTGAACGGCGAGTTCCGCCGCCTCAACCCCGCCACGCTGCTCGGCAACCCCGCGCTGGACGCTACGTTAGCGGGCACGGTCTCTGCCGATGTCCGCGGCCGCTCCCCCGAGGCGCTGACGGGCCCCTTCGAGCTGCTCCTGACCGATAGCCGGGTCGGGCAGCGGACCATCGACCGGCTCCGTGTGGACGGGGAGTTCCGCACCGGCGCGGTGGAGTTCGCCGCCGATGCCGCGATCCCCGGCCTGGATGGGCGCGTGCGCGGCTTCGCCCGCCCGTTCGACCGCGTTCCCTCGCTCGAGGCGACCGGCACCTTCTCGGACCTGAACCTGGCAGCCCTGACCGGCAACCCGGACCGGCAGGCCCGCCTGCGCGGGGACTTCGCCGTGGAGGGCCGCGGGACCTCGCTGGAAACCGTCATCGGCAGCGCCGCGGTCACGCTGGACGAGGCGACCTACACCCTCGCGGACGGGCGGACGCTCCGCCTCTCCTACGCCGACCTCGATGCCACTCTCCGGGGCGGCGCGGCCACCTTCGACGCGGACCTCGCGCTCGCGGACGGGGGCGCGCTGGAGGCCGCCGGCACCGCCGAGCTCGGCCGCCAGCCGGCACGGTACGCCGTCTCCCAGGGCCGCTTCACGAACCTCGACCTCGCGGCGCTGACCGGCAACCCGGACCAGGCCAGCGACCTCTCGGGGACGTTCACGCTGAACGGTACTGGCCTCGTCCCCGAGTCCGCCCAGCTGGCGGCGAGCGTGGAGCTCGCCCCGAGCCGGCTCCCGGTCGGGCAAGACGGGCTGGACGTGGCCGGCGCGCGCCTGGACGCGACGCTCCGCGGCGGCACCCTCGGCTTCGACCTCGCGGCGGACCTCGCGGACGCCGGGCAGCTCACGGCAGCTGGCACGGCCCAGCCATTCCGCCAACCGCTCACCTACACCGCCGAGGGCACCTTCACCCGCGTGGACCTCGCGGCGCTGACCGGCAACCCGGACCAGGCCAGCGACCTCTCCGGCCGCTACTCCGTCCGCGGCTCCGGCACGGACCCGCAGACGCTGGCCGCCAGCGGGACGCTCACGCTGGACCCGGGCTACGTCGGCGCGCGCGACATCGACGGCGCGGACCTCGCGTTCTCCCTCACCCGCGGGGACCTCGTCGTGGACGGCACGCTGGACACGCCCGAGGGCTCGTTCGCCTTCGACGTGACCGGCCGGCCGTTCGACGCGAACCCCTCCTTCGCGCTCGGCGAGCGGACGTGCTTCACCGGCCTCGACCTCGGCCGGCTGGCGGACCTCCCGGACACGTACACGGACCTCAACGGCTGCTTCCGCGGCTCCCTCACCGGCTTCGACCCGCAGACGGCGGACGGGTCCGGCGTGGTCACGCTCCGGTCGTCGTTCATCAACGCGGCGCGCGTGACGGATGGCGAGATCACCTTCGCGCTGAATGACGGGTTCGTCAACGCCGCCGTGGACCTCGTCTTCGCCGCGGACGCGACCGGCGTGGAGGGCGAGGCCGCGCGGCCCGGCCGGCTGCTGGCGGCCTTCGAGGGCGACCTGTTCGCGGACGAGCCCACGTACGCGCTCTCCGGCCGCGCCGAAGCGCTCAACGTCAACGCGATCCTCCCCTCCGCGCCCGCGCAGCCGCTCCGGCTCACCGCCGACCTCAGCCTCGAAGGGCGAGGGCTGGACCCGCTCACGGCGGTCGTCGAGGGCGAGATCGTCGCCGAACCGTCCGCGGTCGGGTTCGCCCAGATCGAGGCGCTGGACCTGGACTTCGCGCTGGACCGCGGCACGCTCCGCCTGGACACCCTCCTCCTCCGCTCAGACATCGCGAACCTCCAGGGCGGCGGCCAGATCGCCGTCTTCGACACGACCGCCGCGACGGACTTCACCCTCCAGGGCACCGCGCAGGACCTCAGCCCGCTCTCCGCGTACGTCGGCCGCCCGGTCTCCGCGCGGCGCGTCGCCCTGGACCTCCGGATGACCGGGCCCGCCGGCCAGCCGCTGACCGTGGACGGTACCGTGGAGGCGCGGACGTTCGCCTACGGCGACGTGCTCCTGACCGGCCTGGACGCCGAGCTCAACGCCACCGTCGCCCCCCGCCAGCTCCTCGAGGGCTCCGGCCTCCGCGTGGCCTTGGACACCCGCTTCGACCTCCTCCAGACGCCCGCCATCCAGGTGCAGGGCGGCGAGCTGACCGTCGGCTACGACGGTGAGGACGTGCGGCTGGCGGGCGACGTGACCGTGGACGGCGACCGCGATATCGCCTTCGTGACGCGCGTCGAGATCGACCCGGAGCCGGAGGTCGCGCCCGAGGCGATCGGTCTCATGCTCGAGCGCGTGGACCTCCGCCTCGGCGAGACGCAGTGGGGCCTCGCGCTGCCGAGCCGCATCCTCTTCGGCGAGGTCATCACCGTGCGCGGGCTCCTCCTCCAGTCCGACGACGGCCAGCAGATCGCCGCCGACGGCACGCTGGACTTCGACGGCGAGCAGAACTTCGTGCTCACCGCGGAGGAAGTGGACATCGGGACGGTGACGGACCTGGCCGGGCTCGGGAGCCTCGGGGGCACGCTCAGCACCACCCTCCTCCTCTCCGGCCCCGCCGACGCCCCGCTCATCGACGGCACCATCACCCTGGACGAGCTCACCTCCCAGGGGGAGACCTTCGGCGCGCTGGATGCCGAGATCTCGTACGCCGCCGGCCGCCTCAACCTCGACGCCACCCTCTCCCACCGCGACGGGGAGGACCTCTTCATCACGGGCTACATCCCGCAGCAGATCTCGCTCGCGGGCGGGGCGCCGGAGACGAAGGAGGCCGCGGGCGGCGTGAACCTGGAGCTCTCCGCCGACGCCTTCCCCATCGCGTGGGCGCAGCCGTTCCTCGAATCGCGCGGGTACACCGAGATCGGCGGCACGCTCCGCGCAGACGTGACGGTGCGGGGCACGCGCGAGACGCCGCGCCTGAGCGGCAGCGCCGTGCTGACCGACGGACGGCTCGGCGTGGCCTCCACTGAGATGGTTTACGAGCCGCTCTTCGCGGACCTGACGTTCGAGGGTGACCAGATCCTTCTCAACGATGTCCGCATCCGCGACGACGGCGGCGAGACCCGGCTCGAAGTCACGGGCGACGTGACGCTCCGCCAGCTCTCCGTGGGTGACCTGGACCTCACCATCCAACCCCGCGGCTTCGTCGCCATTGACACGCGGACGTACGACCGGCTCGTGCTGGACCGCGGCAGCCGCCCGCTCCGCCTCACCGGCACGCTACAGGCGCCCGTCCTCCGCGGCGCCGTCACCCTCGCCGAGGGCAACATCTACCTCACCGACGAACTCGTGCCGCCGGAGCTGGAGCCGGTGGAGCTCACCGCCGAACAGATCCGCCTCGTAGAGGCGCGGTTCGGCCGCCGCGTGACCCGGCGAGACACCGCCGTGGGCCGCTTCACCGACGCCCTGGACTACGACCTGGACGTGGAGATCGAGCGCAACGTGTGGATCCGCTCCGAGGCCGGCCTCCCGTTCGACATCGAGTTCAGCGGCAACGTGGAGGCCCGCAAGCCGGCCTTCGCCGATGGCTCCCAGCTGTTCGGCGCCATCGAGCTGGTGCGCGGCAACGTGGAGACGCTGGGCAAGCGGTTCGAGGTGCAGCGTGGGCGGCTGACCTTCAACGGCGACCCGCTGGCGGCGCAGGTGGACCTCCTCGCGGCGCTGGAGGCGAGGCTCAAACAGGGCTCCGCCCGCACGCCCATCGAGATCGAGCTCCGCGTGGCGGGGCGGCTCAACGAGAACCCGGACATCCGGCTCTCCAGCCCTCAGCTCTCCGACCCTGCGGACATCGTCTCCGTCATCGCGACGGGGCAGCTTGCGGGCGACCTCTTCGGCTCCAGCGCGCTCACGAGCGCCGGCACGAACCTCGCGCTCGGCCAGATCACCGGCATCGTGGAGGGCGTGGGGCAGTCGTTCGGGCTCGACCTCGTGGAGATCGACACGGACGGCTCTGACCTCGTCATCCGCGTCGGGAAGTACCTCACGAGCGACCTCTTCACCTCCGTGGGCTACGTCGTCGTCCCGAGCGCGACGGACCGGCGCGTCACGGACGACACCCGCTTTATCGCGAACCTGGACTACGAGCTGCTGGAGTGGCTGATGGCGCAGGGCGAGTACTCCGGCGACCGGGGCGTGGGCGGCGGCCTCCAGTTCGAGATCGCCTGGTAGCGCGGGAAGAACCCCGCGCCGCGCTCCCGCGTGTCCGCACGCGCCGCCAGCCGACGGCGCGCTCGACTTTTGGCGCCCCGTGCGGTACCCTCCCCCGTCCCCTTCCGCCTCCACATGGAGCCTCCCGTCTCCTCTCCCGACGGTCCCCCCGACCTCGCCGACTCCCTCACGACGCGGCTCCGGCGCTCCCGTCGCGCGCGGCTCAACGAGAAGATCCTCCAGGAGAAGGACTTCGAGCAGAAAGCGATCGATATCCAGAGCGAGGCGCGCAAGACCATCGCCTCCTCCGGCGGCTTCTTCGACCGGGCCGGCGCGTTCTTCTCGTTCATCGGGCGGTTCTGGGCGCGCGTCTGGCGGCGGCCCTATGAGTTCCGCGAACTGCTCAACCAGATGGACGAGGTGGGCACGCGGAGCCTGCTGCTGACGGGCGTCGTGGGCTTCTCCATCGGCATCGTACTCGCGATGCAGAGCCGCGGCACGCTCGCGCGCTTCGGCGCCGAGAGCTTCCTGCCGTCCATGCTGGCGCTGAGCGTGATCAAGGAGATCGGGCCGGTGCTCACGAGCCTCGTGCTGGCGGGCCGGCTGGGCGCGGGGATGGGCGCCGAACTCGGCTCCATGCGTGTCACGGAGCAGATCGACGCGCTGGAGGTGGCCGCGCTCAAGCCGTTCCACTACCTCGTGATCACGCGCGTGCTCGCCTGCATGATCATGTTCCCCATTATGACGCTGCTCACGGACCTCCTCGCGATGCTCGGCGGCTACCTGGAGGCGACGTTCTCCGGCGGCATGGACTACCGCGTGTTCATCGCCACCGCGTTCGACTCGCTCCGCTTCGCGGATGTCGTGGTGGACACCGGCAAAACCGCCATCTTCGGCTTCATCGTGGGCATCGTGAGCTGCTTCCTCGGGTACAACGTGCGCGGCGGCACGCGCGAGGTAGGCCGCGCCGCCATGCAGGCGGTCGTGGTCAGCAGCCTCCTCATCCTCATCGCGGACGTCGTCGTGGTGCGGATCTCGATCCTCTTCTTCGGCGACATATCGTCCGCCGCCTGACCATGCCAGACGACCCCCAGGAGCGCGTCACCGGCAACGCCTCGCCGCCACCGGACCACGTCGCGATCGAGATGCGGAACGTGCACAAGGCGTTCGGCACGAAAGAGGTGCTCAAGGGCATCAGCCTCTCCGTGGACCGCGGGATGAGCGGCGTCGTGCTCGGCGGGTCCGGCACGGGCAAGAGCGTGCTCACGAAGCACGTGGTGGGGCTGCTCAAGCCGGACCGCGGCGAGGTCTGGGTGCTCGGAGACCGGATCGACCTGATGACGGGCGACGCGCTGGACCGGAAGCGGATCCGCCTCGGCTACCTCTTCCAGGGCGGCGCGCTGTTCGACTCGATGACGGTCTACGAGAACATGCGCTTCTTCCTGGACCGCCACACGAAGCTCTCCAAGGGCGAGAAGGACGACTTGGTGGAGGAGAGCCTGGAGGACGTCAACCTCCCCCAGACCAAGCACCAGTACCCGGCCGAGCTCTCCGGCGGGCAGCGGAAGCGGATCGGGCTGGCGCGGACGCTCATCCTCCGCCCGGACATCATCCTCTACGACGAGCCGACGACCGGGCTGGACCCCGTGAGCGTCCGCGTCGTCTCCGAGCTCATCGTCAAGCTCCGCGACGAGCGCGGGATCACCTCCATCGCGATCACGCACGACCTGCTGGCGGCGGAGATCATCACGGACCGCGCCTTCTTCATCTACGACGGCCGCATCATCGCGAGCGGCTCCCTGGACGAGGTCCGCACGACGGCGCACCCGGTCCTGGAGGAGTTCTTCGAGGGAACGGAGGCCTACGGCCGCGCGTGACGCGGCGCCCGCCGCCACCGCCAGCCCGGCGCTGCCGCCCCTCGCGCCCTCGGCGGGGGTTCCGCAGGCCCGCCCCGCTTGCGCACGGAGGACCCCGCCCGTAACGTCCCCGAGGCGCCCTCCCGCGCTCTTCCCCACACGTCTCCCACATGGCACGTCAGGCACGTCTCGGCCTCCTCGTCATCGCCGGCCTCCTCGTCGGCGTCACGGCGCTCTTCATCATCGCGGGGCAGAGCAACCTGCTCTCGGACACGTTCCGCGTGCAGGCCGCCTTCAACGAGGTGGCGGGGCTGCAGCGCGGCGCCGGCGTCAACTACAACGGCATCCTCGTGGGCCGCGTGGACGCCGTCCGCCTGCCCGGCGCCCCCGGCGAGCCCATCCTCGTGGACCTCGCGATCAACGAGGACGCGCGCCCGCTCCTCCGCGAAGACAGCAAGGCCGTCATCCAGACCGACGGCCTGGTGGGCAACGTGATCGTCTCGCTCACGGACGGCAGCCCGGAGCTCCCGCCCATCGAAGAGGGCGGGCGGATCCAGGGCGTGGACCCCTTCGCGCTGACCGAGGTCACGGACCGGCTCTTCACCAGCGTCTCCCGCTTCGACTCCGTGACCGTCGCGCTGGCGGGCATCATCAACGACACCCGCTCCGGCGAGGGCACCGTGGGCCGGTTCCTCTACGACGACGCGCTCTACAACGAGACCGTCCTCACCACGCAGGAATTCCGCCTCGCGCTCGGCACCTTCGCCGCCCGCGCGGACGCGCTCGTGGGCATCGCCGAGCAGTCCTCGCGCAGCATCGACGACATCCTCCGGAAGGTGAACACCGGCGACGGGACCGTGGCCCGCTTCCTCAACGAGGACGAGGTCTACACCACGTTCCTCCAGACCGCTGAGCAGTTGCAGGGCGCCGCCGCCCAGTTCCAGACCATCTCCGCCGACGTCCGCTCCATCACGGACCGCGCCGAGCAGGCCGCGGGCTGGGGCGCGCTCGCCGCGTTCCGCTTCGCCGAGCTGGCGGAGGCTGGCAAGCACAACTTCCTCTTCAAGAGCTACTTCGAGGACCGCGGCTACCTGGAGATGGCGCCGTTCGAGATCCGCGAGCAGGCCATCTCCGAGACGCTGGACGACCTGCAGGACTGGGAGCGCCGCCTCTACCAGCGTGAGCAGGAAGTGGAGGCGCTCCAGCGCGAGGTGGAAGCCCTCCGCGATCAGCTCCGCGAGACGCAGGCGCAGGCCGGCCGGCCCCTCCTCCCCAGCGAGGCCGCCGCGCAGACCCGGGCCGCTGGCGGCGGGCGGTAGATGGAGCGCCTCGTGAGCCCCCCGGACGGTCCGCCAGCGCCCCCGCCTGAACGCGGGAGCGGCGCACGCACCGCGGCGCTCCAGGCCCTCCTGGCCTTCGGCGGGCTCGTCGCGCTCGTCCTGCTCGTCGTGCGCCTGGGCGACGGGCTGCACCCGCTCGTGCTGGCGGGCGTCGGCGCGATTCTGCTGTGGCCGTTGCGGAAAGAGACCGCGGCACGGACCGTGCTGCTGGCGCTCGGCGTCGTCGTGACGGTGTACGTGGTGCGGACGCTGGCGGGCGTGCTGGCGCCGTTTATCGGCGTGTTCGTGCTGGCGTACCTGTTGAACCCCATCGTGCGGTGGGCGGAGGCGAAGAACGTGCCCCGCTGGGTGACCACGGCCGGGCTGACCCTCGCCGCGCTGGGCGGTATCGTCGCGATCGCGCTGCTCCTCGTGCCCGCCTTCGTGGGGCAGTTCGAGCGGCTGGCGGCGAGCGCGCTGACCGTCGTGGCGGACCTCCCGCAGTGGCTCGCGGAGAC
>DUBD01000209.1 GCA_012960515.1 Bacteroidota bacterium | reverse complement strand
CATCACCGGCAGCGACCCCGAACAGCCCACCAAGGTGGGCGTGCCGATCGCGGACCTGCTGGCGGGCATGAACGGTGCGTACGGCGTCCTGGCCGCCCTGCACGAGCGCTCCCGCACCGGCCGAGGCCGGGTCGTGCGCACCTCGCTGCTGGCCAGCGTGGTCGGCGTGCACGCCTTCCAGGGCACCCGCTGGACGGTCGCCAAGGAGGTCCCCGGGATGTCGGGGCCGCACCACCCCTCGATCGCGCCGTACGGGCTCTTCCACACCGCCACCTCGCCGGTCCAGGTCGCCTGCGGCTCCGAGACGCTGTGGCGCTCCTTCGCCGAGAGGGCCGAGGACGTCTGCGCGACGGCGTGCGACGACGCGGGAGCGGAGCCGACGCCGAGCCGCGCCTGCGAGGCGAGCGGCCCGAGCCGGCTCGTCGTCGCCGCCAGCCGGCCGCCGCCGATGAGTCGCGTGGGCGTCGTGGTGAAGTCGGTGGGGCGGAGGCGGGCGAGGAAGGCCCGCGCGTCCACGGACTCCACGACCTGGCTGAACGAGAGGCCGAAGTCGAGGTGGCCGCCCTGGATGCGGCGCGTGTTGCGGCCGGTGTAGAACTCCTCGTAGGCCACGCGCTGGCGGAGCGGCTCGAAGACCTCGGGCGTGTTGACGACGCCGTCGGCCTCGGGGAGGTAGACGGTGTACGGCGTCAGCGCGTAGTCCATGTCGCCCAGCCGGTACTCCACCGCGTTCGCGACGATGCCTCGTGCCCACAGCTCGCGCACCTCCACGGTCACGCCGGAGCCGAAGAACCCGCCGAACTCGTTACGGAGGCGGAGGACGCCCTGCACCTCGGTGACGCGGTTGGGCTGTGCGTTGATGGCAAGATCCAGCACGAACTCCCCGTCGGAGAGGGAGCGGGCGGTGGAGGTGTCGTCCTCGGCGATGGTGCCGCCGAGATCGGCCTGCTGGATGAACGCGCGCCCGAGCCCGTTGAACTGGACCCCGGGGCCGTCGTCGTCATCGGTGGGGGCGCCCTGCGCGAGGGCGGCGGGCGCGAGGGTGAGCGCCGCGACGAGGGCGAGAACGCCTGAGCGGAGAGGAGGCATGGCGGCTAGAAAAAGACTTTGAGCTCGAGCGTGGTCTCGGTCCCGGCGTAGGTGTCCTCGGGGAAGCTGCGGTCCTCGAAGTCCATCCACCGATGGCGGAGGTAGAGGCCGGCGTTGGGCGCGAGATTCCAGTCGAACCCCACGCCGACGCCGGTCGCCAGCTGGTCGCGGGGGGCGCCCGTCGTCTCGGAGAGCTCCGTGAACTGCCCGCCCCGCGCGTTCTCGATGCCGAGGTACCCCGTCAGGAGGAAGGTGTCCCAGAGCCCGACGTACGCGTCGAGCTCGTGGTACTGCACGAAGAGGTACGTGTCGTCGTCGCGCGGGACGAGTTGGGCGGACCGGTTGGCGGAGCCGAAGCTGCCGAGGTAGAAGAAGTAGAGCGGCCGGTCGAAGACGGTGGCGCGGGCCTTCGCAGTCAGGTCCACGGCGTGGAAGTACTTCCGGTTGGTGGGCAGGCCCGTGACCGGCTCCACGTCCCTCAGCGGGACGCGCTCGAAGACGCCGCGGAAGAACGAGAACTTGCGCCCGAGCGGGCCGAACTGGGTCGCGCAGACGGCCTCGGCGGGGAAGGGGTTGTAGATGCGCGAGACCGCGAGCCCGTTGACCCGGTGGATGTACGAGATCTCGTCCGTCGTGGGCGCCAGCTCGTGCGCGAGGCCCCAGCCCACGCCGAAGGTGGCCGGGCCGGCGTCCAGCGCGGTGTTGAAGTTGACGCCGCGCCGGTTGTGCGCCAGCTGCCCGACCTGCGTGATCAGGCCGCCCGCGGAACCGCCGCCCGCCGCGACGGCGCAGCGCGGATCGGCCTGGAGCTGCGGGTTGTTGTTGGTCGCGATCTCGCCGTTCTCGTTGAAGAAGTGGCGGCCCACCTGATAGATCTGGAGATCCAGCGGGAGCTGCGTCAGGTCCGCGTCGGTCTGGGCGCGCGTCATGAGCGCCTCGCCCCATTCGGACGAGTAGGTCGGGCTTTCGTACAGGCTCGCGCCGAGTTCGCCGCTGAGCGTCACGCCCGCGGCGCCGATCTCGAACTGCGCCGTGTGGACCTGATACTCGCGGCGGTCATTCGAGAGGCTGTCCAGGGTGCGGTAGCTGTAGATCGTGTTCAGCGCGAGGGTGTGGTTCTCGCCGAACGTCTTCGCCAGCCGGCCGCCGGTGATGAACGAGGGGAGCGCGCGAGCGTCGCCGCTGAGGCCGGTGTAGATCGGTGAGTCGCCGGGGGCCGTGGCGCCGGGCGTGAGGTCGGCGTTGGGGAGGCCGCCGTTGGGCTGCGTCTTGCCCCAGAAGACATCCGCCGCGAGGCCGCCGGGGCGGGCGATCCCGTGCGGGTGAGCCCCACGGAGGCCAACGTGGACTCGCGGGTCTTCGATGTCTTGATCGAGGCAGACCATTGGCGGGTGGCCATCGCGTTTGGCCAGCAGCCCCGCCATG
>DUBD01000208.1 GCA_012960515.1 Bacteroidota bacterium | reverse complement strand
CGCGAAGTGCCGCTCCTTGATCCCGCTCCGAGTGCGGATCCACTCGTCCGAGGTGTCGACGATCTGCGCGAGGTCGTCGTTCGTGACGACGCGTTCCGGGGCGTAGTGGCCCCAACCAATGATGGCGGCGTTGGGCATGGCAGCGGGGTGGGAGTAGCGCTGCAACCTAAAACCGCCCGGGCGCGGAGGGGTTCGCTCCTGGCGAAATCGCCCTGCGGCTGCCCCGGGGGTGGTGGGCCCCGGGGCAGGGGTCGCTAGCGCGACTCGCCTGGCAGCGCCAGCGCGGGGGTGCGATCCAGGTACTCTTCGTAGAGTCGGATGTGACGGCTGTCGATCGGCACGCGCACGCCCTCGATGAAGAGGTGCGTGACCTGGGTGGAGGGCTCCAGCGCGTCGCCGGTCGCCACGAAGAGGCTCGCGCGCTTGCCCACCTCGATGGAGCCGATCCGGTCGGCCACGCCGAGGATGCGGGCGGGCACGATGGTCACGGACGCGAGGGCGTCCTCGCGCGTGAAGCCGTGCCGCGCGCCGTACGCCGCCGCGAAGCCGGCCTGGAACGGGAGGTTGCGGACGTTCTCGGCCTCGTTCGTGCGCAGCGCGACCTCCACGCCCGCGGCGTGCAGCAGCGCGGCGTTCTCGTAGGCGCGGGAGTAGCGGTCCGAGCCGCGCGTCGGGAGGCCGGTGACGGGGCCGGTGATGACGGGCACGCCGGCCTCGGCGATCTCGTCCGCCAGCCGCCAGCCCTCGGCGGCGCCGGTCAGCACGGCGCGGACGTTCTTGTCCTCGATCCACTCCAGCGCGGCGCGGATGTCCGCGGCGGCGTTGGCCTCCACCATCAGCAGCATCTCGCCGCGGAGGACGGGGAGGAGGGCGGCGGCCTCGGGCTGGTACGGCATCGGCGCGCTCGACCCGCTGGCGGTCCGCGCGGAGTCGATGCGGGCGTAGGCGACGGCCTCGTCCCAGACATCGTTCAGCTTCTTCATCGCCTCCTCCGTGGCCTTCGCGATGGCCTCGTCGGTGCGGCGGTCCCACCGGCCGCGGCGGCCGCTCTGGGGGAAGTTGACCACGATCGCGCGGGAGCCGGCGAACATCTGGTCCGGCGAGTAGCCGACGAGGTGAATCAGCGCCGCGGTGCCGGGAAGCAGGCCGCCCTGCGGGACCGTGACGGCGTGCGTCACGCCCTCCACGCGCGTCACGGGGATGTGCGTGCTGGACGGGTTGACGGCGGTCAGCGCCTCCACCTGCGGCGTCACGTCGCCGATCTCGTCGGTGTCGATGGTGACGGCGACGGCACCGATCTCGGCCAGGCCGAGGCGGGTGCCGCCGTCGATCAGGCCGGGGTAGACGGTGTGCCCGGTGGCGTCGATCACGACGGCGTCGGCCGGGGCGGAGACGCCGGCGCCGACCGCCTCGATCGCGCCATCGCGGATGACGACGGTCCCGTTCTCGATGGTCCCGTTCGTGACCGTCTCGATGCGGGCGTTGGTGATGGCGTAGGTGCCGGTCTCGTAGCGGTAGGCCGGGTCCTGCGCGCTGGCGGTGCCGACGAGCGTGACCGCCAGCGCGGCGAGCAGAAGGAGAGAGCGCATGGAAGGGGCGGGCGTCGGGAGGAGGGCTGCAAGCATCGGGGTCATCGGAGGATCATGCAGCCGTCCTCGTGGCGGACGAGGAGAGCGGAGGTGTCCAGGATTTCGTCGTCCGGGTCCACGTAGAGGCGCTGGTCGTCGCCGTCGCGCTCGGCGTCGAACCGCGCGATCCCGTCCACGTAGGTCTTCGCGACGGTCGCGTAGACGGAGAGCGGGTGCGCCGTGAACAGTGCGAGGTCCGCGTCCTTGCCCTCTTCGATGGAGCCGACGCGGTCGTCGATGCCGAGCTGGTAGGCGGGGTTAATGGTGATGAGCGCGAGGGCCTCATCGTCCGTCAGGCCGCCGTAGCGCTGCGTCTTGGCCGCCTCGTGGTAGAGGTGGCGGATCATGCCGGCGTCGTCGGAATTGATGCTCGTGCGGACGCCGTTGCGCGCGAGGACCGCCGCGTTGTAGGCGGAGGAGTAGTAGACCTCGAACTTGTAGCTCCACCAGTCGCTGAAGACCGAGGCGCTGGCGCCCGCTGCCGCCAGCTCCGGGGCCACCTTGTACGCCTCGTTCGCGTGCTGGAACGTGACGCGGTCTACGCCGAAGTCCTGGAGCACGCCGAGCAGCATGAGGATCTCGTCGGCGCGGTAGGAGTGGCTGTGCACGAGCACGTCGCCGCTTAGGATGTCCGCCAGCGTCTCGAGCCGGCGGTTGACCGGCGGGAGCGGCCGGCCCTCGCGCTCGGCGGCCTCCTGCTCGGCGCGGTACATCTGCGCCTCGGTGAACGCCTCGCGGTAGACCTGCTCGATGCCCATCCGCGTGCGGGGGCGGATGCCGCGGCCCTGGCCGTGGACGCGCGTCGGGTTCTCGCCGAGCGCGAACTTGATGGTGCGCGGGGCGCCCTCGAAGAGGAGGCCGTCGGGGTCCAGCGTGCCCCAGCGGAACTTGATGGTCTCGTTCTCACCGCCGACCGGGTTGGCCGAGCCGTGCATGAGGTGGGCCGTGGTCGTCCCGCCCGCGAGGGCGCGGTAGATGGAGACGTCCGAGGGGTCCAGCGCGTCGCGCATCTGGACCTCGGCGACGATGGGGTTGGTGGCCTCGTTCACCGACGACAGCGCGATGTGGCTGTGTGCGTCGATGATGCCGGGCATGAGGTGCATCCCGGTCGCGTCCACCACCTCGACGCCGCGCGGGGCGGAGAGCCCCTGCCCGATGTCGTCGATCTTGCCGTCGCGCACGAGCACGTCGGTGTTGTCCAGCGTGCCGTTGGTGACGGTGTGGACGGTGGCGTTGCGGATGAGGACGTCGCCGCGGGCGGAGGCCGGCGGGAGGTCGGCGGGCGTCTGCGCCGGGCTGGCGGTCGCGGTGAGCAGAAGCGCCAGCGCGACGGCGAGACCGCGGGCGACCGACGACGGGCGGCGGACGCGGCGCGAGGCCGTCGTCCGAGGTCCGTGGGCCCCGCGCGAAAGAGAGAGAAAGCGTGGCATAACGATGGGGTCAGCAGCGCGGGCCGCTACTCGGGCTGGCGGGTGGCGGTCATGGGGAAGGAGCCGAAGGAGCCGACGTCGGCGGTGCCCTCGAACTCGTCGCCGGAGATCGTGCCGGAGACGGACACGTCCGGTCCGCCCTGGATCGTGAAGGTGAAGGTGATGAGGTCGCCTTCGAGCGTGACGGAGTTGAGCGGGGAGACGTCGCCGTCGGTCTCGATCTCGCCGGAGAGGTCGCCGGCCTCGCCCGTGATGGTGAGCGTGCCGGTCTGCGCGCCCGCAGGCGTGGTCACGGAGTAGGTCCACGTGCCGGTGGCGGTGACGACCGCGTTCGGGTCACCGGAGGCCTTCTTCTTCCGCGCCTCGATCTCGTGCCGCACGCCCTCCACGAAGACGAAGCGCACGTCGGTGCTGTCCGCGAAGTAGTCGCCCGTGGTGATGACGAGGTTCGCCAGCTTGCCGCGCTCCACGGTCCCGAGCGCGTTCTCCAGCCCGACGATCTCGGCCGCGCCGGTCGTCAGCGCCGTGAGGGCGTCCTCGCGGGAGAGCCCAGCCTCCACCATCCGGCGGAGGTTGTCGCGCACGTCGCCGCCCTTGGCGTCGAACGAGCCGAAGCCGAACGCGATCTCGGCCTGCGCCAGCCGGGCGGGGCTGGCCTCGGCGCGCTGCACGCTGGCGATCCGCTGGGCCGTGAGGGCGCCGGTCTCCGCGTCGGTGTCGCGGAAGCTGACGGTCCGGCGGTCGGTCACGAAGGAGACGCCACCCGGGGCGGCCTGCGTGGCCGGGGGCAGCGTGATCTCTCGCGCGAGGCTGTCCGCCGCGACGGTGTCCGGCAGCGCGAGGGGCGCGATAAAGGGCACGCCCCGCTGGCGGAGCTTCTCGAGGACGGGGACCACGTCCGGCACGCCCGCGAGGACGGTTTGGGGGATCTCCATCTCGTCCGTCACGCGGAGCGCGCGGTGGGCGTTCAGCCAGGAGTCCGCGTGGAAGACGAGCGCGCGGTCCCCGGCGAGGACCGGCGCCAGCGCGTCCATGACGGGGCTGTAGCTCGGGCGGAGCGCTCGGGAGGCGTCGCGGCTGAACGCTTCGCGGGAGCCCATCTCGCGGCGGGCGTTCTCCACCGTCTCGCGCATCACGCTCAGCACGCCCATCGGCGTGGCGGGGTAGACGCCGCGGGCGCCGTCGATCTGCGCGATGGCGGTCTCGGTCTGCGGGAGGAAGACGGACGTCGTGGTCTCGGCGCGGCCGGGCTGGCGGAGCAGCGCGACGGCACCCATTCCGGCGAAGAGGCCGTCCTTCGGGACGAGGTGCGCGGCGGTGAACCCGGCCTCGCGAAGCGCCTTCACGGCGTTGTCCGCGGGGTCGTAGAGCGTCCGCACGTCGCGGTCCGGGACGATACCCGCGACCTCGCGCGGCGGGTCGCCCCGGTCGCCGTCGTAGTCGGGGGCGTCCGGCGCGTCCACGCCGGCGCGGGCGTAGAGGTCGAGGAAGCCGGCGTAGACCCAGAGCGAGTCGCCTTCGATGATCTGGGCGTCGAACGGGATCTCTGCGTCCTCATCGACGGCGACGATGCGGCCGTCGCGGACGATGACCGTCACGCGGTCCAGCACGCGGTCCGGCGAGACGACGACGTGATGGCGGTCGCGGTAGAGACCGGGCGCCGCGGGGTGTCTCCGGACGTGCCGCCGCGGAGAACCTGCGCGGAGACGTCCGTAGCGAAGAGGCCGACCGCGAGTGCGGCGGCCGCCAGTGGGCGAAGCATAGGGGGAGGGGAGAGGCCGCGTGAAGATAGCGGGCAGCTTCCTCCGCTTCGGAGCGTCACCCGGCCGGGTCGGCACAGGAGGGGCCGCTCAGTCCTCGAAGACGCCGTGCTCCTTCGCGAGGGACCGCGCTGCCGGCGTCACCACCTGGTCCGCGCGAAGGCGGATGCGGCGGCGCCGGAGCATGGCCTGCCGCACGTCCGTTTCCGTGACCACGCGCCGCGGGATGTCCGCGGGGCCCTCGTCCCGCTGGCGGTCGTCGTCGGCGGGAGCGGCGGGGAGCGCGAGGCCCGCCATCCAGCGGGCCGTCTCCGGCCGACCGGCGCCGAGCCAGAGCGCGTGCTCCACTTCCAGCGCGAGGTCGCCGTCCACGACGGGCACGGCCAGCGCGAGTGCACCGAGCCCGACCGTCGCGGCGTCTCCGAGTCCCCAGGCGCGGCGGAGCGCCGCGGGCGCCACCAGCCGCGTCCGCACAGGCCCCACCGTTGCGCCGACCGCGCCCACCGGCCCCGCCAGCCGGACGGAGCCGTCGGGCGTGAGACGGGCGTCGTGGATCAACCGGGTGGCGTCGGCGATCGCGGCCGGGGCGGCCGGGTGGAGCACCTCGCCCAACCGGACCACCTCGACGGTCTCGCGGCCGGTGAGCGCGTCGGTCCCGAAGAGCTGGCGGGCGTCGGCGCGGGTGAGCGTGGCCCGCGTGGCGAGCGCGCGGACGGGGATCTGGTCCGGCCTCACGAGTGGCAGTCGCAGTCCCCGGATCGAGTCCGGGGCAGGCTGTCGCCGGGGAGGAAGCGGGCCTCCACGTCGCGGATCTTGTCCACGCGGCGGCCGTGGCGCCCGCCCTCGAACTCAACGCTCAGGAATTCCGCCAGCACGCGCTTCGCGCTCTCGACGCCCATCGTGCGGGAGCCGAGCGTGAGCAGGTTCGCGTCGTTGTGGGCGCGGGCGTTGAACGCGGAGAACACGTCAGGGCAGAGGGCCGCGCGGACGCCGGGCACCTTGTTCGCCACCATCGCGCTGCCCACGCCTACGCCGTCGATCATCAGCCCGCGTGCCACCTCGCCGGTCTGCACGAGGCGGGCGACCGCGAAGGCGAAGTCTGGGTAGTCCACGCTCTCGGCGGAGTGCGTGCCCACGTCGCGGACGGTCCACCCGAGGCTCTCGGCGTGCGCGCGCATCGCGGCCTTCATCTCGAAGCCGGCGTGGTCGCAGCCGAGCGCGAGGGTCTTGGGCGGCGGCGCGGGAGCGTTGGTCGCGGCGGGAGCGGGCGCCAGCTCGGCGGCGGGAACGAGCGCGAGGCCGCGGTCGGCCGCGAGGTCGCGGGCGAGGGCGGTGACGAGCGCGTTCTCGGGCACGCCGAGGCGGGAGAGCCCCGCGTCGAGGGCGTCGCGCACGTGGCGCTCGGAGATCAGGGCACGGCCGGGCATGCCGCAAGCTACGGGCGGAGCACGCGCGATGGCCTCGTCCCGCTGGCGGACGCTGGGAGCGGGAGCGAAACTCTCGCCGGCCTCGCCCACGACGACCGCCAGCGGGAAGCGGAGGGTCCAGACGAGCGCACGGGAAATCCCGGTTGCCCCCTCTGGAAGCGCTCCCGATCTTGCCCGCTCTTCTCCCCGAGCCCATCTCATGAGCGTCACGCCCCCTCCCGTCTCCTCCCCGACCGTCGCCGAAGTCCCCAAAATGGGGGCCTACGAAATCGCGACGGGCAACTTCAACCGCGCCGCGGACCTCATCGGTCTCTCGGATGAGTGGCGGACCCTGATCCGCACGCCGTTCCGCGAGATGAAGGTGGAGGTACCGCTCCACCGCGAGGACGGCACGATGACGGTCTTCCAGGGCTACCGGATCCAGCACAACGGGTCGCGTGGCCCGTTCAAGGGCGGCATCCGGTTCTCGCCGCTCGCGGACGAGCAGGAGGTCAAGGCCCTCGCGGAGACGATGACCTACAAAACAGCGCTCGTCAACATCCCGTTCGGCGGGGGCAAGGGCGGCGTCAACTGCGACCCGCGCACGCTCACGGAGCACGAACTGGAGCACGTCACCCGCCGCTACGTCTCCCGCATCCACCTCATCCTCGGCCCCAACCGCGACGTACCGGCCCCGGACATGGGCACGAACGCGCAAACGATGGCGTGGATCGTGGACCAGTACGGCCGCCAGCACGGCTACAACCCGGCCGTCGTGACGGGCAAGCCGCTGGAGCTGGGGGGGAGCCCCGGGCGCGCGCAGGCGACCGGCCGTGGCGTGATGCTGACCGGCCTGGCAGCGGCGAAGGACCACCTCGGCAAGGACCCGAACGAGCTTCGTGTTGCCGTGCAGGGCTTCGGCAACGTGGGCATGAACGCCGCGCTGCTGTTCGCCGAGGCGGGCTGCACCGTCGTCGCGGTGAGCGACGTGAGCGGCGGCTACCACAACCCGGACGGCCTGGACCTGGACGCCGTCGTGCGCTACAAGAACCGCGAGGGTGGAGACGGCACGTTGGCGGGCTACGACAACGGCGGCGTGGAGTACGTCTCCCACGCCGACTTCATGGGCGTGGACTGCGACATGCTCGTGCCCGCCGCCATCGAGAGCGCGATCCACGACGAGAACGTGGACTCCGTCAAGGCCAAGCTCGTCGTCGAGGGCGCGAACCTGCCGGTCACGCCGGAGGCGGATCAGATCCTGCAGGACCGCGGCGTCCTCGTCATCCCGGACATCCTCGCGAACGCGGGCGGCGTGATCGTGAGCTACTTCGAGTGGAGCCAGAACTTCCAGCAGTACCGCTGGAAGGAGGAAGACATCAACGCGCGGCTGGAGGACATCATCCTGACGGCCTACCGCGACGTGATCGCGGAGAAGGCCCGCCACGACGGCGCCTCCATGCGCGACGCGGCCTTCGCGCTCGCCATCGCGCGCGTCCAGAAGGCGGAGAAGCTGCGCGGCGCGCTCTAGAATTCCCCTCGACCGACTGGCGGCGGCGCTACCCGAGGCGGTGGCGCCGCCGCAGTCGTCCGATAAGGTCCGTCAGGTCCGGCCCCCGCTGGCGGGTCGGGCCGAAGGGGTCGGAGGGCACGGCGCCCGCGTCCAGCAAGACGCGGAGCGAGGAGACCACGCTGTGCGCGAGGACCTCGGGGTTGTAGCCGCCCTCGAGCGTGAGCACGATCCGTCCCGCCGCGTGCCGCTCGGCGATCCGCCGCGCCACCCGCACCAGGTCCGTCATCCCGGCGACGGAGAGCGCCAGCCCGCCGAGCGGGTCCAGCCGGTGCGCGTCGTACCCCGCGCTCACAATCACCAACTCCGGTTCGAACCTGTCCGCCAGCGGGACGAGAACGGACTCGTACACCGCGAGCATCCCGGCGTCGTCCGTGCCCGCAGGGACGGGGAGGTTGGCCGTGAACCCCTCGCCCGCGCCCGCCCCGATCTCGTCGATCGCGCCCGTTCCGGGGAAGAGGCCGGTCTGGTGGGAGGAGACGAACATCGCGCTCGGATCAGCGTAGAGCGCGTCCTGCGTGCCGTTGCCGTGGTGCACGTCCATGTCCAGCACGAGGACGCGGCGGAGCCCGTGTGCTGATTGCGCGTGCTTCGCGGCGATGGCGGCGGTGGAGAGCAGGCAGAAGCCCATCGCGCGCTCCGGGCTGGCGTGGTGCCCCGGCGGCCGGCTGATGGTGAACCCGTTCGAAGCCTCGCCGGTGCAGACGGCGTCCATGATGGCGAGGAGGTCCCCGCAAGTCTCGCTCGCGATCTGGAGCGAATGCGGCGTGGCGTACGTGTCCACGTCGAACGAGCCGCCGCCACCTCTGCACGCCGCCGTCAGCCGGTCGAGGTAGGCGGGTGGGTGGACGCGTTCGAGGGCCTCGCGCGAGGCGGGGGCGCCGGTGAGGCGGCGGAGGTCCCGGAGCGTAGGATCGGCCGCGAGGGCGTCGCGGACCGCCTCCAGCCGGGCCGGGCGCTCGGGGTGGCCGCGGCTGGCGTGGAGAGCGTGGTTCTCGCGGAAGGTGATGACCGTCATCCGGTCAACCTAGAACCGACCGGAGGTCCAGTGCTTTGGGCGCGACGACGTACGGCTTGACGACGGGTGTGGCGATGGCATCCACGGCGCCGGTGTCGGAGGCGACGGACAGTTCGCGGACCGTTCCGTCGCGCTCCAGGATGCAGATGGAATCGCGCTCGGTGCGGTAGGCGTCGTGCCGGGAGGCGTGGACGCCCACGTAGTACCGGGCGTCGTCGCGCGCGCTCGCACGGTCCGCCAGCCCCTCGGCCACGAGCCAGTCGGCGGCGGCGTCGAGCCAGGCCTCGCGCTGGTCCTCGGAGGGCGAGGTGGGGAGGAAGGTGGTGCGGAAGAGGTCGCGGTCCAGGAATCGGCGCGAGAGGTCCGCGAGGACCGGGTCCTCCGACTGGCGCCAGCGCTTCATAGAGGCGAGGAGGTCCGTGTCGTCCAACTCGCAGAAGGCGTCCAGCGCGGCGCCGGGCGCGTTCTCCGGGTCGTCGAAGTCGTCGGCGGTGAAGGCGCCCGCGATGAACGGCGCGAGGGAGGGGGCGGTCGCCTCCAGCGCGGGATCCCCGGAGCCCCACCGCTCGCGGGCGCGCTCGAAGGCGCCGCGCAGCACGCGGTCCGCCGCGAGCACGGTCTTGTGGAGGTAGACCTGCCAGTACATCAGCCGGCGCGAGAGCAGCGCGTTCTCCACCGCGTAGCCGCCCTTCGCCTCGATCACGACACGCGCGTTTGGCCCCGTCCCGTGCACGCGCATCGTCTTGAGGATGCGCTCTACGCCCACAACGCCCTCCGCCACACCGGTGTAGAACGAGTCCCGCCGGAGGTAGTCCAGCCGGTCCATGTCCAGCTGACTCGCGAGGAGCCCGTGGAAGAACGGCCGGACGTACGTGCCGTCGAAGATCTCCGCGGCCACGCCGAGCGCTCCGCCGAAGAGGCGGTCGAGCCGGGCGAGGATGGCGCGGCTCATGGCCTCGTGGTGGAACGGCCGCCCGCTGGCGCCTCGCGGGATCAGGTTGGACTCCAGCGTGTGGCTGAAGGGCCCGTGCCCCACGTCGTGGAGGAGCGCCGCTGCCAATGCGCCCTCCACCTCGTCCGTGGTCATGACGGTGCCCTTGCCCTGGAGCGTGTTGAGCACGTCCTGCATGAGCGCCATCGCGCCCAGCCCGTGCTCGAACCGGGTGTGGACCGCGCTGGGGAAGACGAGGAACCCGAGGCCGAGCTGGCGGATGCGGCGGAGGCGTTGAAACTCGGGGGTCTCCACCAACGAAAGCACGAGCCCTTTCGGCACGCTGACGAACCCGTGGACGGGGTCATTGAACAGTTTGAAGCGGGGCGTCACGCGGGCTGGATTTGGAAGCGGCCTGCGCCTACCATCCCGACACACGCCAGGGTTCCCATGCAGCACCCCTCTTACCCCTCCACCGGCCCGTACGACCACGAGTTCGATCCACCATACGGCGAGGCCGAGCCGCTCGACGAGTCCATCTTCGAGCCTTACGCGCCGCTCGCTTCCCCGTGGCTCCGGTTGGGGGCGGTGCTGCTCAACAGCCTGATCTTCATGGCCACGTTCATCCCCGGCCTGGTCCTGATCGGCGTGGGGGAGAGCGTCAACAGCGATCTGTTCGAAGGGCTCGGCGTGCTGCTCACGATGGGGCTCATGGGCGCGCTCGTCGTGTATCAGACGATCCTGCTGAGCCGCGATGGGCAGTCGCTCGGCAAGCGGATCCTCAGCCTCCGGATCGTGGACGCGAACGACGACTCCAACCCAGGTTTCGCCCGTGTCATCCTGCTGCGCTACGTGCTGATGCAGATCCTCTCAGTGATCCCGTTTCTGGGCTTCGTGGACGCGCTCATGGTGTTCACCGAGGAGCACCGGACGATCCACGACCGGCTGGCGGGGACGATCGTCGTGAGCGAGCGGGACTTCTGAGTGCCACCGGTCCGGATCGCGATCGACGGTCTCGCGTCGGACCCGATCGGTCCGGAGGCGCGGTTCTACGCTGCGGAAGAGCTGCTCCGTCCGCTCGGCCTCCGCGCCGCCCGCACTACGCCGGACGCGCTCGGGGCGGGTGATCTGTACGTGGGCCCCTCACCCGAGGCCGTGCCGGAGCACGTGATCCGCGTGCGGGCGGGGACCCCCGCGGACGCCTCGCGGGAGAAAGGTGACTTGGGTGACCTCTTCGCCGAGACCTTCCGCCAGCTGGCGGGCAGGGTGGAAGCATCGGTCCGCCAGCGCGACCGCCTCGGCCGGTTCCTCTACGCCTTCCACCCGGAGGCCCCCGACCCGCTCGCGAGGCCCGTGGACGCCATGCGCGCCCGCCTCGCCGACGCGCTCCGCGAGCGGGGCGTGACCGTCCGCGACCCCGAGTGGGACGGCAAGCGCTGGGCCGTCGCCGTCACGCACGATCTGGACGCGCTCCGTACCCGTCGGCTGGCGTCGCTCGTCGGCGACGGACTCCGCGGGCACCTTCGACGGGGGCTCCGCCGCGCCACCGGCCCGGACGACCGGATGCGCACGGCCCGCGCCCTCGCGGCCCTCTCCGAGAGGAACGGGATCTCGGCCACGTTCTTCGCCAAGGCCGGAGCGAGTGGGAGGGAGGACGTCCCCACCCAGCCCGAGCGGCACGCCGGCTGGTTCCGCCAGCTGCGCGAGGCCGGGCACGAGATCGGGCTCCACCCCAGCATCCAGGCGGCGACGGACTCCGCGCGTCTGGCGCGAGAGCGCGACCGGCTGGCGGCGGCTCTGGGCGAGCGGCCCACGCTCGTGCGCTCGCACTTCCTGCGGTGGACCGAGCCGCTGACCCCCGAGGCGTACGCCGATGCCGGGTTCCAGGCAGATTCCACGCTCGGGTGGGCAGACCGCTCAGGCTTTCGTCGCGGGACGGCCCATCCGTTTCGCCTCTGGGACCACCGGCGCCAGGCGCCCTCGCGTCTCTGGGAGCTCCCCCTCGCCGCGATGGACACGACGCTCTTCGTCCACCGCGGTTTAGGAGACAACGAGGCGGCGGATCGCCTGCTCCGCGTGCTGAAGAGCGCCCGCCAGTCGGGTGGGCTGGCGGTCCTCCTGTGGCACAACTGCATGGACGGAGACCCCGCGTGGTGGCGGCGGCTTCGGGTGTTGGAATCGGTTCTCACGGCTGCGCGTGAGAGGGGCGCGGCCGTTCTCCCGCTCGGCCGCGCGCTCGCCCTCGCGCAGTCACGCGCCACGCGCGATCCTCTTCGGCACTAACGCGTTCGCCCCGGACGGTCCGTTGTGCGTTCTTCCGCTCTCTCCGTCCGCCCCCTATGCCGCTCCTTCCCTCGCTGCTCGACGCGCTAGGCGAGTCCGTGTTCGTCTATCCGCTGACGGCGGACGGCCCGATGCCTTTCCTCGCGTACAACCAGGCCGTCCTCGATACCTACGGGTACTCGGATGAGGAACTCCGGGAGTTGCGGATCCAAGACGTGGTCAACCCCGGCGCGCTCGACCTGGACGACGCGCACGACCGCCTGAGGGAAATCCGCGAATCGACCTTCGAGAGCGAGCACCGACGGAAGAATGGGGACACGTTCCCCGTCCAGACCACGGCCCGGCTCATCGAGTACGACGGGCAGCTCTGCGTCCTCGCGGTCTCCCGTTCGGACGAGGACCGGCGCACGTTCCAGAAGGACGTGCTCCGTGCCAACCTCCGGCTGGAACGGACCGTGGACCAACGCACGAGAGACCTACAGGCCTTCGCGGACGATCTCCGCATCCTCCACCGCATCACGACGGCCGAGCACGACACGCGCGAGGCGCGGTATCAGGCCTACCTCGAGGCCGGATGCGAGATGTTCGGCCTCCCGATCGGCATCCTGTCGGAAACGCCCGAGGCTCATGAGGGCGATGGGCAAGTGTACCGGCTGGACGCCGTCGTCTCGCCGGACCCGGACCTCGCGCCGGGGCTGACGATCCCCCTGCGCGAGGCGTTCTGCGACCGCGTGATCGAAACGGGCGGGACGGTCACCTACGCGGACGCGGCGACCGATGCACCGGACCACCCCGCGTGCGTGGACCGGGGCCTCCGGGCGTTCATCGGCACGCCGGTCTACGTGGCGGGCGAGCTCTTCGGCACGGTCAACTTCGTCTCGCCGGACCCGCGGCCGGAGGGCTTCTCCGAGTCGGAGGTGGAGCTCATCGAGGTCATGGCCGCCGCGATCGGCCGCCAGCTGCACCTGGACCGCTCCGAGGCCGAGAGCCGTCGTGCCCTCGCGTGGTACCGCTCCGTCGTGGACACGACCGATGCGGCCATCGCCGTCGTGGCGCCGGATGGGTCGGTGCGGGCGTCCAACGCCGCCGCGCGCGATGTGCTCGGGCTGGACGAGGCGGACGCGCTCCCGGCCTCGCGCCTGACCCGTGACGGGAAGCCGTTCCAGGAGCAGCCGGAGGCCCAGGCCCTCCGCGAAGGGCGGGCGGTGCGCAACGTGCTCCAGGGGATCCCGAGCGGCGGCGGCACGCTCTGGTTCAACGTCAGCGCCTCTCCCGTGGACGAGGACTTCGACGGCGACCCCGACGTGGCGATGGTCGTCTTCCAAGACGTGACCTCACTCCACAGCGCCACGGCCCGCGCCGAGCGCTACGGCCAGCTGCTGGCGTCCGTCCTCGACGCTTCGCTGGACGGGCTCATGGCCTTCCGGACCGTGCGCGGCGCGGACGGGAGCATCGTGGACTTCGAGTGGATGCTCGTCAACCCCCGTGCCGAGCAGATCACCGGCTACAGCGCCTCCGAACTCGTCGGGCGGCGGATGCTGGACGTGTTCCCCGGCAACCGCGCCGCCGGATTCTTCGACATGTACCGGCGGGTGGTGGAGACGCAGGAGCGGGCGAGCTTCGAGCAGCACTACCCCCACGACGGGCTGGACGTGACGTTCCGGGTCGTCGCCACGCCGCTGGTGAAGGAGGACGGCTTCACCGTCAGCTTTACGTCGGTCCAGCAGCCCGTCTCATGATCACCGGTCGCGCCGCGCTCCTCGTCTTCGCGAAGGTCCCGCGAGCGGGAGCCGTCAAGACGCGGCTCACGCCGCCCCTCTCGCCCACGTGGGCCGCGCGGCTCTACGGCGCGTTTCTGCGCGACGCGCTGGACACGTTCGCGTCCCAGGCGACGGGCGAGGCGGACCCGCTGCGGCTGGGCGAACGCGTCGCGGTGCGGGTCTACCTGGACGCGCCGCCGCCGCCCAGCCTCGTTCCCGCTGGCGCCGAAGTTCGGCAGCAGCAGGGCACGGGGCTCGGCGAGCGGATGGCGCGCGCCTTCGCCGGAGCCTTCGCGGACGGCTACGAACGGGCGGTGGTGGTGGGGACCGATCACCCCACGCTCCCGCTCGAACTCCTCGGCGAGGCCTTCCGCCAGCTCCGCGAGCCGATGACGTGCGTGCTCGCGCCCAGTGACGACGGCGGCTACGTCTTCCTCGGCCTCAACGACCTCGCGCCGGGCCTCTTCGACATGACCTACAGCCATGCGCACGTCTTCGAGGACACCCTCGAAGAGGCACAGCTGGCATCCCTCACTCCCGTGGTTCTGCCCGGGCACTACGACATCGACGACGGCGACGACCTCCGGCGGCTCCTGGCCGAGTGGGAGGCGGGCGTTGAAGTCGGTGCGAGAACGGCCGAGGCCCTCCGCCAGCTGGCGGAAGCGCTTCCGGCCGCCCCGTATGTTCGGCGCCACTCGTAACCTCTTCTCATGCAAACGGAATCCTCGACGCTCGGCCTCGCCGGCAACACCCTCGCCACGAGCGGCTCGCTCAAGACGCTGGAGCAGTTCATCATTGAGCGGGAGGGAGAAGCGCCGGGCTCCACCGGGCAGTTCTCCCGCCTCCTCCGCGACATCGCGCTGGCGGCGAAGGTCGTCGAGCGCGACGTGCGCAAGGCGGGTCTCGTGGACATCTACGGCGAGACCGGCGTCGTCAACGTGCAGGACGAGGAGCAGAAGAAGCTCGACGTGCTCGCGCACGAGGAGTTCGTCCGCGCCCTCCGCCGCGGCGGCGAGGTCTGCCTCATCGGTTCTGAGGAGCACGCCGAGGCGATCCCGCTCCAGTTCGACGACTGCCAGGGCAAGTACATCGTTCTGTTCGACCCGCTCGACGGGTCCAGCAACATCGACGTCAACGTCTCCATCGGAACCATCTTCTCCATCTACAAGGTGCCGGATGATCACGTGGGCCGTGTGACGGTGGAGGACGCGCTCCAGTGCGGACGCAAGCAGGTCGCCGCTGGCTACGTGGTCTACGGCTCGTCCACGATCCT
>DUBD01000207.1:1835-15090 GCA_012960515.1 Bacteroidota bacterium | reverse complement strand
CGCCCACGTTGTGGTGGCTCTTGATCGTCGCCGAGGGCCCCTTGAAGCTGACGCTCTCGATCACGTCCGGGTAGAGCGTGCCCTGCGCGAGGAAGCGCGGCCGGTGGCCCAGCTCCGCCTCCAGCTTGTGCGTCTCGTCCGTGAACACGTCGATGAACGTCGCGCCGATGATCTTGCGCTTCTTCTCCGGGTCGGCGACGTCCGCCAGCCGGGAGAGGAAGAGGTCGCTCGCGTCTACGGCGCGGAGGTCCAGCCCGAAGCCCTCGCGGAAGGTGTCCTGCACCTGCTCGAACTCGCCCTGGCGCAGCAGCCCGTTGTCCACGAAGATGCACGTCAGCTGATCGCCGATGGCTTTGTGGATAAGCGCCGCCGCCACGCTGGAGTCCACGCCGCCACTCAGCCCGAGCACCACGTGGTCCTCGCCGACGGTCTCGCGGATCTCGCGGACCTTCTCGTCGATGAAGCTCTCCGTGGTCCAGTCGCCGCGGCACCCGCAGACCTCGCGGGCGAAGTTGGCGAGCAGTCGCGCGCCGTCGTCCGTGTGGACCACCTCGGGGTGGAACTGGACGCCGTAGAGCGGGCGCTCCTCGTGCGCGACGGCCGCGATGGGCGCGTTCTGCGTCGCGGCGATGGACTGGAAGCCGGGCGGCAGCTGCGTGAGGTGATCGCCGTGGCTCATCCAGACGGTCGTGTGCGCCGGGATGCCCGCGAAGAGCGGCGTCTCCGCGTGCCCCACCAGGTCCGCCCGGCCGAACTCGCGGTGGTCGCTGGGCTCCACCTTCCCGCCGAGCGTGTGCGCCATGGCCTGGAGCCCGTAGCAGATGCCGAGGACCGGCACCGGCCCATCCCCGCCCGGCTGGCGGAGCTCGAGCAGCGAGGGGTCCAGTTGGGGCGCGCCATCGTCGTAGACGGACATGGGGCCGCCGGAGAGGATCAGCCCCGTCGGCTCCATCGCGCGGACCTCCGCGGGATCGAGGGTGCAGGGGTGGATCTCGCAGTAGACCCCGGCCTCCCGGATGCGCCGCGCGATGAGCTGCGTGGTCTGGCTCCCGTAGTCGAGGATCAGGATCGTTTGGTGGTTCATGCGTCGTCTGTACTGCGTACTGCGAAATGCGTAAGGGTGCCCAGTTGCGGCCTTCCGCTCGGGCACCCCTACGCAGTACGCAGTACGGACTGGCTTAGCTGTCCGCGCCGATCATGTGGGCGTACTCCTCGGCGCTCATGAGCCCGTCGAGGTCGCCTTCGTCGGCGGGGCGGATCTTGATCATCCAGCCCTCACCGTAGGGGTCAGAGTTAACGGTCTCCGGAGCGTCTTCGAGCGCCTCGTTGATCGCCTCCATCGTGCCCGCCAGCGGGGCGAACAGCTCGCTGACGGTCTTCACCGCCTCCACGGTCCCGAACGGGTCCTCGGCGCCGATCTCGTCGCCTTCGTCCACGTCCACTTCCACGAACACGATGTCGCCGAGTTCGCCCTGGGCGTAGTCCGTAATGCCGATGACCGCGAGGCCATCGTCGAGGCGGACCCACTCGTGGTCCTTGGTGTAGCGGCAGTCAGAGGGGATGTTCATAGCGGAAGGGATGGGGGATGCGGGACGAGGGATGCGGGGAGGGAGATGCCTCCGGGACCCATCCCTTATCCCTCTTTCTCCAGTTCGAAGCGCTCGAGGAACTTCGTGTCGAAGTCGCCCGCGCGGAAGCGCTCGTCGCGGAGGAGCTGCTGGTGGAACGGGACGGTGGTCTTGACGCCCTCGACGATGAACTCGTCCAGCGCGCGCTGCATCTTGGCGATCGCCTTCTCGCGCGTGTCGTCCTTGACGATGAGCTTGGCGATGAGGGAGTCGTAGTGCGGCGGGATGGTGTAGCCGCCGAAGACGTGGGTGTCGCAGCGGACGCCGCGGCCCTTCGGGCTGTGGAAGCCGGTGATGGTGCCGGGGCTGGGCGCGAAGTTGCGGAAGGGGTCCTCCGCGTTGATCCGGCACTCGATGCTGTGCCCGTGGAGCGCGCGCGCGCCGCTATCGAACGTCTCGCCCGCGGCCACGCGGAGCTGCCAGCCGATGAGGTCTGTGTCGGTGACCTCCTCTGTGACCGGGTGCTCCACCTGGATGCGGGTGTTCATCTCCATGAAGTAGAAGTCCCGGTTCTTGTCCACGAGGAACTCCACGGTCCCCGCGCCGGCGTACTTCACGGCCTCGGCGCCCGCCATCGCGGCCTGCCCCATGCGCTGGCGGAGGTCCTCGTCCACGACGGGGCTCGGCGCCTCTTCGAGGAGCTTCTGGTGGCGGCGCTGGATGGAGCACTCGCGCTCGCCGAAGTGGATGACGTTGCCGGTGCCGTCGCCCAGGAGCTGGATTTCGACGTGGCGCGGCTCCTCGACGAACTTCTCGATGTAGATGCGGCCGTCGCCGAAGGCGGCTTGCGCCTCGTTGCTCGCGGCCACGAACAGCTTCTCGAACTCGGCCTCGTCGCGCGCCATGCGCATCCCCTTGCCGCCGCCGCCCGCGCTGGCCTTGATCATGACGGGGAAGCCCGCGTCGCGCGCGGCCGCCAGCCCCTCGGCGACGTCTGCCACGGCGCCGTCCGAGCCGGGCACGACGGGCACGCCCGCCGCCTGCATCGTCTCCTTGGCGACGCTCTTGTCGCCCATGCTGGAGATCGTCTCCGGGCGCGGGCCGATAAACGTGAGGTCGTGGTCCGCGCAGGTCCGCGCGAAGTCCGCGTTCTCCGCGAGGAAGCCGTAGCCGGGGTGGATGGCGTCGGCGCCGGTGACCTCCGCGGCGGCGATGATGCTCGGGATGTGGAGGTAGCTCTTCGCGCTCGGCGCGGGGCCGATGCAGACGGCCTCGTCGGCGAAGCGGACGGGGAGCGAGTCGCGGTCGGCGGTGGAGTACACGGCGACCGTCTGGATGCCCATCTCCTGGCACGTCCGGATGACCCGGAGCGCGATCTCGCCGCGGTTGGCGATGAGGACCTTGCGGAGCATGATGTGGGAGGCGTGGGTCAGAGGAGAACGACGGGACGGCGCGCGGGGCCTCGCGCGGTCCGCATCACGCCTCGATGACGAACAGCGGCTGGTCGAACTCGACCGGCTCGGCGTTCTGGACGAGGATCTGCTTGATGGTGCCGGCGGTCTCCGCCTCGATCTCGTTCATCAGCTTCATCGCCTCGATGATGCAGAGCGTCTGCCCCACCTCCACGCGGTCGCCGACCTTGACGAACGGGTCCGCGTCCGGCGCGGGCGCCGCGTAGAACGTGCCGACGATGGGGGCGGGCACGAGCGTCTCGTTGGCGCCGCTGCCCGGCTCGGGCGCTGCGGCTGGCGGAGCGCCTCCGCCAGCGGGAGCGGCGGGGGCCGCGGGCGCGGACGGAGCGGCGGGCGCCGCCGGGGCGGGCGCGGGAGCGCCGCCGTAGCCCGGCATCGCGATCACCATCGGGGCCTGCGCTTGCGGCGCGGCCTCGGGGGCAGGCGCCGTGGCGCGGACGGTCAGCTTGAAGTCCTTCTCTTCGACCTCGACCTCAGCGAGGCCGCTTTTGGCCACGATGTCGAGGAGGCGTTCGATTTTGTCGAGGTCCATGTCGCGAGGGGCGGTCAGAGGGGTCCGAAAGCTACAACCGCTTCGGCACGCGAGAATGCGGCCGCAGCGGCTTCACCCGCCCCTTCAAACACGACCGCCCCGCTGGCGGCGCGCACCAGCGGGGCGGTCTGCGGTTTCGCGCTCGCCGGGGGCGGGCGCCAGCCGGACAGGCGCTACGCGGCCGTCACGCGGGTCTGGTAGGAGCCGGACTCCGTGTCCACGCGGATCACGTCGCCCTCGTTGATGAACAGCGGGACGTTGACCGTCGCGCCGGACTCCACCTCGGCGGGCTTCGTCGCGCCCGTGGCGGTGTCGCCCTTGAGGCCGGGGTCCGTCTTCGTGACCACGAGCTCCACCTGGCGCGGGAGCTCCACGTTGAGCGGCTCGTCCGTGCTCGCGTCGAAGAGCACGTCGATCATGCCCCCCTCCTTGATGAACTCCTTGCCCGTCACGAGGTCCGAGCGGAGCGTCCGCTGCTCGTAGGTCTCCGTGTTCATGAAGTGGAGGCCGAGTTCGTCCTCGTAGAGGTACTGCATCTCGCGGCGCTCCACGCGGACCGTCTCCACCTTCTCGCCGGCGCGGAACGTGGTGTCCACGATCTTGCCGTTGCGGACGTTCTTGAGCTTGCCGCGCACGAACGCCCCGCCCTTGCCGGGCTTGACGTGCATGAACTCGACGATCTGCCAGATGTCGTTCTTCCAGTTGAGGACGAGGCCGTTGCGGAAGTCAGCGGTGGAGGCCATAAAGCGGGGTGTCAGGGGAAATCAACCATCCAAGCTAGCCGGCGCGAGGCGGGAGGGGGTGAAGCGCGGGCAGAATCCGCGCCTGCCCCGCTGGCGGTCATGATCCGCGAGGCTGCGGAGTGGCGCACGAAGGGGCCCAACCCTCCGGCTCCATGACACGCCTCCTCTTCGGCTCCCTCCTCGCGCTCCTCCTCGCAGCTCCTGCCTGGGCCCAGGCCCAACGCCCCGCGGCTGACCGCGCGTTCTCCGTCACCGTCCGCTACGACGACGCGCGCCACGCCGAGGTCCGCGTCCAAGCCCCGCCTCGCCTCCTCCGCCAGCTCGGCCTCACCTCCGTCGTCATCGGCACGACGGACGTGCCCGGCGAAGGGATGGCCATCCCGCTGGAGCCCATCCGCCCCGGCGTGCTCGGCGGCCGCGGCGCCGCCCCCGCGCGGCCGGAAGCGCAGACCGTCTCTCTCTCCATGTCCGACGGGTCGGGCGTTTGGATCCCCGTGGACGAGGAGACTGGCGACGTGATCACCGGCGACGCCGAGTCGCTGGAGGACTTCATCGGCAGCTACGGCGACGGGCTCTCCGGCGTCCGCTTCAAGGCGAAGATCGACGACATCAAGATCAAGCTCGGCCCGCTCGTCATCGAGATCGACATCACCCCGAAGAATGACCCCAAGGACCCCGACGAGAACGACCCGGACGACGAGACCCCGACCGAGAACGACCCGGACGACAACGACCCGGACGACGACGACTCGGACGACGACAACGAGTAACCCCCGACCCGCTGGCGGCGGCCGCCAGCGCGCGGGCCCAAACGCAACGCGCCCCCCGGCCGAAGCTGGGGGGCGCGGTCTCAAACGAGACAGGAGGGGTTAGTCCACGATCGGGTCCTCCTCCATGAAGTCGTCGTCCGGGTTGTCGGGCTCGATCTCGCCGGGCTCGTCGATGATCTCGCCGTCGCCGACGACGTCTTCCATGTCGCCCGCGGGGGCGCCTTCCTCGACGGCCTCTTCGTAGGCCTCCTCAGCGGGAGTCTCTGCCTCCTCGGCGCACGCCGTGAGACCGAAGGTGAACGCGAGGGCGAACAGGGGGATGAAAAGCTTCTTCATTGGGAGAGAGGTGAGGGGTGAGGGGCTGCAACGTGCCCAGACGCCCGGAGGTTCTAGCGTCCTAACAGCCGCTTGAGCTCCGAGAGCGCCACGAGGGCCTCAATGGGCGTCATCCGCTCCGGATCGAGGGTAGAGACGGCGTCTTTCAGGGATTCCCCCACGGGGTCTGCCACCACCTCCACGGCCGCGCTGGGCGCCGGCAGGCTGGCGGTCGCGCCGTGCGAGAGGGCCGGGACGCCCGCCGCGCCGTCGCCTGTGGCCTCGCCTGCGCCCTCCGCCAGCGGGGCCGCAGCGGCGTGTCCGCGGACGCCCACCTCGGCGGCCACGTCGTGCGCGCGGAGGTGGGCCAGCACCTCCTTCGCGCGACGGACGACGGCGGCCGGGAGCCCCGCCATCTTCGCGACCTCGATACCGAACGAGTGGTCCGCCCCGCCCGGCACGAGCGTCCGGAGGAAGACGACCGAGCCCTCGTGCTCCTGCACACGGACCGAGAAGCTCTTGACGCGCTCCAGCCGGTCCGCCAGCGCGTTGAGCTCGTGGTAGTGCGTCGCGAAGAGCGTCCGCGCGCGGACCTCGGGCGTCTCGTGGAGGTGCTCCACGATGCTCCACGCGATGCTCAGCCCGTCGAAGGTGCTCGTGCCGCGGCCGACCTCATCCAGCAGGACGAGCGAGCGGGCGGTCGCGTTGTTGAGGATGTTGGCGGCCTCGTTCATCTCCACGAGGAACGTGCTCTCGCCCGCCGCGAGGTTGTCGCTCGCGCCGACGCGGGTGAACAGCGCGTCCACCACGCCCACGCGCGCCCGGCTGGCGGGCACGAACGAGCCGACCTGCGCGAGGAGCACGATGAGCCCGGTCTGCCGCAGGACCACGCTCTTGCCCGCCATGTTGGGGCCGGTGATGACGAGCACCTGTCCGTAGCCCTCGGCCTTGTCCGCCTCCTCGCCGACGGGCGCCGCCAGCCGGACGGAGTTGGGCACGAACGCCTCCCCCGCCGGCAGCGAGGTCTCCACGACGGGGTGCCGCCCGTCCTCGATCTCCAGCACGGCGCTCTCGTCCACGTCTGGGCGTACGTAGCGGTGCCGCTCGGCGGTCTCCGCCAGCCCGGCGAACACGTCCAGCGTGGCGAGCGCGTGGGCGTTGACCTGGATGGGCTCCACGGCCTCCGCCACCCGCATCCGGAGCTCGGCGAAGAGCGTGCCCTCCAGCTCGCCGCTCCGCTCCTGCGCGGTCAGGATCTTCTCCTCGTACTGCTTGAGCTCCGGCGTGATGTAGCGCTCGGCGTTGACGAGCGTCTGCTTCCGGATCCACTCCTCGGGCGCTTTGTCCTTGTGGGCGTTGGTGACCTCCAGGTAGTACCCGAAGACCTTGTTGTAGCCCACCTTGAGGCTCGGGATGCCGGTCCGCTTGGACTCCCGCGCCTGCAGCTCCGCGAGGTACTCCTTGCCCCCGGCCGCGATCTGGCGGAGCTCGTCGAGCTCGTCGGAGAAGCCGGGGCGGATGAAGCCGCCGCCGTCCATCTTCGCGGGCGGCTCGTCCACGAGCGTCTGCGCGATCCGGTCGCGCACGTCGGCGCAGAGCGCCAGCCGGTCGCGGAGGGCGGCGAGCGCCTCGGTGCCCTCCTCCTGCAGCGTGGTCTTGATCTCGGGGATCTGCGCGAGCGTCAGCCGCAGCGCGACGAGGTCGCGGGGCGTGGCGCGGCCGGTGCAGACCTTGCCCGCCAGCCGCTCCAGATCGCCGACGTGGCGGAGGGCCTCGCGGATCTTCCGGCGGAGCGTGGGCGAGCGGTGCAGCGCCTCCACGGCGTCCAGCCGCGCGCGGATGCGAGACACGTCGCGCAGCGGGCGCACGAGCCACGCGCGGAGGAGGCGGCCGCCCATGGGCGTGAGCGTCTCGTCCAGCACGTGAACGAGGGAGCCGTCACGGCGTCCGTCCGCGAGGGAGGCGGTCAGCTCCAGGTTGCGCTTCGTGGCGGGGTCCAGCGCGAGGTGGTCCTCGGCGCGGTAGCGGCGGATGCGCCGGACGTGCGGGAGGCGGCCCTTCTGCGTCTCGCCGAGGTAGTAGAGCACGGCCCCCGCCGCGATGGTGCCCAACTCCAGATCGTCCACGCCGAAGCCCTTGAGGCTGTGCGTCTGGAAGTGCCGCAGGAGCGTCTCCGTCCCGAAGTCCAGCCCGAAGACCCAGTCTTCCTGCGGGGTCAGCGCCGCGCCCACGCCGGCCGCCAGCCGCTGGCCGTCCGCGCGCCGCCGCTTGTCCACGAGCACCTCCGCCGGGGCGATGGTCCCGAGCAGGTGCGGCAGCCGCGCCGCCTCCGCCTCGGCGACGAAGAACTCGCCCGTCGTCGCGTCTGCGAAGGCCACGCCCACGCGCCCGGCCTCGCGCCCCTCGCCCCAGTGCACCGCCGCGACGTACGTCGCGTGCTTGGGCGTGAGGAGCGTGTCACGGAAGGTGACGCCCGGCGTGACCACTTCCACCACCCCGCGCTTGACGATCTTCCGCGCCATCTTGGGGTCCTCCAGCTGCTCGCAGACCGCCACCCGGTGCCCCGCGGCGACGAGCTTGGGGAGGTGCTGGTCCAGCGCGTGGTGTGGGAAGCCTGCCAGCGGGATGTCCTCGGCGGCGCCGTTTCCGCGCTTGGTGAGCGTGATGCCGAGCACGTCCGCCACGGTCACGGCGTCCTGCTCGAACGTCTCGTAGAAGTCGCCCATGCGGAAGAGCAGGATGGCGCCGGGGTGGCGGTCCTTGATCTTCCAGTACTGCCGCATGAGCGGCGTCTGCTTCTGTCGCTTCCGGTCCTTCTCGCTGAGGAAGAGGTCGTTCTGGTCGGCCACGGGTCTGTCGTCGTTTCCCGCAAACTAGAAACGCCCGCTGCCGGTCCTGTGGCAGCGGGCGCGAAGTCCGAGAGCCGCGCGGGGGCAGCGGCCGTCGGCTGGCGGTCGTCCTCGGCGAGAGCGGCCGCCAGCGGAGCGCGCTAGTCGCGGGGCGTGGAGTCCGTGCCGACGCCCGCGGGGGGCGCCGCGAGCTCGATCACGCCGCACGCGATGCGGTCGCCGGCGTCGCCGGAGGGCTGGCTGGAGAGGTCGTCCTGGCCCTGGTGCAGCACGAGCGCGCGGCCCACGATGGAGGTGGGGCCAGAGAGCGAGATCATCGAGTCCGTCTTCTGGCCGCGGGCCACGCCGCCCGTCGTGCCGCCGGCCTCCGATGTCACGTTGCCGAGGTCGCCGACGTGGCGTCCATCGCGATCGTCGGAAGGGGCCCCATGCGGGGCGTCCAGCGGGTTGAAGTGGCCGCCGGCCGCGCCGCCGGGCGTGCCGTCATCGCCGCGGCCGCAGTCGCCGTTCTGGTGGACGTGGAAGCCGTGCTCGCCCAGCTCCAGCCCCACGAGGTCGTACTCCACGACCACGCCGTCTTCGGTCTGGGTGAACGTGACGGTGCCCGTCGCGGCGCTCTCGCCGAGCGGGTCCAGGCGGGCCGTCGCGTAGGAGGCGTTCTGGGTAAAGGCGGTCATCTCCTCCTCAGAGGAGCCGTCGCCGGCCTCGATCGGGTCGAACGAGTCCTGGGTGTAGTCTTCGGACTCGTCCGCGCAGGCGGTGGCGACGAGGGAGCAGGCGAGGAGCAGAAAGGCGCGAGGCATGGGGGTAGGGGTGAGAGCGCGGCTGTTACGCGCCGCCGCGCGATGCGTTCGCACCCTCACGCGCCCGGCCCGCCCTCGCCGGTCGCGGCCGCCAGCGCGGCGCGCTCCTTCCGCGTCAGCCCGGCCACCACGAGGTCGTACGAGTGGTCCACGAGCTGGCGGATGAGGTCGGCGGGCACGTCGGACTGGAGGCCTACGAGGTTCCACAGCCGCTTGTGGAGGTACGGCCCCGTCCCGATCCCCTCGTACCGCTCGCGAAGCTCCACCGCCCGCTCCGGGTCGCACTTCAACCCGACGCCCGGCGGCAGCCGCTCCAGGTTCGTGATGGCGAACATCTTGCCGCGCACCTTGAACACGAGCGCGTCCGGCCCGAACGGGAGATCCTCGGTCGCGCCCGGCTTGGAGAGGCAGTAAATGCGGAGCTCGTCGAGGTGCATGGCGAGGAAGGGAGGGAGCGCCAAGGTCTCTGCCCAGGCCTCGCGAGGCAACCCGGAACCGCTCCACGCTCGGCGCGCTCCCACGGGGCGACCGCCGCCCCGCCTATGAAGCTCGTGTTCCTCGCGCACCTCCTCGCCACGCTGACCATGTTCGGCGTGATCTGGGTGATCCAGCTCGTGCACTACCCGCTGTTCTCGGGCGTCGGGAGCGCCGGGTGGGCGGACTACTCCGCGGCGCACCAGTGGCGGATCACGCTCATCGTGGGCCCCGCGATGGTGCTGGAGCTGGCGACGGCCGTCTGGCTCGTGCTGGATCGCCCGCCCGCGTTCCCGGCGTGGGCCGTGGTGGCGGGCCTCGTCGCGATCGGCGGGATCTGGGCGAGCACGGCGCTGCTCTCCGTCCCGGCCCACAACGCCCTCTCCGGCGGCTGGGACGCCGAGGCCCACGCGCGCCTCGTCTCCACCAACTGGATCCGGACCGCGCTCTGGAGCGCCCGCACGGGGCTCGTGCTGTGGCTCGCCGCCCTCGCGCTGGACCGGGGACTGTAGAGCGAGGGACGCAGCCGTGCTCGCCCCGCTGGCGGCGGGAGTGAGCGGCCGCGGAGCGCGACGGAGCGCCGACACCCTCTCGCCCGTAGCGTCCGCCCGCGCGACGGGCGGACATACAAAACGCCCCGCCAGCCAGAGCCAGCGGGGCGCGGGGCCGAAGCCGAGGGGCGTTACGCCGCCGGGATGCGGATCTGCTGGCCCGGGTAGATCTTGTCCGGGTCCTCGATCACCTCGCGGTTGGCCTCGAAGATCTTGTTGTACGCGTTGGGGTCACCGTAGTGCTCCTTCGCGATCTTCGAGAGCGAGTCGCCGCTCTGGATCGTGTAGTAGGTGGTGGCCTTGGCCGGCGCGGGCTGGTCGCTCTGCACCTTCAGGCCGTCGTCGTCCACGCTGGCGACGCCCTTGACGTTGCCCGCGATGAGCGCGGCCTTCTCCTTGGCGGCGTGGCTCTTGGCCGTGCCCATCAGGCTGACCTTGCCGTCGTTGAAGTGGACGGTGAGGTTCTGGACGTTGGAGCCGAGCGCGCGCTCGACCTCCTTCTTGATGTCGTCGGCTTCGTTGCCGCCGCCGCCGAAGAGGTCCTTGCCTTTGTCTTTCAGGAAATCGAGGAGACCCATGGGGATAGAGGGGGGTTGGGAGGAAGAGGGTTCGAGGTGTGGGGCCGGGGGCGGAGAGTATACGCCCCGCCCTTCACACCCTCGTCACCGTTGCGTGTTTCCTCCCGCTCCGCTGGCGGCTCTCCTCGCCGAGCACAACCGCCAGCCGGCGCCGCCGAACGCGCGCGGGGCGGAGCCCCGAGAGTCCCCGCCCCGCGCGTCTGGCCGGTCTGACGGACGCTAGATCGTGTGCTCGCGGCCCTCGTTCTGCTCCTGCAGCCACTCCATGAGCGGCGCGAAGTAGTCCAGCATGGGCTGCGCGGTGAGGCCGGAGCCCGTCGTCTGCTCCAGCAGCTCGTTGCCGTCCACCGTCGCGCCTGGCGAGAGGATGGCGGTCAGGAAGTCGCCCACCTCCGTCTGGCCGTAGTAGTTGGTGTCGCGCGGGTCCTCGTCCAGAATCTCCCGCGCGATGTGGTCGTGGAGTTGGAAGAGGAGGACGTTGGAGAGCGCGTAGTCGTAGTACTGCGCGGCGTCGTTGTTGATGTGAGTCTTGGTGGCGGCGTCGTTGAACGGCGCCCCGGGGGCGGCGCGGTCCGCCGAGGGCGGCACGATGCCCTGGTACTCCCGCGCGAGCTCCCACCAGCGCGCGTTCCACTCCTCCTGCGGCAGGTTCTCCGCGTAGAGGTCGTGCTCCCAGTTCGTCATCGTGCCCGCGCTGAAGGGGATGAAGACGGCGTAGTTGAGCGCCTCGCGGAGGAGGCCCTGCACCGGATTGACCGGCGGCTCCACCTCCAGCCCGATCGTGTCCAGGAAGCGCGGCTGCATGGACGCCAGCCCGAGCAGCGAGCCCACGGCCTCGTGGTAGGCGCGGTTGGCGCCCCCGCGGAGGAGCGGCGGCACCTCCGGGTTGGTGTACGCGAGGTAGTAGTAGATGTGGCCCAGCTCGTGGTGCGTGGTCTCGTACCAGTCCGCGTTGGTCTCCACGGACATCAGCGAGCGGACGTCGTTGTCCAGGTCCAGGTGCCACGCGCTGGCGTGGGTGTTCTTCTTGTACGGCGCGCTCTCGGGAAGCGGGTACAGGCTGGAGCGGGTGTAAAAGCTCTCCGGCATCTCGCCCAGCCCGAGCGAGACGTAGAAGCGCTCCGCCTGCTCCACGATCCACTCCGGCGTCTTCTGCGCGAGGGCGTCGTCCAGCGTCGGCCCGGGGGCGGTGGCGCCGGATGAGAACTCCGCGAGGTCCGCGAGGGCGGTCCAGTCCTGCGCCCAGCGGTTGGGGAGCCAGTGCGCCGGGAGGTACTCCGGGACCTCCTCGCCGTAGGCCTCCGCCAGCTCGTAGCGCGCCCACGTGTGGAGCTCGCGGTAGAGCGGGCGGAGCTCGTCGTTGAGCTGGCGCATGAGCGCGAGCATTTCCTCGCGCGTCATCCCGTAGTCCGAGACCTGGTACGTGAAGTAGTCGTCGTAGCCGAGGGCCTGGACGGTCTGGTTGCGGAGCCTCTGCAGCTCCACGAGCCCGGGCGTGAGCGTCGGGCCGACCTCCTTGGAGGCGAGCCAGACGGCCTCGCGCTCGGCGAGGTCCTCGCTCTCGCGCAGCCGCCGGTCGATCTCGTTGGGCGTCACCTCCTCGCCGTCCAGCGTGAACGTGTAGCCGAAGAGGGCGTCGTTCTGGGCGGCCTCCGCAGCGATCCGCTCGCGGACCACCTCGGCCACGGTCTGCGGGTTCTGCGCCGCGCTGTAGAGGACGGCCTCCAACTGGCGGACCTGGAGGTCGGTCAGCGACTCGCGCTGCTCCAGGAGCGCGCGGGCGCGCTCGATCGTCGGTACCGCGCCGGTGTAGGCCGCCAGCGCCTCGTTGGCCGCTCGGACGCGGGCGGGCGTGAGGCTGTCGCCCGGCACGATCCGCGTGTTCGCGTCCCACTCCGCGAGGGCGCTCGCGTAGTAGAGCGGGAGGAAGCCGCGGGTGTACTGCTCCAGGAACGCGTCCGCCTCGGCGCGGGCCGCGGCACCGGGGTCACGGACGACCTCCGTGGTGGACTGGACGCTGCTCACCTCCAGTTGGTCGGGGCCGGAACAGGCCGTTAGGCCGAGGGCAAGCGTCAGGAGCGCGAGGGCAATGCGGGGCATAGGCGGGGTGGGAGTCCGATGCGAGGAAGCTACCGGCGAACGGCGTCCTACCGGCAGCCGTGTGCACGTGCCCCGTCTTCCCTCCGCCTGCACCGAGTCAGCCGCGGGGCCGCCCCGGTGTGCAGAGATCGGAAGAAACGTGATGCGCCGTTACGCCTGGAGTCTGCCAGGACCGGGCCGACGTCCTGAAATCGCTGATCCGCGAGCCGGCACATCCTTTGGACACGAGAGCGCGCCCAGCCCCACGCCCATGAAGATCGTCCACAAGCTGCTCCTCGCGTTCACGTTCACCGCCCTCGTCGTTGCATCGGCCGGCGGCGTCCTGTATGCCATGAACGAGGACACGGAGCAGGCGCTCCAGGCCGCCGGGCAACGGGCGGAGGCCTCCGTCTCCGACGCCGAGGCCGCGCTCCGTGCCCTGGACGAGGGCCGCACCGACGCCGCTGCCACGGCCGTGCGCGCCCTCGCGGCCCGCCAGTCCGACGCGCTCGCGGCCGCCC
>DUBD01000207.1:0-1787 GCA_012960515.1 Bacteroidota bacterium | reverse complement strand
CCCGCCAGCGGACGGCCGCGAGCGGGGTCGTCGCGATCGTGGTGCTGGTGCTTCCCTTCGTGGCGGCGATCATCCTCAGCCTCTCGCTCTCGCGCCTCCTCGTGCGCCGGATGGCGCGGCTGGCGGAGCTGGCGGGGCAGATCGGCGAGGGCGACCTCGGGGTGGTGGTCAACGTCCGCGGCCGCGACGAGCTCTCGGACCTCGGGCACGCCCTCAACGCCATGGCAGAGCGGATCCGCGAGCGGACCGTCTCGCGTGACAACTTCGCGCGCATCCTGGACTCCATCGCGGACCCCGTGGGCGTGGTGAACGCCGAGGGCGTCGTGCTCCACTGCAACAAGGCGGCCGAGGCGCTCTTCGACGTGCGGGAGGACGAGGTGCGTGGCAAGCTCGGCATGGAGCTGTTCAAGCTGAACGCGGACCAAGTGGAGGCCTTCTTCCACGCCCTCTCCGGCCACGACACCCTCCGCGACTTCGAGACCTACTACGACCGGCCGGACGGCACCCGCGTCCCCCTCTACCTCTCCGCCTCCAAGCTCCGATCTCCGGACGGCGAGTTGGTGGGGCTCGTCACCGTCGCGCGGGACATCACGGAGACCAAGCGCGCGCAGGCGGCCCTCATTGAGGCCATGCAAACGGCCGAGGCCGCCGCGCAGGCCAAGAGCGAGTTCCTCGCCAACATGAGCCACGAGATCCGCACGCCGCTCAACGGCGTAATCGGGATGACGGGCTTCCTGCTGGATACCGAGCTGAAGCCAGACCAGCAGGAATACGCCGAGACCATCCGGACCAGCGGCGAGACCCTCCTCGCCCTCCTCAACGACGTGCTGGACTTCTCCAAGATCGAGGCCGGCATGCTGGAGCTGGAAGAACACCCCTTCGACCTCGTGGAGTGCCTGGAGGACTCGGTGGACGTGGTGGCTTACCGCGCCAGCCAGCGCGGCATCGAGCTGGGTTGTCTCGTAGAGCCCGGCGTGCCGCCCGTGGTGCGCGGCGACGTGACGCGCCTGCGGCAGGTGATCGTGAACCTGCTCTCCAACGCGGTGAAGTTCACCGAGGAAGGTGAGGTCGTGGTCCGGGCGGCGCCTGCCGAGGGCGACCGCGTGCGGATCTCGGTCCGCGATACCGGCATCGGGATCCCCGCGGACCGGCTGGAGACCATCTTCGAGGAGTTCGCCCAGGCCGACGCCTCCACGACGCGCCGCTACGGCGGCACCGGCCTCGGCCTCGCCATCACCCGCCGGCTGGTGGACGCCATGGACGGGCGGATCTGGGCCGAGAGCGAGGTCGGCGAGGGGACGACGTTCTACGTCGAGGTCCCGCTGGAGCACGCCGAGGGCACCGGCCGGGGCCCGCTCCCCGGCATCGAGGCGCTGCGCGGGCGGCGCGTGCTCGTCGTGGACGACACCGAGACGAACCGCCGGATCCTCGCCCTCCAGGCCGAGAAGTGGGGGATGGCCCACCTCTGTGTCGCCTCCGGCCCCGACGCGCTGGCGGCCCTCGCGCAGGGCGAGACGTTCGACCTCGCGCTGCTGGACTTCCACATGCCCGAGATGGACGGCGTGGAGCTGGCGCAGCGGATCGCCAGGACGCACCCGGCCCTCCCGCTCGTGATGCTGTCCTCGCTGTGCCAGTCGCCCGAGGCCGGGCCCGGGGTCCTCGCCGCGTACCTCACCAAACCCATCAAGCAGACGCAGCTCGGCCGCGTTCTCCTCGGCGCCCTCGCAGACGCCACGCCCGCGGCTCCCGCCCCCTCCCCTGCCCCCGCCACCCTCACCCAGCCCGTG
>DUBD01000206.1 GCA_012960515.1 Bacteroidota bacterium | reverse complement strand
AGGTGCACTCGTGGAACAAGGGCTTCGCGCAGAACCCCGCGAACCAGCGCTACGAGGGTCTCGCCGCCGAGATCGACCGCCAGCGGGCGCTCTACGGGCAGGACCTTCTCGTGGAGCGGTTCGTGGCCGGGGCGGAGTTCACCGTGGGCGTGATCGGGACGGGGGACGAGGCGGAGGCGCTGCCCGTGATGCAACGCGCGACCGAGCGCGAGACGGGCATCGGGCTCCACGCGCTGGAGCGCCACGAGGACGCCGCCGCACCCTTCGCGTACGACGTGGACGCGGTGCTCTCGCCCGAACTGGAGGCCGCCCTGCAGCGCGACGCGCTGGCGGTCCACCGCGCGCTGGAGTGCCGCGACTTCTCCCGCTCCGACTTCCGCGTGGGGCCGGAGGGGACGGTCTGGTTCATCGAGATCAACCCGCTGCCGACGTTTGCGCCGGACGGCACGTTCGCCATCCTCGCAGAGCTGGCGGGGCAGACCTACGAGGCGTTCCTCTCCCGCGTGCTCGCACGCGGGCTGGAGAGGCTCGGCGTCTGACGGGCGCCGCCAGCTGCGCGGGCAGGCGGCTAGCTCGCGGCGACGGGCGGCTGGATGGGCCGCGCGAGGTTCAACTCGTTCTGCGCCGTGTGCGCGAGCGTGTGGAGCGTGTCCATGTCGTCGCGCGAGATGCCGAGCACCTGGCGGGCTTCGTGCAGGCCGACGTGCTCGCCCGGCTCGATGATGCCGTCCGCGAGCACCACGTCGATCAGGTTGAGCATGAGCGCGCGGCGGAGCTGCTCGTCCTCGTTGCGGAACGCGAGCAGGCAACGCTCCAGCGGCTGCGGATCGATGGCGAGGCGGAGGACGCGCTTGCGGGCGTCGCCGTCGAGGTCGGAGAGATCGAGCGACTCGAAGATGCGGTCGTCCTCGGCCTCGTCCATGTCGCGGTCCGCGTTGGACATCGCGAAGAGGGCGGCGTAGAAGGAGAGCCGGAGGTCGAGACTGAGCCCGGAAAGGTCGAGGGAGTCAGGAGTGGCCATCGCGTGTGCAGGAGATGAGTGGTCCCCAAGCTACACGCGAAGCCTGGGGGACCGCCCCCGGGGCAACGCCGAAGAATGCGCCGATCCCGCCCCGCTGGCGCTCGCCGCGGGCGCGATCAGGCCGCCAGGCGCCGCGGTGTGGCGACGGGCGCAGTCTGAACGGACGGCGCGTACCCCTCGAACAGGACCGCCAGCTCGGAGCGGAGGCGGGTGGCGGAGGGCGCCTCGGGGCCGGCCGCCACCCGGCCGGCGATGCCCGCGCGGAGCAGCGAGGCGTCCACGCAGGTCTCGCCGGGGCGCAGCGCGAAGGGGACGGGGGGCGCCTCGAACTCCAGCGCGAACCACGCCGCGTGGAGGCGGACCGCCGGATCCCATGCGGCCGCGTCGAACGGGACGGGGACGGGGTGGTTGCCGAGGCGGAGACGGACTGCGAGGGCCCGCTCGTGGCGGGCCACGTTCCGCGCAAGGTCCGGGAGCCGGTTCGCGTGCCGCACGCGGAGCCCGCGGCTCGTCATCACCAGCTGCGCGCCGCGCCGCTCGATCTCGCCGATCGTGTCCGCCAGCGTCCAGTCCGCGCCGGGCGCGGGGAGGGAGGGCGCCTCTGGCTCGGGGGCGAACCGGAGGGGGAGACCCGCCAGCGCGCGGCCGGACTCGCTCAGCGGGTCGGCGTCGTGCGCGGCAACGGCGCGGTCGATCGCGTCCGTCGGGCGGTCAGAGAAACGGGGGGCCTGGGGGGAAGGGGCGAGACGCAGCATGGCCGGGGTCCGGCGGTGTGCGTCCAGCGTACGCCGGGCCGGTGTCAGCTGAGTGTCACAGGGGGCCGTCGGATATAGCGCCCTCGCGATGGGACCGTCAGTCCCGGTCGGCTTCGCTCCGGAGCAGCAGCGCCACGAGCGCTAGGGAGACGCCGATGATGGCTAACCCGTAGGGCGCCGCGATCCCGAACAGCGCCTCGCTTGCCGCCCCCCACATCCCGACCGCGAGGCTGTCGAAGCCGAGGGGCGAGAGGAGGTACGTCAGCGGCAGCTCCTTGAGCGAGGAGAGGAAGACGAGCGCCGCGCTGGCGCCCAGCCCGCGGCGGAGGAGCGGGAGCGTGGTCTCCGCGAAGGCGCGGATCGGGCCGCGTCCCAGCGCGCGGGCGGCCTCTTCCAGCCGAGGCGGGGCCTGATACAGCGCGGTCCGCACCGGCCCGATGGCCTCCGCGAGGAAGTGGAGCGCGTACGCGCCCACGAGGAGCGCGAGGGTCTGGTAGAGCGCGGGGACCGCCCGCAGCGAGAAGAACACGAGGGCGAGGGCGAAGGCGAGCGGCGGCGTCGCGTAGCCGAGGTAGGCCACGCGCTCCATCGCGCGGGAGCGCCCGGACGGCCGCCGGACGCCGACGAACGCGACCGCCAGCGCCAGGCTGGCGGCGAGGATGGCCGCGGGCGCGGCGGCGCCCACGGAGTCCGCGAGCGCCTCGGCAAGCGCGGCCCACCCCGTCCGGTCCGTCGCGCGGAGGGTCCAGTGCACGAGCGTGGCCACGGGCAGGACAATGCCCGCCAGCGCCACGAGCGCGGTCCACCCCCACGCGAGCGGTGCCCACGCGCCCAGCCGCATCGGCTCTGCACGGCGGGACGAGCCGGAGCCGGTGCGCGCGAAGGCGCGGCCGCGGAGGAGGCGGGCCTCGACCCAGAGCAGCGCACCCGTCATCCCGAGGAGCATGAGCGCCAGCCAGGCCGCGTAGACGCGGTCGAACGCGGCCGCGTACTGGAGGTAGATGGCGTAGGAGAACGTCTCGTAGCGCATGAGCGAGACCACGCCGAAGTCGCCCAGCACGTGGAGCACGATGAGCAGGCTGCCCGCGAGGTAGGCGGGGCGGAGCTGCGGGAGGACCACGCGGAGCGCCGTCCGCTGGCGGTCCATCCCGAGGGAGCGGGCGGCCTCTTCCAGCGCGGGGTCCAGTCCGAGGAGCGCCGCGCGGAGGTTGAGGAAGAGGTACGGCGCCGTCGTCAGCCCGAGCGCGAGGAGCGCGCCGCCGTACCCGCTCGGCCGCGGTACTTCCGCGCCAACGAGCGTGGAGAGCAGGCCGCCGATCCCCGTCGCGCCGAGCAGGGCCGTCGCCATGACGTAGCCGGGGACCGCGAGGGGCAGCACGCCCACGAGCGTCACGATCCGGCGCGTCTGCCGGCTCCCTCGCGCCGCGATCCACGCCAGCGGCGTCGCGATGATCGTCGCGGCAGTGAGGACGCCGGCCGCCAGCGCGGCGGTGTGGAGCGCCAGCCGCGCGTTCCGCCAGCGGAAGACGAGCTCGGTCGTCTGCGCGAGGTCGGCGTCCAGCGCGCGGACGAGGAGGTAGCCCAGCGGCACCACCACGCCCAGCACGACGAACGCGAGCGGGAGGGCCAGGAGCCACGCGCCCGGTCCCCATCGCGGCGCCCGCCAGCGCGCGGCCGCCCGCTCCGGAGGGGGAGCGGGCGGGGCGGGGGCGAGCCCGGAGTCAGGAGCGGGGAGGCTCACGCAGGGGCAGACCGCAGGCTACAGCAGGCCCTGGTCGCGGAGGAGGCGGAGCGTCTCGTCGAGCTCGCGGAGGCGTTCCACCTCCAGCTTCGGCGAGTAGTTGGTCGCGGTCTCGAAGGGGACGAAGCCCTCAGGGGAGGGGGCGCCCGCGGTGACGGGGACCTCCTTGGTGGTCTCGGCCGCGAAGGCCTGAGCCGCGGGCGAGAGGAGGAAGGCCACGAAGCGCCGTGCCGCGCGCTGGCGCTGCGAGGTGTCGAGCACGCCCGCGCCGGTTACCAGCGCGAGGTTGCCGGCGTCGCCCGGGGAGAAGAAGGTGTAGTCGAGGTTCGCGCCTTCGGCCTTCTTGCGAAGGACGTAGTAGTGGTTCGTCAACGCGACGTCGATCTCGCCGGCGAGGAGGGCCTCCAGCATGGGCGTGTTGGAGGGGTAGGCCTTCGCGCCGGACTCCTGCATCTCCGTGACCCACTCCGCGGCGGCGTCGTCGCTGCCGAGGAGGCGGTAAGCCGTGAGGAAGTCCTGGAAGGAGGAATACGTCGGCGTCCAACCGATGCGGCCCTCGAGGGCGGCCGTCTGCGGGAGGTCCACGACGGACGAGGGGAGTTGGTCGGCGTCCACGCGGTCCGGCGCGTACGCCAGCACACGGAAGCGGACCGTCACGGGCACCCACTGCCCGCCCGCCGGCACGAACGAGCCCGGCAGCACGCGGATCGAGTCCGGGAGGACCGTGAGGAGGTTGGCCTGGGTGGCGGCACCGAGCGCGCCCGCGGTGTTGGACCACAGCACGTCGGCGGGGCTGCGGTCGCCTTCTTCCTGGAGCTGCGCGATCAGCGCGGCGTCATCCGCGTAGCGCACCTCCACGTCACGCCCGGTCTGCTCGCGGAACTGCTCCACGAGCGGCCCCACGAGGCTCTCCTTTCGACCGGTGTAGACCACGAGCGGCCCTTCGGCATCGGGCGGTAGCTCGGCTGTGGGGATGGCGGAGACGCGGGCGGTATCGGCGGGCGTCTCCACGGCGGCGGGCTCCGGTTCACCGCCGCAGGCGGCGAAGACGAGCGCGAGTGCGAAGAGAGAGAGGGGGCGCAGCATCGGCAGGTAGTTTGGACTGGATCTAAAGCATACCCGCCCCTTTTTCGCGCGGCGGTGAAATCCATGCGCGCCGCGTGCGGCTGGCGGCGTCCGTCACGGGGCCCGGCGCCAGCGCCACCAGGCGAGCGCCCACACGGGGACGTTGAGCATCACGACCCACGCGAGGGCCGTCGTCCACAGCGGCCGCCAGTCGATGGCGGCGAGGTCTTCGGAGCCGCCCGTCTCCGCCAGCCACGCCGCATGCCCCGCGATGCCCCCGATGGCGAGCGTCACGCAGAACCACAGCGCGCCGCCCACGACGAGCGCGGTGCCGGGGCCGTCGCCCCTCACGCAGACGCCGTCCCGATGCCCCGCTCCTCGTCTCGCACGCGCACGATGCCGGCCACCTCATCCTTGTTCAGCGCCTTGTTGCTGAGGTGGTACGCCAGCTCGGCGATCTGCGCGTCTTTCTGCGGGGCCTGGTTCCACTCCGGGTGCGCGTTCTCGATCAGCGCCACGAGGATGCGGAGGTAGGGGAAGCGCTCGTCTGGCGCGTCGAGCTCGGCCACGGCCTCGGCGAAAAGCTGGGCGTTGCGGCCGACCTGGCGGTCGATGATGCGGCGGTCGTACTGCATGGAAGGACGGATGGACGGGCGGCGGGAGAGGCCCAGCGGAGGGACCGTGAGGAAGGGGGCGGCGTATACTTCGCCACGCGCGGTGGAGTTCGCAACCGGGCCCTCGCGCGCCAGACCCGATGCACGCCTCCACCTCCTCGTTCCCGAACCCGCGTCCGCCCTATCGGCTGGAGCTGCTGCCGGTCGTGCCGCCGTTCTACCGGCGCGCGCGGAACAGCGAGGTGCAGCCGGGCGAGCTGGTCTACTACGGCCCCGCGCCCACCTACTATGGCATCGGCGAGGTGGTGGGGGAGACGGACGAGCATGTGCTCGTGGACTTCCGCGGGACGGGCATGTTCGGCATCCACGAGGAGGCGCTCGCGCGTCGGTACGTGCTGCCGGTCCCGGAGGACCGCGTCGGTCTGTTGTAGCGCCGGGGCCGCCCGCTGGCGGCCGCCGCCAGCGCCGCGTGCGGAGGCTAGCGGAGCTCCAGCCCGCGGTTGAGCACGAGGCTCGGCCGTTCGTAGACGGCCTCGAACTGGCCGCTGGCGAGGCCTTCCACGAACCGGTCAGGTGCGCGCACGTTGACGCCCCGCGCGTCGAAGCGGAAGGAGCCGCGCACGCTGTATCCGTCCACGGCGGAGATCGCGAGGGTGCCGTCCGTGCCGGTCAGGATCTCGCCGTCCAGCACATCGCCGAAGTCGTCGCCGCCGTCCACCTCCTCCACGTCGGCGTAGACGGCCTTCGCCCCCGAGTACTCCGGCGTGTCGTCGATGGCGTACGCGCCGACGGACGGGACGCCGCCCTTCACGCGGAAGAGGAGGTACTGGTAGTCGTCGTGCTGGCTGTCGAACAGGTCACCGACGAAGAGGCCGAGCACGAACTCCGTCCCGTTCTCCGTCTCTACGAGGGTGTACACGGCCTCGCCGGAAAGCCCGTCGCGCTCCTCGTCCTCCTCTGGGCTCTCCACCACCACGCCGTCCACGACGACCTCCGCTTCAAACTCTCCGAAGAGATCATTCCGCTGGGTGTCACAGGCGCCGAGGGGGAGAATCGCGAGGAGAACGGCGGCGAGCGCGAGGCGAGGCATAGCGGGAGGGAGCGGGGAGCACGCCGGGAGCTTCCGGCGTCTCGGCGTGGCAACACGAGCGGGGCACCTCCGTGTACGCTTCATTCCGTTCCGGGTCTCCCGCCTCCTTAAATGCCCTCCGCTCTCCGTCTCGATTCTGTGACCAAACGCTACGGTCAAACGCTGGCCGTGGACCGCGTCTCCTTCACGGCGGAGCCGGGGCGCCTGTTCGGTCTGCTCGGCCCCAACGGTGCGGGGAAGACCTCCACCATCCGGATGATCGCGCACATCACGGCGCCAGATTCGGGGACGGTCACGCTCGGCGGGGAGCCTGTGAGCCCGGCCACGCAGCGCCGGATGGGCTACCTCCCCGAGGAGCGCGGGCTCTACCGCAAGATGAAGGTGGGCGAGCAGCTCGTCTACCTGGGGCAACTGAAGGGGATGGGCGCACACGAGGCAGAGACAGCCGCGCGGCGTTGGCTGGACCGCTTCGGCGCGTCGGGGTGGTACGGGAAGAAGGTGGAGGAGCTCTCGAAGGGGATGCAGCAGAAGGTGCAGTTCGTGGCCACGGTCATGCACGATCCGGCGCTGGTCATCCTGGACGAGCCGTTCTCCGGCCTGGACCCGCTCAACGCGGACGTGCTGCAGGAGACCGTCGCGGAGCTGCGTGAGGCGGGGCGGACCGTCCTCTTCGCCAGTCACCGCATGGAGCAGGTGGAGCAGCTTTGCGACGACCTCTGCCTCATCGCGGGCGGCCGCGTGATCCTCGCCGGCTCGCTCCGCGAGGTCCGCCAGCGGTTCGGGCGTGACACCGCCTCGCTCGAGTTCGACGGGGACGCCGGCTTCCTGGATGGGCTCGAGCGCGCGGGCGCCGTCCGCATCCTCTCCCGCAGCGCCCACGCCGCCACGCTCCGGCTGGCGGAGGGCACGGACGCGCGCGACGTGCTCCGCGCCGCCCTTGACAGCGGCGCCGACGTGGACCGCTTCGAGGTCCACACCCCGCCCCTCGCGGAGATCTTCCGCGAGTCCGTCTCCGGCGCGGCCGCCCGCGCGTAGCCCCACCCCTGCAGCCCCCGCCCCCGTGTCTCCCATCGCCCTCGTCGCCCGGAGCGAGTTCCTCCGCCGAATCCGCTCCAAGTGGTTCATCGCCACGACGCTGCTCGCGCCGTTGCTCACCATCGCCATCGTCGTGGTGCCCGTGGTCGCCATCACGGCGAGCGGCGGCGACGAGGTCACCCGCGAGGTCGCCGTGCGAGACGAGACCGGCCGGCTGGCGGACGCCCTCGCCGAGGAGGCGCCCGAAAGCGTCCTCTTCCTCCGCACCGGCGCCCCCGCCGACAGCCTCCGCGCCCAGGTCCTCCGCGGGGACCTCGATGCGGTGCTCGTGCTCCCGGCGGACCTGCTGACGGGGGAGGCCCGCGCCCGCTACCTCTCGCGTTCCGGCGGCGGCCTCACACTCCAGTCCGAGCTCCGCGGCGCGGTCCGGTCCGTCGTCCGCGCCGAGCGCGCCCGGCTGGCGGGCGCCGGCGACGAGGTGCTGGAGGTGCTGGACGCGCCCACCGCGCTGGACTTCGTGACGGTCCGCGACGAGGGCGACGCGGCGGGCGGAGCCGAGATCGGCTTCCTCATCGCCAACGTGCTCGGGCTGCTCGTGTACATCGCCGTGCTGCTCTACGGCGCGATGGTGATGCGCGGCGTGATCGAGGAGAAGACCAACCGCATCGTGGAGGTCGTCGTCTCCAGCGTGCGGCCGTTCGACCTGCTGATGGGGAAGGTGCTCGGCATCGGGGCGGTGGGGCTGTTGCAACTCGCCGCGTGGGGCGTGCTCCTGTTCGCGCTCAACCTCGCGGCCGCCCCCATCCTCGCCGCGCTGCTCGGGCCAGACGTGGCGCCGCCCGTCGCCGGCGCTCCCGGCGCGATGCCCACCGCCGGCGCCCCCTCCGAGCTCCCGTTCGACCCCGGCGCCATCGCGGCCGTGCTCACGCCGGGCCTGCTCGTCTCCTTCGTGCTCTTCTTCCTGGGCGGCTACCTCCTCTTCGCGAGCCTCTTCGCGGCGGTCGGCAGCATGGTAGACACCGAGGCCGACGCGCAGAGCCTCCAGGTGCCGGTCATTCTGCCCATCATCGTGCCGCTGCTGTTCCTGCCGTACGTGGTGGACCAGCCGGAGTCCGCGCTCTCCGTGGGGCTCTCGCTCTTCCCGCTCTCCTCGCCCGTGCTGATGGTGGTGCGGATGTCCGTGGCCTCCGTTCCGCTGTGGCAGGTGCTCCTCGCGCTCGCCCTGCTGGCGGTCGCGTTCGTCGGGGCGGTGTGGGTGGCGGCGCGGATCTACCGCGTGGGCATCCTCATGACGGGGAAGAAGGCGTCCTTCCGAGACCTCGCGCGGTGGGTGCGCGAGGCCGCCTGAGCGCCGCCGCCAGCGGGGCCGGGATTCACGGCGCGAGATGGGGTGGAGTAAGTGGAGAGATAACAAGAAGGGAGGTCGTGTTTTCGGGGGAGTAGTCGTTTTGTACTAGTCCCGAGGTGGAACTCAGGTGTTACTTCCTGTGGCGTTGAATGACGCCGGGCCGTTTCACTTCACCCCCCACCACGCGTGAACGTCCTCACCTACCGCGACCTCCTCCGCATCCGCACCCAGCTCGACGCCCCCACACGCACCGCGACGTTCTCCCAGCGCATCTGGGGTGAGCGCGAGGCCAACGTGGACGGGCTCCAGTACCGCCACGTCCTCACGCCGACCGACCGCGAGGTCACGGTCCGGGACTACAGCGGCGAGACCCGTGCCATGCGGATGTTCGGCTCCAACAACTACCTCGGGCTGGCGACGCACCCGGTTGTGGTGGAGCGCGTGCAGAAGGCCATCGCGGAATACGGCGTCGGCGTGGGCGGGCCGCCCGCGCTCAACGGGCACGGCCCGCTCCAGCGCGAGCTGCAGGAGCGGCTGGCGGCGCTGGAGGGCCAGGAAGCCGCGCTCCTCTACGGCACCGGCTACTCCGCGAACGTGGGCCTGATGAGCGCCCTGCCGTCCAAGAAGGACTTCGCCGTCTACGACGCCCACAGCCACGCCTCCTTTATCGACGGGATGCGGCTGGGCCGTGTGGAAGGGAAGGCCTTCGCACACAACGACCCCGCCGCGCTGGACCGGGCGCTGGCGGAGGTCCGCGGCGACTACCGCGACGTGTTCGTGAGCGTGGAGGGCGTCTACTCCATGACCGGCGACGTGGCCCGCCTGGACCGCATCGCGGAAGCCTGCGTCCGCCACGACGCCCTCCTCATCGTGGACGACGCGCACGGGACGGGCGTCACCGGCCCGAACGGACACGGCACCGTCGCCATGTTCGACGTGGCGAAGGAGGTGGACGTGATCGTCGGGACGTTCTCCAAGACGTTCGCCGTCTCCGGCGGCTTCATCGCCGCCAGCCGGGAGATCGTGGAGTACCTCCGCTACTTCTCGCGCGCCCACGTCTTTAGCGCCTCGCTCTCCACCGCCGTCTGTGCCGCCGTCCTGGCAGGGCTGGACGTGATGGAGGACGAGCCCGAACTGCACGGCCGCCTCATGGACCACGCCGCGACGTTCGCGGAGCGGCTCCAGGCGCTCGGGTTCGAGGCCAGTGGCCTCACGCCCATCTTCTCGCTCCCGGCCCCCGCCGGCGCGGACGTCCGCGCGATGGCGCACGCCTTCCACGAGCGCGGCCTGTTCGTCAACCACGTGGAGGCGCCCGTCGTCCCCGCCAGCGAGCAGCGCTTCCGCATCAGCCTCTCCGCGCTCCACACGGACGAGGACCTGGAGGAGGTGCTCGCCGCGATCGAGGAGATCTGGGAGGCCTTCACCCCCGCCGACACTCCCCAGGCCAAGGCCGACACGCCCACGCTGGACGCCTTCGAGGGCGGCTTCTAGGCCGCTCCCGTCCCGCTGGCGGTCGCTCCCGCCGAGGCGAACCGCCCCTGCGGCGTGACGGCGCGGACGCAGCGCGCGGCTGGAGGGGAGAACGGAGCGCGAGGCGGCACCAATCGCCTTGCCGACCCGTTCGCCCCGTCCTATCGTGACGGAAACGCCCGGCCCCCATGCGCCGCCTCCTCGCGCTCGCCCTGCTGGTGGCGCTCGCCGCCCCCGCCAGCGCCCAGTACTTCGCCTTCGGGAAGAACCGCGTCCAGTATGACGCGCCCGACTGGCGGTACCTCCAGAGCGAGCACTTCGACGTCTACTTCTTCGAGCGCGACCACGCGCCCGGCTCCGGCGAGGTCCTCGCGGCCTACACCGCCGAGGCCGCCGAGGAGGCGTACGACCAGGTCGCGGCGCTCTTCAACTACGACCTCGCGCGGCGGGTGGCGCTCCTCGTCTACCCCTCGCACAACGACTTCGCCGTCACCAACGCGGTGGAGCTACCGGACTACGCGGAGGGCATCGGCGGCGTCACGGAGCTGTACAAGAACCGCATCGCGATCCCCTTCACGGGCGACTGGCGGGACTTCCGGCGCGTCATCCACCACGAACTTGTGCACGCCGTCGTCAACGACGTGTTCTACGGGGGGAGCGTGCAGAGCCTGCTCCAGCGCGGCCTCCGCTTCCCCATCCCGCTGTGGTTCAACGAGGGCCTCGCGGAGTACAGCGCGCAGGGCTGGGACACGAACTCGGACATGTACATCCGCGATGCGGTCCTGGAGGACAACCTCGCGGACATCCCGCGGCTGAACGGCTACTTCGCCTACCGCGGCGGCCAGGGCGTCTGGGACTTCATCGCCGAGGAGTACGGGCGCGAGAAGGTGACCGAGATCCTGGAGCGCGTCCGCCTCCAGCGGAGCGTGCCCGGCGCCATCCGCCGCGCGACGGGCCTCTCGCTCTCCGAGCTCTCCGACCGTTGGCACCGCACGCTCAAAACGGTCTACTACCCCGAGGTGGCCGCCCGCGAGGCCATCCGCGACGTGGCCCGGCCCGTCGCCACGCGCGAGGTGGGCGGCGCCGGCTACCACGCGAGCCCCGTCATCTCGCCCCAGGGCGACCGCGTGGCCTACGTCGCCACCCGCGACGGACTCTTCGACGTGTACGTGGCCGAGACGGCCGGCAGCCCGCGCCCGCGAAAAGTCCTGGACGCGCAGGACAACACCCGCTTCGAGAGCCTCCGCATCCTCACGCCCGGCATGGCGTGGAGCCCCGACGGCCAGCGGCTGGCGGTCGCGGTGAAGAGCGGCGCGCGGGACGTGATCGCCCTCGTGGACGTGGAGACGGGCCGCTCGGAGTCCGTGGAGGTGGAGGGCGTGGACGCCATCCGCAGCGTGGCGTGGAGCCCGGACGGCGCGCGGATCGCCTTCGCCGGCACCGCCGGCGCGCACGCCGACCTGTGGACCGTGGACGTCGCCAGCGGCGCGGCCACGCGCGTCACGAACGACCTCTACGCGGACCACGCGCCCGCCTGGGCGCCGGACGGCGCCGCGCTCGTCTTCCACTCGGACCGAGGCGACGCCCTCGCCACGACGGAGGCCACCGCCCGCCGTGTCCGCGATCTCGGCTTCGACGCCCGCGCCCTCGGCCGCGCCGCGTTCGACCTCTACCGCGTGGACCTCGCGAGCCCCGCCCGCCTGGAGCGCCTCACCGCCGATCCCGTCTGGGACCAGACGCACGCCCGCGTGGCCGCCACCCCGGGCGACACGACCGGCGCCTACCGCGTGCTCTACCTCTCGGACGAGAACGGCGTCCCCAACCTCTACGCGCTGGCGCCCTCCGCCAGCGGGACGGGCCGCCCGCTCACGAACGTCCAGACCGGCGTCACGGACCTTTCGGTCTCCGCCGACGGGACCCGCGCCGCCGTCCTCGCGCTGGACCGCGGCACGCCCTCCGTCTACCTCCTCCGCGACCCGCTCCGCCGCGAGGACCTGCCCGCCGCTCTCCCGCCGACGATCTGGGCGCAGCGCCGCCTCGGCGAGACCGAGGGCACGCCTCCGGCCCTTCTGATCGCCGCCGCCTCCAACCGCGAGCGCAACCCCCTCCTCCGCGACGCTGCCGACGGGCGTCCGCCCGCGCCGCCTCCCGGCCAGGCCCCGCCGCCGCCCATCGACCTCTCGCAGCTCTCGGATGAGGAGGTGGAGCGCGCCGGCATCCCGCTGGGCGTGGACGTGGACTCCCTCGTGGCCGCGATGCTGGCGGAGCGCCGCCCGCCCCCGGACCTCCTCGCCTCGCGTGATACGCTGGACCTCGCCACCGTCGGCTTCCGGGACTACGTCTTCGGTCCGGGCTTCGAGAACGCCGCGCGCGAGCGGTTCGAGGTCGTGGAGGACGCCTTCGCGCCGCAGGACAACCGCAACGAGGACGGCTCCTTCCGCGTGCGCCGTTACAAGCTCCGTTTTTCGCCGGACCTCGTGTACGCCGCGGGCGCCTACGACACCGTCTTCGGCGTGCAGAGCGTGACGCAGATGCTGTTCTCGGACGTGACCGGCAACCACCGGCTCGCCCTCGCGACGAACCTCGTCCTGGACCTCCGCAACTCCGACTACCTGCTCGCCTACTCCAACCTCCGCGGCCGGACGGACTGGGGCGTCCGCGCCTTCCACCTCGCCCGCGAGCTCCCGGACTTCCGCGATGCGACGGTCTACCGCTACCGCAACTACGGCCTCGTTGCGGAGGCGAGCTACCCGCTGGACAAGTTCCGCCGCGTGGACGCGGACGTCTCGCTCGTGGGCGTCTCCCTCGCGGACCTCTCGGAGGTGGGCGCGAGGCCCAACACGCGCCGCTTCGTGCTCCCGCGGCTGACGTACACGCGCGATGGCACCGTGCCCGGCTACCTCGGGCCGCGCTCTGGCACCCGCTACGCCGCCTCCGTCTCCGGCTCCCCTGGCCCGGACGTCTTCTTCGCGACGGCCCTCGCGGACGGCCGCCGCTACTGGTCGCTCGGTCCCGGCTACGGGCTGGCGGCGCGGGCGAGCGCGGGCGCCAGCGTAGGACCGGACCCGCAGCGGTTCTACGCCTCCGGCGTCCAGAACTGGCTCAACCCCACCTTCCGGAGCCTCCCCATCCGCAACCCGGACGACTTCGTCTTCGCCACGCCGGTCCTCCCGCTCCGCGGCTTCGGCTACTCCGAGGCCGAGGGCAACACGTTCGCGCTGGTCAACCTGGAGGCCCGCGCGCCGCTCATCGCGGCCATCCTCCCCGGGCCGATCCCGCTCTTCCCGCTCTACAACATCCAGGCGGTCGGCTTCGTGGACGCCGGCCTCATCGCGCAGGGGGACATCGACGTGTGGCGCGAGCGCGAGGCGGTCGTGGACGAGGAGACCGGCCAGATCCTGGAGCCCGCGCGCGACGAACTGGACGACGTGCTGCTCGGCACGGGCGTGGGGCTGCGGACGCTGTTCCTCGGCTACCCCGTCCGCGTGGACTGGGCGTGGCCGTTCGACGGCCAGGAGTTCGGCGAGACGCGGGTCTACTTCTCCGTCGGGCTGGACTTTTAGAACGGGCGGCGTCCGTTCCCGCTGGCGGTCCGTCTCGGCGAGGGCGTCCGCCAGCGCGCGGCGATTCCCGGCATCCTCACCGCTGGCCCGGGCACCACTCTCTAGCTTCCGGGTTCACTCAGGCGTGGCTCTCGCGAAGGGCTGCGCCTCTGTGTTGTCTCCAGACTCCGTACCCCGATGCCGACCGACGTCCGCAAACTCAACGAGGTCGACTACGCCCTCGACATCACCGTCCCCGCCGAGGAGATCCAGGCGCAGATCACCGACGCCCTCAAGAAGGAGCGGGGCCAGATCAGCCTCAAGGGCTTCCGCCCCGGCAAAGTGCCCATGGGCGTCGTCCGCAAGATGGTCGGCAAGCAGGTCGCCGTGCAGGTGGCGGAGCAGGCCATCGGCGAGGCGTACCGGACGGCCGTCGTGGAGCCGGAGGAGTACGAGCCCATCGGCAACCCCCGCCTCGTGGACATGACGTTCGACGTGGACGACCCGCAGGCGGAGCTGAAGGCGGAAGTCCGCTTCGGCGTCAAGCCCGAGTTCGAGCTGGCGGAGATGACGGGCGTGCCCGTCACCAAGCTCGTCCGCACCTTCACCGAGGAGGACATCGACGCGGATCTCCAGCGCCGCCTGGACATGGCCGCGGAGCTCATGGACGAGGACGAGGGCACGGCCCTCACCGAGGACCACGTCGCCATCGTGGACATCCAGCCCGTCAGCGAGGAGGGCGAGCCCACCGGCCCGGTCCAGCGCGAGGCGCAGATCGTGCTGGCCAACCCGGACCTCCGCGAGGAGCTCAAGTCCGCGCTGCTCGGCCAGGCCGCCGGCGACGAGGTCCGCGTGGAGCTCCCGCACGAGCACGCCGCCGACGAGGAGACGGACCACGACGATCACGTGGACCGCTACCGCGTGACGGTGCAGAAGGTGCAGCGCCGCGAGGTCCCCGAGATGACCGACGAGTGGGTGAAGGAGCACACCAACGGCAAGACCGACACCGTGGAGGGCCTCCGCGCCGAGGCGCGCGAGGAGATGGAGCGCTCCTGGGAGCGCCGCTCCCGCCAGTCCATGGAGTCCAAGATGGTGGAGAGCTTCGTGGAGGCCCACAGCTTCCCCGTCCCCGAGGCCCTCACGGAGGCCGCCCTGGACGCCATGCTGGACGAGCTCCGCGAGCGCCAGCCCGACAAGGCGCTCCCGGCCGGCTTCGACATGGAGGGCTACCGCGAGCAGAACCGCGCCCAGGCCGAAAACCAGGTCCGCTGGCTCCTCGTCAAGGACAAGCTCGTGGAGGAGGAGAACCTCGAGGTCACCAATGACGACTTCGAGGAGGAGTTCGCGCGCATCGCCGGCGACGACGGCGACGTGGAGATGATGCGGCAGTTCTTTACCCAGAACGGCCAGATGCTCCAGCAGATGGGCGACCACCTCCTCAACCAGCGCGTCTTCGACTCGCTCTCGAAGCGGTTCGACATCCAGGAGAAGACCCGCGAGGACCTGGAGAAGGAGCGCGAGGAGGCGAAGAGCGAATAGCGCCCCCGTCTCGC
>DUBD01000205.1 GCA_012960515.1 Bacteroidota bacterium | reverse complement strand
CAAGTGAGATAGACAACGAAGCGCGCGCATGAGGACGCGCGAGGCAATCGAACTCGCGGGCAGGATTTCATGCACATGCCAGACGTGAGGGATGCGTGTTGTACACGCGCCGACAGCACCGCCGAGGCGGTCCGCCAGTCGGGCAAGACGCGCGTCCTCGTCTTCGCGAACATCCACGCAGGCGAGGTGGCGGGCAAGGAGGCCGCGCTCATGCTCCTCCGCGACCTCGCGAATGGAGCGCACGCGGAATGGGCGGACAGCCTCGTCGTGATGATCGCGCCGATCTACAACGCGGACGGCAACGAGCGCGTGGCCTACGGCAACCGGCCTCGGCAGTGGGGGCCGGTCGGTGGGATGGGCCAGCGGCCGAACGCCCAGGGCCTGGACCTCAACCGCGACTTTATGAAGCTCGCGAGCCCCGAAGCGCGGGCTCTCGTGGGGCTGATCCGGGACGCGGACCCGCACGTCGTGGTGGACCTCCACACCACGAACGGGACGCACATGGGCTACCACCTCACGTACGCGCCGCCGCTCTCGCCCGCCACGCCCGTCGCCATCGACAAGCACCTGCGCGAGGAGTGGCTGCCGCACCTCAGCGCCGAAATCCTCCGCACGCACGACATGGCGACGGAGCACTACGGCAACGTGCCGGGCGCGTTCGGCGAGAACGCGAGCAGCGTCCCGCGCGGGTGGTACTCCTTCAGCGGGCAGCCCCGGTTCTCGACCAACTACACCGGCATCCGCGGGCGCTACGGCCTGCTCTCCGAGGCGTACTCCTACGCCTCCTTCGAGGACCGCGTGACCGTCTCCAAGCGGTTCGTGGAGGAAGTCCTCGCCGCCGCCTACCGCGACGCCAGCCGCGTCCGCGCCACCACCGCCGAGGCCGACCGCCAGTCGGTCGTGGGCCAGGAGCTGGCGGTCCGCGCAGGGTTCACCGCCCCGAACAGCACGCGCGAGATCCTCCTCGGCGCCGTGGACACGCTGCGCCACCCCGAGACCGGCGACCGGATGTACGCCCGCCGCGACGTCCGCACGCCCGAGACCATGCCCGTCTACTCGCGCTTCGGCGCAGTGGAGACGGAGCGTGTGCCCGCTGGCTACCTCGTCCCCGCGCGGCTGGCGGAGGTGACGGACCTGCTCGCCGCGCACGGCATCCGGACGACAGACGTGCCCGAGGGTCTCGCCCTGGAGGAGTTCCAGGTGGACAGCGTGCGGGTGGCCTCGCGGCCCTTCCAGAACGTCCGCCAGCAGGAAGCCTTCGGCCGCTGGGCCCCCCGCAACGATGCGGCCCCCACGAGTGGCGTCTACGTCCCGATGGACCAGCCCCTCGCGCGGCTGGCGTTCCTCCTCCTGGAGCCCCGGAGCGACGACAGTGTGGTCAACTGGGCGCTCGTATCCCTCGAAGACCGCGGCTCTTACCCCATTCTCCGCGCCCCCGCGCCCTGAGCACGGGCACCTTGGGGCCGCCGCTCGCGTTCAGTTCCGCGATTCGGCCGTCTCCACTACATGAACCGATTCTACCTCCTCGCACTCGCTGGCCTCGTGCTCGCGGGGTGCCAGACCGACGCCTCCCCATCCGCTGATTCTCCGCTCGTCGAAGTGGAGGACGCCACGGAGTTGATCGATCACGTGATCGAGGAGGGCAACGAGATCACCGTCCTCAACTTCTGGGCGACGTGGTGCGGCCCCTGCCGCATCGAGTTCCCGGACCTGAAGGCGTTCGACGAGGAGATGGAGGGGCAGGGCGTGGAGGTCCGCTTCGTCTCCGTGGACGACGGCGAGATGATGCCGCAGGTCCGCGAGTTCCTGAACGAACAGGGCGTCACGGAGCGTTCCTTCGTCTCGCCGGACAACACCATGCTGGCCGGCCAGCTCCACCCGATGTACGGCGCCAGCCTCCCGGTCACGTTCGTCGTAGACGCCGAGGGCATCGTGCGCGGCGCGCACCTCGGCGTCATCACCAAGGACCGCCTCGCCGAGATGGTCCAGGGCGTGCGCGACGGCACGCTCGACATCACGACCCAGATCTAAATGCGGCTCCTCCTCGCTCTCGCGCTGTTCGCGCTCGCCCCCCTGGCCCACGCGCAGGATTCCCTCGCGCTGGGCTCGCCCCTCCCCCTCTCCGGCGCCTCGTTCGCCACGGCGGACGGCGGTTCGGCCAGCCTCGGCAGCTACGCCGGCGAGTCCGGGCTGGCGGTCGTGTTCTGGAGCGCGGCGTGCCCGTGGACTGCGAAGTACGAAGCGCGACTGGCGGAGGTCGCGCAGACCGCCGCCGCGAACGGGATCGGACTCGTGCTCGTGGCCAGCAACGACCCCGGCCGCAGCGCGGGCGATTCCCCCGAGGCGCTGGCGGAGGCCGCCAGCCGCGTGGGCGCTCCGCTCCTCCTCGACCCCACGGCGCAGATCGCCGACGCCTTCGCGGCACGGCAAACGCCCGAGGCCTTCTTCTTCACGTCCGGCCTCGTCTACTCCGGCGCCATCGACGACAGCCCGGCGGAGCCCGCCCGGGTGACCATCCCGTACCTCCAGCAGGCCATCGACCAGAGCCTCGCGGGGCAGGCCGTCGAGATCCAGCGCACCACCCCCTTCGGCTGCACGCTCAAGCGCGCCCGCTAGCACACCCTCGCGCGAGGCGGGATCCGGGGGGGTCGCCGTGCGCCGACCGTCTGATATGATTACCTCCCGCGACGACCTCGCCGCCGTTTGTACCCGCGCCCGCCAGCAGGTGGCGGTCGCCCTCGATACCGAGTTCGTCTGGGAACGGACGTACTACCCCGCCCTCGGCGTGGTCCAGATCGGGCTCGGGCAGGACGACGTGCACCTCGTGGACACCGTCGCCCTCACCGGCGACGACCTCGCCCCGCTGGCGGAGCTCATCGCCGATCCCGACACGGAGATCGTGCTGCACGACGCGCTGCAGGACCTCCAGATCCTCGCCCGCGCGACGGGCGCCCTCCCCCGCAACGTCTTCGACACGCAGCGCGTGGCGGGCATGGTGGGCCAGACCGCGACGGCCTCGCTGCAGGACCTCGTGGAGTGGGCCGTCGGCATCCGGCTGGACAAGGGCGCGACGCGCACGAACTGGCTCCAACGCCCGCTCTCCGACCAACAGGTGCCCTACGCCGAGGACGACGTGCGCTACCTCCTCGACGTACGCGACAAGCTCGTGGACGAGGCCGAGGCGCGCGGTCGCATCGCGTGGATCGACGAGGAGATGGTGATCTACGAAGACGAGGCCGCCTACACCGAAACGGACCCGATGGACGCCGTGGACCGCGTCAAGTCGCGCGGCATCGGGAAGCTGGACCCGCAGGCGCGGGCCGTGCTCCGCCACGTCTCCGCCTGGCGCGAGCGCGAGGCACGGCGCCTGGACCGCACTCGCCGCATGGTTCTCCCGGACGACGCGCTGGCGGACATCGCCTCGCGACGCCCCCGCTCGGAGAAGGACCTCGGCCGCGTGCTCACGGACCGCCAGTCGCGCCGCTACGCGGAGAGCCTGCTGGAGGCCGTCCGCGCGGGCGAGGACGCGCCCGCCGAGCCTCGTCCGCGCCGCGGCCGCCCGGGCCCCGAGGAGGAGCGCCGGCAGGCGCAGCTCAACGTGCTCCAGGGTCTGGTGGCCGGCCAGTGCACCACGAACGACGTGGATCCCCAGCTCGCCGCCACCAAGTCCCAGCTCACTGCCCTCGTCCGCGAAGGCGCCGACGCCGAGCCGACCGGTCATCCGGTCTTGCAGGGCTGGCGCCGGGCGTTCATCGGCGAGGCTCTGCTCGCGTTCCTCCGCGGAGAAGGGAGCGTAGGGCTGGACGGCCGCGACGGCTGGCCGCGGAGCCGCTAGGCGTCCCCCGCGGACCAGCGGCGGGCCATCAGGCTGCCGCCCGGAGACTGAAGTTCCTCGTCAGGCGGTACCACGTTGTAGAGCGCCGCGAGGGCCTCGAACAGCTCCGGGTGGTGCTGGCGGAGCCGCGCAGGGCGCTCGAAGAACTGCTCCGTCGCGACGGCGAACAGCTCGGCGGGGTTCGTAGCGGCATAACTGCGGAGGACCCCCTTGCCCAGCTTCGCGCGGCGCATCTCCGTGCGGACGAGGTCTTTCCAGGCGTCCACGGAGCGCGGATCGAGGAACGCGGGCAGGCCGTCGGCCCCCTCGGGGTCGAAGTCGAACACGTGTGCCAGCTCGTGGAGGACGACGTTGTAGCCGTCCGTCCGCTTCCAGCCGGAGAGCACGGCCGGCGCCGAGAGGATGACCGGCCCCTGCGGGTGCGCCATGCCGTCGAAGTCAGCGGAGTCGATCGTGCTGTACTCGTCGTCGAACGTGCCGGGGTAGAGGAGGATGCTGCGGCCTGCCGGCACGTCCCAGTCCGGCCGCCCCCACAACATGACGCCCGCGCCCGCGGCGACCGCCAGCCGGAGCGTGTCGTCTACGGTCACGCCGTCCACGCCCTCGATGCTCCACGCGTCCAGCGCGACGAGCACGGTCCGCTCGAACCGCTGGCGGTCGGCGTTGGAGCCCGCGGCGTAGAGCGGGACATGGCGGTCCAGCCACGCACGCCACGCCTCGGGGAACGGGCGCGAAACCACCTGCGCGCGCCGAACACGTCCGCGCAACCCCACCGCCAGCCCGGCGATGAACACGACCGCTCCTACACCAAACCCCGCGAGCGCCTCGGCCTCGCGGCCGACCAGCGCGCCCACCAAGACCGCCGCCATCGCGCTCCAGAGGGCAGGCAGAAACCAATCAGACGGGCGCATGGGAGGGCGAGGCGGAGGAACGCTGCAACGGCAGGCGAGGGGAACGCACAGACTACGCGCGCGTTTCGGTTTCGCGCCCGCCGGCCAATCCTCCCAAGACTTCCGATCTTCCGACCCCTTCCGTCTGCGGGTGGAACCCTCCGTCTCATCCCGAGAACAACTCTAGACTCTGCTGGAACTGTGCCCTGCCCCGAGGGTTGAGGGGCAGATTGCAATAACGGACTACATGACCGAACTCCCCCTCCGCCTCGACGCCCCGGACCCCGAGCAGTCCATCCCCCTCCTCACCCCGGACGAGGAGCGCGAGATGCACGCCTCGGCGCTCCCGGACGAACTCCCCATCCTCGCTCTCCGCAACACCGTCCTCTACCCCGGCGTGGTCCTCCCGATCACGGTCGGGCGCGACGCCTCCTTGAAGCTCGTCAAGGACGCGTACGGCTCGGACAAGACCATCGGCGTGGTGGCGCAGAAGAGCGCGGAGACCGAGGACCCCGCAGCGGACGACCTCTACGATGTGGGCACGGCCGCCACCATCCTCAAGCTCATCAAGATGCCCGACGGCAGCGTCAGCATCGTGATCCAGGGGAAGCGGCGGTTCGGGCTCGGCGAGATCACCCAGACGGACCCGTACTTCCGCGCGACGGTGGAGCCCATCGAGGAGGAGGAGGCCGCCGAGGAAGACGCCGTCGAGCTGGCGGGCCGCGTACGCAGCATCAAGGAGCTGGCGGTGCAGATCGTCAACATGAGCCCGAACCTCCCGAGCGAGGCGGCCTACGCGATCCGCAACATCGAAAGCCCGAGCTTCCTCGTCCACTTCATCGCGTCCAACCTCCAGATCGACGTCGAGAAGAAGCAGGAGCTGCTGGAGACGCTCCCGCTCCTGGAGCGCGCCAGCCTGGTGCTGGACCACCTGGAGCAAGAGATCCGCGTGCTGGAGATCTCCGAGGAGATCCGCACGAAGGTCAAGTCCGACGTGGACCAGCAGCAGCGCGAGTTCTTCCTCCGCCAGCAGCTCAAGGCCATCCAGGACGAACTGGGGGACGGCGAGGGCGGCGGCGCCGAGGCCGCCGAGCTCCGCGGCAAGCTGGACGACCGCCGCGAGGATCTCCCCGAGGCCGTTATCGAGGCGGTGGAAAAGGAGCTTCAGAAGCTGGGTCGCACGAACCCCGCCTCGCCGGAATACTCGGTCGTCCGTAACTACGTGGAGACCATTCTGGACCTTCCGTGGGACCACACGTCCGAGGACTCGCTGGACATCAAGACCGCCCGCGAGGTCCTGGACGACGACCACTTCGGCCTGGAAGACGTCAAAAAGCGGATTCTGGAGTACCTCGCCGTGCTCAAGCTGAAGAACGAGCGCGGGGGTGAGGACGCCAACTCTGCGCCCATCCTCTGCTTCTACGGCCCCCCGGGCGTCGGCAAGACGAGCCTCGGGAAGTCCATCGCGCGGGCGCTCGGGCGCGAGTTCGTGCGCATGAGCCTGGGAGGCGTCCGGGACGAGGCCGAGATCCGCGGCCACCGCCGGACCTACATCGGCTCCATGCCAGGGCGCATCCTCCAGGGGCTCAAAAAGGCCGGCACGAGCAACCCCGTCTTCATGCTGGACGAGGTGGACAAGCTCGGCTCCGACTTCCGCGGCGACCCCTCCTCCGCCCTCCTCGAAGTCCTCGACCCGGAGCAGAACGACGCGTTCAACGACCACTACCTCGAACTGGACTACGACCTCTCGCGGGTCATGTTCATCGCGACGGCCAACTACCTCGAGAACATCCCGCCGCCGCTGCGCGACCGGATGGAGATCATCGAGATCACCGGCTACACGCACGGCGAGAAGCTCCAGATCGCGAAGCAGTACCTCGTGCCACGCCAGACGGAGCGCAACGGGCTCACGGACGACCAGATCGACGTGCAGGACGACGCGCTGGACCTCGTGGTAGAGGGCTACACGCGCGAGAGCGGCGTCCGCCAGTTGGAGCGCGCCATCGGCGGGCTGGCGCGCGGTGTGGCCGTGAAGGTGGCCACGGGCGAGAGCGAGGAGGAGACGGTCACGCCGGAGGACGTGACGGAGTACCTCGGCGCCCGGAAGTTCTTCAACGAGACCGCCGAACGGACCGAGGTCCCGGGCGTCGCCACCGGGCTGGCGTGGACGCCGGTCGGGGGCGACATCCTCTTCATCGAGGCGAGCGCCAGCCGGGGGAGCGGGAAGATGACGCTCACCGGCAAGCTCGGCGACGTGATGCGCGAGAGCGCGCAGGCGGCCCACTCGTGGGTCCGCGCCCACGCCGACCGCCTCGGCATCCCGACCGATGCGTTCCGCTACTGGGACCTCCACGTCCACGTGCCGGCCGGCGCCATCCCGAAGGACGGCCCGAGCGCTGGCGTCGCGATGGTGGCCGCGCTGACGAGCATCTACACGCAGCGCCGCGTCCGCCACGACGTCGCGATGACGGGTGAGATCACGCTCCGCGGCCTCGTGCTGCCGGTCGGCGGGATCAAGGAGAAAGTGCTCGCGGCCCGTCGCGCGGGGATCGAGTGCGTGGTGCTCCCGGAGAAGAACCGGAAGGACGTGGACGAGATCAAGGACGCGGCCGTCGAGGGGCTGGACGTGCGCTACGTCTCCCGCATCGACGACGCGCTGGACCTGATCCTGGAGCCGGAGCCGATGGCCGACGCCGGTGAGCGGTTCCGTATCTCGGACCGCGAGAAGGCCCTCCAGAGCGGCGCGACGCCGAGCGCTGAGCCCGTCGTCGTGGCCGACCGTGTAGCCGCCCCGCTGGCGGTCGCTGTGAAAGGGCGGCCGCCGGCGGAACCGTTAGACTTCTCCGCCGCGCGTTGAAGCTGAGGCGTCAGCGGTCGAGCAGGGAGAGGATCAGGTCCGTCACGTCGAGTTGCGTCGGTGCGTCCCCGACGGCAGCGGATACGCGCTCGCGGATCTCAGCCCCGCTCCGCGACGGATTCGCGACGACGAGCGGGATGTAGGAATCCGATGCGCTCGCGCTCCCATGCCCGGAGGCCCCGCCGACCCCGAAGAAGAAGCGTTCGCCCAGCACGCGGTCTCCGCCCGCCTTTGCGAGCAACAGGATGTCCCCGGCGCGATGCCCCATCGGCCCGTCCGTCAGCCACCCGATGCGCTCCTCCAACCGGACGAGGTCCGGCCGCGGGTTCCTCGCGAGGTACTCCGCCAGCGGCACGAGCCGGCCGTCCACCACGACCTGGAAGGGGACGCTCTCGCCACGCACCGACCGCCTCGCGAGCACGAGGTCTAGCGCGTTGCCCAGCGGCCCCGTCCCGCTGGCAGACGCCTCCTGAAAGGCCCGCGCGACCGGGAGCACGTCGGCCTCCAGCCGCGGGGGACGCTTCCAGTCGCACGTCGTGTCGCAGGTGGACGAGTCCGCGAGGTAGAGGAAAGCGGCGGCCTCGTTGACCGTCATGACGGCGTCGAAGTCCGTCGAGTCCGGGGAGAGCGTCGGCTCAAGCGGTCTGCGGCCGAGGGAGTCCAGCAGCGCCCGCGCGGCCTCACCGACCGATTGCTGCTCCTCGTCCAGGGTTTCCGTGTGCCCGTGGTCCGCGACGACCACGATCCAGAGGTCGTTCAGCGCTCCGCGCTGGCGGTAGGCGTCGAGCACCTCTCCGATGTCTCCGTCGGTTTCGTCGCGGAGGTACGCGCGCTGTGCCTCAGGGCCGCCGCCGTGCGCCGCGAGGTCCGGTCCGCCGAAGTACACCACCTGCAGATCGGCCATTCCGTGCCGGCGCATCGTGCCTGCCAGTCCCTCGCTCGCGTCGTCGTCCAGTTCCTCGAACGCCTCTTCGGCGCCGCCGAACAGTGTCTCGACCGCGCCCTCAATCAGCTCGCCGATGTCGGTCAGGTCCGGCCGGGTGAGCACATCCGCACCCCGGTATACGAACGCCTGCGCCACGTGCGCCCGGATGTCGGCCCGCTCGTAGAGCGTGGGTGTCTGGATCTGCTCGCCGAGGAAGTCGTCCGTGTAGACCGCCAGCGTCTGCTCGTACGTCCCGATGGAGAGCGGCACAGGCGCGTACACGCGAACGGAGTCCCGATCGAACCATTCGTTGCCCACGACGCCCGTCTCCGCTGGCGGACGCCCCGTAAAGACCGCCGCCCACCCCGATGCGGTCTCGGAAGGGAACACCGCCGTGACCTCCGCCGATCCGGAGGCGTGCGCCCACATCCGCTCGCCCTCGCGCTCGCCGAGAACCGCCGCCAGTTGGGGAAGGTCGCCGTCCTCCAGCGCTGCGCGCAGCACGTCGTCCCCCACTCCGTCCAGCGCCATCACGAGGACGCGGGGGCCGCCTCGGATCGGGCGCAGCGTGTCCCGCAGGACCTCCTCGCTGCCTTCGGTGAGCAGTTCTCCGGCCTCGTCCAGCGTGCCGGGTCGGAACAGTGCGCACCCGGTCAGCGCGAGAAACAGAAGCGGAGCGAAACGGAGCATGGGGCTGTGGTGGTGGCACGGTCAGACGCGGCACCGCCCGAGCGGCTCCCGTTCGCCCGGCGCTGGCGTGGGAGGGTGTGACACAGGGGTGACGCGCGCAGGCGCGAGACTGCTCGCAGCCCCTCCGCCTGCCATGCTCGACGCTTCCGGCTTCTGCCCCGACTCCACCGCTGCCGCCGACTTCGTGCTCGACGTGCTGGCGGCTTCTGCGAACGCCCCCTTCGGTCAGCTTGCGTGGCCCGACATCAACCGGCTCGCGGCACGCTGGCTCCAGCCAGGGGCGGACGGGACGGACACCTCGCGCGTGGGCCACGCCCTCGTACTGGAGATGGCCGCACAAGGGCTGGTGGAAGCCGAAACGGTCGTCTCCGCAGACGGGACCGAGATGGTCGCCCGCGTAGTGCACCCGCGGTACTTCGGCCTGGAAGCCGCGCAACGGCTGGCGGCGTAGCTCAGCGCCCGGGGCGCTCGCGCTCTTCGGACTCCTCTACGATCGTCGCGTCCTGGACGTTCGGGTCTAGCTCTTTGCGGAACGCTTCCTCTGCGTCCGCCGCGATGGTGGCGGCGCGGTCCAGCGCCCCATCGATGGCGCGAGCGGCGAGGCGCACGGCCCCACCGCTCAGCATCCCGAGGCGCGCGACGGGGCTCGCCTCTTGAAACCGCTGGATCCAGTTGTCGGGCTCGCTCACGACTCGTCGTCCTTCTTTTTGCGGCCCGCCGTCTTGCCGGCGCTCTTCGCCGTCTTGCCGGCGGTCTTTTTCGTCGTCTTAGAGTCGGGCTTTTTCGCGCGGGGCGCGGCCTTCGGCTTCGTCGCCGCGCTGGCGGTCGCCGCGGGCTTCGTCGCTGCCGCGCGTTTCGCGTCGGGCGTCGGCGCCTCATCCTCTTCCTCGGCGCCGGCATCGAAGAACGACTCGGGGTCGAACTCGTTGATCACGTCCGCCAGCCGCTGGCCGGTCTCACGGAGCGCCTCCCCGATGGTCTGGAACGTCGCTTCGATGACGAAGGCGGTCTTCTCGGGGGTCGGCAGGTCCGCGAAGGCGTCGCGGGCGCGGGATTTCGGGTCAGTGGCCATGGGTTCGAGGCGGAGCCTCGGCTAGGTTTAGGCGTTCTGACGGACCCTTCGCCTGCGAGTTTCGCCCGTGCCCGACGCCCCCCCTGACGACTCCCCTCGCGAGATCACGGGTCTCGTGACCCGCTCGACGGGCAGCTGGTACGACGTGCGCACGGATTCCGGTGAGGACGTCCGCGCCCGCATCCGCGGCAAGTTCCGCTTGGAGGCAGAGACGATCGACGAGACGAACCCGCTGGCGGTCGGGGACCGGGTGACGCTTCAGATGCAGGAAGATGAGACCGGGCTGGTGACGGCCATCGCGCCGCGCGAGAACCAGCTCAGCCGCCGCGCCGCCGGCCACCGCGCACGGTCCGAGCACGTCATCGTCGCGAATGTGGACCGCGCGTGGTGCGTGCAGTCCACGTTCCAGCCCAAGCTGAACCCGGGGTTCGTGGACCGAATGCTGATCGCCGCGGAGGCGAGCCACATCCCCGCTGGCCTCATCCTCAACAAGTCCGACCTGCTGGAGGGGAAGCCCCGCGCGCAGGACGCGCTCGCGTTCTGGTCCGAGCTGTACGAAGGGCTCGGTTACCCCGTCCTCTTCACGAGCGCGGAGACCGGCGAGGGCGTCGAGGCCTTCCGCCAGCGGCTGGCGGGCGCGGTCAGCGTGGTCTCCGGGCCCTCGGGCGTGGGGAAGTCCAGCCTGCTCAACGCGATCGAGCCGGACCTCGGGCTCCGCGTCAGCGAGGTCAGCGAGAAGACCAACAAAGGCCGCCACACCACCACCTTCGCGACACTCCTCGAAGCCGCCGGCGGTTGGGTAGCGGACACCCCCGGCATCCGCGAGTTCGGCATCTGGGGGATGGCCCCGGAGGAGCTTGGCGGCTACTTCGTGGAGTTCCGGCCCTTCCTCGGCGAGTGCCGCTACCCCAACTGTACGCACGACCATGAGCCCGGCTGCGCGATCCAGGACGCCGTGGACGAGGAGTCGATCACGCCCGAGCGTTACGGCTCGTACCTCAACATTCTGGAGTCCGTGCGCAAGGAGTACCGCGCCGACGAGGAGGCCGACTGGCGGAGGCGCGACGTGCGGCCGGACGTCTGGGAGGAGCCGGAGGAGTAGCGCGAGTCTGTCGCAGAAAAAGGGCCGGCCAGGGCGTATTCGCCCCGACCGGCCCTTGGACCTGGCTGCGTAGTCTGACCGCTAAGAGGCCTTTTTCTTACGCGGCTTGCGCTTCGTCTTCTTCTGCGCCGCCTTCGCGTCGATCAGCTCCACGGCACGCTCCAGCGTGACCTCCATCGGGTCGAGAGTTTTGGGCAGGGTGGCGTTCGTCTTCTGGTGCTTGACGTACGGGCCATAGCGTCCGGACCGAACCTCGATGGGGTCGCCCGTTTCGGGGTGATCGCCGAGGACGCGGAGCGGCTTGTTCTTCTGCGCCTTCTCCGCCAGCAGCTCGAGCGCCCGCTCCAACCCGACGGTCAGCACGTTGTCGCCCTCCTGCGGCTTGAGGCTCGCGAAGGTGCGGTTCTGCTGCACGTACGGGCCATAGCGGCCGATGCTCGCCTTGATCGCGTCGCCCGTCTCCGGGTGCTCGCCGAGGGTGCGCGGCAGGCCCAGAAGCTGAACGCCGAGGTCCAGGTCCACGTCGTCCGGCTCGGTGCCCTTGGGGAGCGACATCCGCTTCGGCTTCTTGCCTCCCTCCTCGTCGTCACCGAGCTGCACGTATGGACCATAGGGCCCGATCTTGAGCAGCACGGGGACCTCGTGCTCGGGGTGGATCCCGAGAGGGCGGTCGCCGCTCTCCTTGCCCGCCAGCTCGTCGAGCATGTCGTGCGTCACGTCAGCTGGCGCCCACTCCGGCGGGATGGACTTCGTCTCGTTCGTGCGGGTGTCTTCCACGTACGGACCGTACCGGCCGACGCGGATGACGAACGGCTCCCACTTCGTGTGCTTGAGCTCGGAGACCTCGCGCGGGTCGATGGTATCCAGCCGCTTCTCGATCAGCTTCTCCAGACCCTCCTCGCCGTTGAAGAAGCGCTCCAGGTACGGACGGCGTTCTTCGTCGCCGCTGGCGATCTGGTCGAGCTCCTCCTCCATCTTGGCGGTGAACCCGGTGTCCACGAGACGCTCGAAGTTGCGCTCCAGCAGCTGGTTCGTCGCGAGGCCGGTGAAGGTGGGGATGAGCTGCGAGCGGTTGCGGTTGACGTACCCGCGGTTGACAATCGTGTCGATGATGCTCGCGTAGGTGGACGGGCGGCCGATGCCAGCGGCCTCCAGCGCGCGGACGAGTGTGGCGTCCGTGTATCGGGCTGGCGGCTTCGTCTCGTGCCCGATGGGCTCCACGGTGCGGCAGTCGGGGCGGTCGCCCTCGGAGAGATCCGGCAGCGGGTTGTCGCGGTCGTCCAGCGCGGCACTCGGGTCGTCCTTGCCTTCCACGTAGGCGCGGAAGAAGCCCGGGAAGACGATGACCTGGCCGTTCGCGCGGAAGGTGCTCTCGTCGTCCGTGCCCTCGGCGGCGAGGATCTCGGCGCGGGTGCGGAGGAGCTGCGCGTCCGCCATCTGGCTGGCGACGGTCCGCTTCCAGATCAGGTCGTACACCTTCGCCTCGACGCCCGTGAGGCCGTGCTGGCGGGCGGTCTTCATCTCCGTGCCCGCGGGGCGGATGGCCTCGTGCGCCTCCTGGGCGTTGCGGACCTTCGCGCTGAACTGGCGGGGCTTGGGCGAGAGGTACTCCGCGCCGTAGCGGCTCTCCACGGACCGCCGGGCGGCCTCAATGGCTTCCCCGCTGAGCGTCGGGGAGTCCGTACGCATGTAGGTGATGAGGCCCTGCTCGTAGAGCTTCTGCGCCACGCGCATGGCCTGCCGGGCGGGGAGCCCCAGCTTCCGGTTGGCCTCCTGCTGCAGTGTGGACGTGATGAAGGGAGCCGCGGGCGTGCGCCGGGCCTTCTTCTTCTCCACCTCCGCGACGCGCCACGTCGCCCCGGCGAGGCGCTCCGCCAGCGGGCGGGCGGTGTCCTCGTCCATCTGGAGCGCGTCGGAGCCGTCCTTCAGCTTGCCGGTGTTCTCGTCGAAGTCCTTGCTCGTGGCGAGGCGGCGCTCGCCGTAGTGCGTCATCTTGGCCTCGAAGTCCACGCCCGCCTTCGCGAGGGTGGCCTTGAGGTCCCAGTAGGACGCCGTCACGAAGTCCAGCCGCTCCCACTCGCGCTGCGCGAGGACGCGGACGGCGACGGACTGCACCCGACCGGCCGAGAGCTTCGGCGCGATCTTTTTCCAGAGCACGGGCGATACGCTGTAGCCGACGAGGCGGTCCAGGATGCGGCGGGCCTCCTGGGCGTCCACCAGCCGCGAGTCGATCTCGCGGGTCTGCTCCAGCGCGCGGAGGATGGCGTCGCGCGTGATCTCGTGGAAGACCATCCGCTTGACGGGGACCTTCGGGTTGAGGACCTGGAGCAGGTGCCACCCGATCGACTCGCCCTCGCGGTCTTCATCAGTCGCGAGGTAGAGCTCGTCGGCGCCCTTGAGCGCGTCCTTGAGCTGCTTGACCGTCTTCTTCTTCTCGCTCGGGACGACGTAGAGTGGCTCGAAGCCCTCGTTCACGTTGACGCCGAGGCGGGCCCACTTCTCCTTCTTGACCTTCGCGGGGATCTCCTTCGCGGACGAGGGGAGGTCGCGGATGTGGCCCATGGACGCTTCCACCTGGAAGCCGGGCGGGAGGAACTGGCGGATGGTGCGAGCCTTGGTCGGGGACTCGACGACGACGAGACGCTTCATGCGGCGGGGTCTGACATTTTCAGGCGGTCAAGCTACGCGGCAGTGGCGTCACCGCTCCGGCACACCCCGGGACGCCCCGTTTCTTGACGCGGCCGATGCCATGGACCGCCCCCGCTGGCGGTCGCTCTGATCGTCCGTTCTCATTCGCGGCGGCCGCCAGCGCGTGGCGTCAGCGCGCCGTGCTGTCCGCGCGGGTCGTGTCCTGCCGGACCGGCGCGGTCTCACGCGCGGCCTGGGACTCCGGCGCGGGCTCCTTGTAGCGGAGGATCTCGATGTCGCCGGCGCCCGTCGTGGCCCGGATGCGGGCGCTGCCCTCCCCGAGCACCGCGCGCACGTCCACGCCTGCGGGTCCGCCCGACTGGCGGATGTCCTGGAGCGGGAGATCGGGGTCCAGGTCCAGCGATCCCGCGCGGCTCTCGGCCTGGATACGGACGGAGGCTGTCGCGGGCGCGAGGAGCGTCAGCCGTCCGCTCCCCGTCTCCACGCGCCAGTCCGCGTTGGGCGAGAGGAAGGCCGCACCAGCCGTCACGTCCCCCGCCCCGGTCTCCAGCCGCACCTCCGAGCTCCGGAGGTGGCTCGCGCGGATGGAGCCGGACCCCAGCTCCACATCCAGCGGCCCCCGGAGGGCATTCGCCGCCACGTTTCCCGCCCCGAGCCGCACCACCACGTCCGCGCTGAACGGCACGCGGACCTCCGCATCCACGCTCGCGCCCTCCTGCTCCGTGCGCCAGACGAACTGGTAGAGCGCATCGTCGCCCGCCTCGCGGATTTCGATCTCGCGCAACCGCCCCTCCGCCCGGCTGGCGGTCGCGGCGAGCACGCGCTTCGTGAACGTCACCTCGGCCTCCTTAAGCCCCGGCACGGCGACGAGCGACACCTCGCCCGCGAAGCCGTCGAGCGCCAGCTGGCGGCCGTCGAGGCGGACGCTCCGCGTCTCCGTCTCTGTCGCCTCGGTGGGGGCCTCCTCAGACGAGCCGCAGGCGGCGAGGCAGAACGCGAACAGGACGAGGGCGAGGCGCATGGGAGGGGGGCTATTCGGAGAGGCGGACCTCGCGGATGAACCGACGAACGGCGACCCACGATCCGGTCAATCCCAGCAGCAGCCCCAGCGCGACGCACGCGCCCACGGTGAGGAGCGGCGAGCCGCCGGGCCAGTTCACGCCCACCGCGCCCGTCTGGCGGAGGTAGTTGAGCAGCACCGCGAAGAGCCCCCAGAGCGCGAGCCCGGAGAGGATGCCCGC
>DUBD01000204.1 GCA_012960515.1 Bacteroidota bacterium | reverse complement strand
GGGCAGTGGGCAGTGGGCAGTGGGCAGTGGGCAAGGTGCTCCCGCGCGGCTGGCGGTGCCCGTCGGTGCCCCCCCTCCTTCCTCCTTCCCACTCCCTCCTTCCTCCCCACACCCCGGAAGCGCTACCGGCCGCATGGGGGCAATCCGCGCGTCTAGCTTCGCCGGCCCGCCCTCGCCATGCCCGACGTTTCCGCCCCCCTCGTCGCCAAGTTCGGCGGCTCCTCCGTCGCCACGCCCGAGCGAATCCGGCGTGTCGTCTCCCTGACTCAGGCCGAGCCCGCCGACTCACGCCGCGTCGTGGTCGTCTCCGCGCTCGGCGGCGTCACGGACGACCTGCTCGACGCCCTCCGCGCCGCCGAGGCCCGCGCGGGCACCCACCGCGACCTGCTCGACCGCATCCGCCAGCGGCACGAGGCCGCGCTGGCGGAGCTCGTGCGCGAGGACGAACGCGAGAGCGTCCGCGCCCTGCTCGACGCCCGGCTGGCGGACCTCGCCGACCTGCTCGACGGTGTCTCGCTCCTTCGCGAGGTCACGCCCCGCACCCGCGACGCCGTCATCGGGACGGGCGAGCGACTCTCCGCGCCTCTCGTCGCCGCCGCCTTCCGCCAGTCGGGCACGGACGCCGTCGCGCTGGACGCGACCGCGCTGATCCGCACCGACGCCACCTTCGGACAGGCCGTCGTGGACACGGAGACGACGGACCGGCAGATCCAAGACGCCATCGGGGCGCTGCCCGAGGGGCAGATCGCCGTCGTCACCGGGTTCATCGGCTCCACCGCGGACGGCGTCGTGACCACGCTCGGCCGCTCTGGCTCGGACTACACCGCGACGATCCTCGCCGGCGCCCTCGGCGCTCGCGCCTGCGTCATCTGGACCGACGTGGCGGGCGTGTTTACGGCAGACCCGCGGCTCGTCCCCGAGGCCCGGCCCCTCGCGCGGCTGAGCTACCGCGAGGCGGCCGAGATGGCCTACTTCGGCGCGAAGGTGCTCCACCCGCGCACGATGCTGCCCGCCGAGCGGCACGGCATCCCCCTCGTGATCAAGAGCACGCTGGAGCCCGAGGCGCCCGGCACGCTCATCTCGTCTGACACGGACGCGCTCGATCTCCGCGTCAAGGCCATCTCCACCGTTCGCGGCGTGGCCGTCGTCACGCTGGAGGGCGCGGGCATCCAGGCCGTCGTGGGGGTCAGCGCGCGGCTGTTCGGGGCGCTCTCCGGGGCGGGCATCAACGTCCGCATGGTGAGCCAGGCCTCCAGCGAGCAGAGCATCTGCGTGGTCGTGGACAGCGCGGACGCCGACCCGGCCGTCGACGTCCTCCGCCAGTCGTTCGCGGCGGAGCTGGCGCGGGGCGACGTGCGCGAGATCTCGGCACTCCCCCACTGCGCCGTCCTCTCCGCCGTGGGCGAGGGGATGCGTCACCAGCCCGGGCTGGCGGGCCGCCTCTTCGCGACGCTCGGCCGCGCGGGCGTCAACGTGCTCGTCATCGCGCAGGGCGCGAGCGAGACCAACATCTCCACCGTGGTCGCGGAGGCCGACGTGCCCGCCGCGCTGGCGGCACTCCACGAGGCGTTCCCGCTGCGGCGCAACCGCGTCCACGTGGTCCTCATCGGGACCGGGACGGTGGGGCGGCGGCTCCTCGCGTTCCTCGCCGAGCACGCGCCCATCCTCCTCCGCGAGCACCGGATCCACCTCCGCCTCGTCGGGATCACGAACTCGCGCCGGATGGTCTGGGACCCCGAGGGCATCGCGCCCGAGACGGCTCTCGACCGGCTCGACGCGTCCGACACGCCCGCCGACCTCGACGAGTTGGACCGCCAGCTGGCGGCCTCGGGCATGGAGCGGCGGCTCGTCGTGGACGCTACGGCGTCGGAGTCCGTCGCGCGGCGCTACGTGGGCTGGCTGGACAGCGGCGTGGGCGTGGTCACGCCGAACAAGCGCGCCAACACGCTGGACATGGCGTACTACCGCCGCCTCCGCGAGGCCGCCGACCGCCGCGAGGTGAGCTACCGCTACGAGACGACGGTCATGGCCGGGCTGCCCGTCGTGTTCACCGTCCGCGACCTCCTCCGCTCGGGCGACCAGATCGAGCGCATCGAGGGCGTCTTTTCCGGCACGCTCGCGTACCTCTTCAACCGGCTCGCCGAGGGCGCCGCGTTCTCCGAGGCCGTCCGCGATGCCAAGGCGCAGGGGCTGACGGAGCCCGACCCGCGCGACGACCTCACAGGCGAGGACGTAGCCCGCAAGCTGCTCATCCTCGCGCGAGAGTCCGGCCGCGACGTGGAACGCGCCGACGTGACGGTGGAATCGCTCGTCCCCGCCGCGCTGGCGGACGTCACCGTCGAGCAGTTCATGGACGCGCTGCCCACCCTCGACGACGCATGGCGCCAGCGCGTGGCCGATGCGGAGGCGCAGGGCGGCCGCCTCGCGTTCGTCGGCTCCATCGATGGCGACGGGCTCCGCGTCTCCGCACAGGTCGTGCCTCTGGACTCGCCGTTCGCGGCCTCGCGCGGGACGGACAACGTGATCCTGATCCGCTCCGCGCGCTACCACGACACGCCCCTCGTGGTGCAGGGCCCGGGCGCGGGTCCGGATGTGACCGCCGCCGGCCTGCTGGCGGACCTCGTCAACGCCGCCGAGTTGATGCCATGAGCGAGCAGAGGGATTCAGAGGGATACGGGATTCGGGATGAGGAGACTCGCCCTGAGGCATCCCCTATCCCTCATTCCCCCGTCCCTCCATCCCTCACCACCTTCGGCCCCTGCACGCTCTCCAACCTCGGCCCGGGGTTCGACGCGCTCGGCGTCTGCATCACCGGGCCGGGCGACCGCGTGACCGCGTACGTCACCGACACGCCCGGCGTGACCGTCGAGCCCGGCGGGGACCTGCCGACGGATCCCGCGACGAACACCGCCGCGCGTGCCGCCGCCCACCTCCTCCGCCAGTCGGGCGCGAGGGGTGGTCTGGCGCTCCGCATCGAGAAGGGGATTCCGCTGGGTTCGGGCATCGGCGGGTCGGCCGCGAGCGCCGTGGCCGGGGCGTGGGCCGCGAACGAGGCGCTCGGGCTCGGGCTGGACAAGCGCCAGTTGGTCGAGGCCGTGCTGGAGGGCGAGGCCGCGACGGGCAGCCGCCACGGCGACAACGTCCTCCCCGCCCTCTTCGGCGGCGCCGTGCTCGTGGACGCCGCAGACCCCTCGCGCTACCGCCGCCTCGCGATTCCCGATGGCCTCCGGCTGGCGGTGCTTCTGCCCGAGGTCCGGGTGCTCACCCACGAGGCCCGCGCCGTCCTCCCCAAGACGGTCCCGCACGCCGACGCCTCCGCCCAGGCCGCCGCGCTCGCCTTCCTGCTCGACGCGCTGCGCGCGGGCGACTGGGAGGCCGCGGGCCGCGCCGTCATGACCGACCGGCTGGCGGAGCCCTTCCGCGCGCCGCTCGTCCCCGTCTACGGCGTCGTCCGCCGCGCCGCGCTCGACGCCGGAAGCCTCGGCTGCGCCCTCTCCGGCTCCGGCCCCGCCCTCTTCGCCTTCCCCGACGCCTCCGGCCGCGCCGAGCCCGTCCTCGCCGCGATGCGCGCGGCCTGCGCCGCCAGCGGGACGGGCGCGACCGGCTGGATCGCCGACCTCGACGCCGAGGGCGTCCGCACCCTCACGCCATGACCCCGCCCCGATACGTCAGCACGCGCCACGGGACGGCGCCGGTCCCCTTCCGCGAGGCGCTCCTCCGCGGCCTCGCGCCCGACGGCGGCCTCTACGTCCCCACCATCGTCCCGTCGCTCGCGCCCGGCTGGCGGGACGCGCCGACGTTGCCCGACCTCGGCACGCGGCTCCTCATGCCCTGGCTAGCTGACGAGGTGGGCCCCGACCGGCTGGCGGCCCTCGTCGGCGATGCGCTGGACTTCCCGATCCCGCTCGTCCCGCTGAGCGGCGGCGGGTGGGACGGCGTCCACGTCCTCGAACTCTTCCACGGCCCGACGCTCTCGTTCAAAGACGTCGGCGCGCGGACCATGGCGCGGCTCTTCGGCTGGGCGCTGGACGGAGAGGAGGTCACCATCCTCGCGGCCACCTCCGGCGACACCGGCAGCGCCGTGGCCGACGGCTTCGCGGGGATCCCCGGCGTTCGCGTCGTGCTCCTCTTCCCCGAGGGGCAGGTCAGCCCCGTCCAGCGCCGCCAGCTCGTCGCAGAGCGCGAGGGCGTCCGGGCGCTGGCGGTGCGCGGCACGTTCGACGACTGCCAGCGGCTCGTCAAAGCGGCGTTCGCGGATCCGCAGGGCGCGAGGCTCTCGTCCGCCAACTCCATCAACATCGGGCGGCTCCTCCCGCAGATGCTCTACTACGCGTGGGCGCTCCGCGCGATGGAGACGGCGCCGCTCGTCGTCGTCCCGAGCGGGAATCTGGGCAACCTGACGGCGGGAATGTTGGCCGCGAACGCGGGACTCGTAGTCCGCCGCTTCGTGGCCGCGCACAACGCCAACGCCGGCTTCGCGCACTTCCTCGGCGGCGCCGACCCCTCGCCCGCCGACTCCGTCCGTACGCTCTCCAACGCGATGGACGTGGGCGCGCCGAGCAACCTCGAACGCCTCCGCTGGCTCTACTCCGACGGCGACCTCCGGCGGCGCATCGCGGGCGAGACCGTCACGGACGAGGAGACGGTCCAGACCATGCGCGAGGTGTTCGACGCGACCGGCTACGTCGCCGACCCCCACACGGCGGTCGGGCTCGCCGCGGCCCGCCGCCAGCGCGCGGCGCATCCCGAGGCGCCCGCCGTCGTGCTCTCCACCGCGCACCCGGCCAAATTCCCCGAGGCTGTCCAGCGCGCCATCGGCCGCGAGCCCGAGGCGCCCGCCCGGCTGGCGGCGCTGCTCGACGCGCCCGAACGGGTGGAGACCATCGCGCCGGACCTGGATGCGCTGCGCCGCGTGCTGTCGGGCTGAGCCGGACTCCCGCGGCGTCCGCCTCCGCCGAGGTCAGTACAGCCCCACCGGGTCCACGTCGATGTTGATGCGGTGGCCCTTCGGCGGCGTGCCGATCTCGGCCGTGGCCGCGCGCACGGCCTCCGCCAGCGCGGCGGCGGGCACGCTCCGGGGCGCCTTCAGGTGCGTGTGGACGCGCCAGAACCCCTTCACCTTCCCCACGAACGCCGCCACCGGCCCGAGCACTTCCGCGCCCTCGATCCGCGCCGCGTGCCGCGCGAGGGCGTCAGTCCAGGCCTGCGCTAGCTTGTTCGTGGAGCCCTCGTACGTCCCTTTGATCTCCGCCCCCACGAGCCGTCCGTACGGCGGGTAGCCGAGCGCGTGGCGTTCCACCAGTTCGTACCGCGCGAAGGCCGCGTAGTCGTGCGCGAGGGCGTGCTGGATGGCGGGGTGCTCGGGGTTCCGGGTCTGGAGGATCACCTCGCCGGGGAGGTCGTGCCGGCCGGCGCGTCCCGCCACCTGCGCGAGGAGCTGGAACGTGCGCTCCGCCGCGCGGAAGTCCGGCAGCAGCATCCCCGTGTCCGCGTTCACCACGCCCACGAGCGTCACGCGCGGGAAGTCCAGCCCCTTCGCGACCATCTGCGTGCCGAGGAGGATGTCGGCCTCGCCGTCGCCGAACTGCTCCAGGAGGCGGGCGTGCGCGCCCTTCCGCGAGGTGGTATCGAGGTCCATGCGGAGGAGCCGGGCGTCCGGAAACACCTCGGCGATCTCCTCCTCCACGCGCTGCGTGCCCGAGCCGAGCAGGCGGAGGTCGTCCGCCCCGCACTCCGGGCACGCCGTCGGCTGGCGCTCCGCGCGGCCGCAGTAGTGACAGCGGAGCGTCCGGTTCGTCTTGTGGAGCGTGAGCGAGACGGCGCAGTCGCGGCACTCGGGGGTCCAGCCGCACGTCTCGCACGTAATGACCGGCGCGTAGCCTCGGCGGTTCTGAAGCAGGATGATCTGCTCCCCGCGGTCCAGCCGCGCCTGCATGGCCTCGCGGAGATCGTGCGAGAGCGCGCCCTTGAGGCGGCGGATCTCCTTCTCCCTCGCGAGGTCCACCACACGGACCGTCGGCAGCGGAGCGGGTTCTCTGAGGACCGGGGACTGGCGACTGGCAGACTCCCCCTCTGCCCCGCTGGCAGGCGGCGTCGGCGAGTCGTGGGCGTCGAGTCCCGGGCCTTCTAAAGCGCTAGCGCTCGTTCCCTCCTTCCCACTCGCTCCTTCCTCCTTCCTCGACACCGGGACACGGTCCGGCATCGCGAGGTAGGCGTACTTGCCGCTGCGCGCGTTGGCGGCCGTCTCCAGGCTCGGCGTGGCGCTGCCGAGGACGCAGACCGCATCGGCGCGATGGGCTCGCATCACGGCGACATCGCGCGCGTGGTAGCGGGGGGCGGGGTCGAACTGCTTGTAGCTCGCCTCGTGCTCCTCGTCCACGAGGATAATGCCGAGGTCCTGCACCGGCGCGAAGACCGCGCTCCGCGGCCCGATCACGACCGGGTACTGCCCATCGCGAATGCGCGTCCACGCATCCAGCCGCTCGCCGGGGCTCATGCGGCTGTGGAGGACCGCCACGCGGTCGCCGAAGTGGGCACGGAAGCGGCGGACCGTCTGCGGCGTCAGCGCGATCTCCGGAACGAGCACGATCCCGGACTTCCCCCGCTCCAGCACGGCCGCCAGCGCGCGGAGGTAGACCTCGGTCTTGCCCGAGCCCGTGACGCCGTGAAGCAGGACGGTGTACGGCTCGCCCGCCTCGATGGGCGGACGCAAAGCCTCCAGCGCGGCCGTCTGCGCGGGGTGGAGCGTGACGTCGGCGGGCGGGGGCGGGGGCGCCTCGGCCTCGTCGGCGGTGCGCTCCACCTCCAGCTCGTGGACCTCCACCATCCCCTTCTCCACCAGGCTCTTGACCGTGCCGCTGCTCGCGCCGGATTCCTTGAGCGCCTCCGACTGGCGGACGGGCTCGTCGGCGGCGGCGAGGACGGCCGCGAGGGCGAGTTGCTTCGCGCCGCGGAGGCTGGACGCCTCGCCGAGCGTGACCGCCAGCGTGAGGTGCTTTTCGATCTTCGGCTTCGCGCGGGCCTCTTGCAGTTCCTGCTCGATGCGGACGGCTCCGGCCGCCTCCATCCGCCGCAGGAGGGACTGCGGCGCGGTCTTGCGGCCGAGCGCCTCCGCCAGTGCGGGCACCTTCAGCCCGCCGCCGGCCGCCGCCAGCGCGCCGAGCACGGCCTGGCCGTCGGCCTCGGGCCAGGTCTCCGCGAGGGCGTGGACCACGCGGCGCGTCTCCACCTCGGTTCCGCTCGGGAGCGCCGCCTTGATGGCCTCGCCCCATGTGCAGAGGTAGTACTCCGCGACCCACTTCGTCAAGCCGAGGAGCTCGACCGTGAGCGCCGGCCGGTCATCCAGCACGTCGAGGACCGGCTTGGCCTTGGGCGCCTCGCCGTCGCCGGTCCGCACCACGACGCCGGTCAGCTGGCGGCGGCCGAACGGGACCAGCACGCGGGCGCCCGGGACGACCTCGGCGTCGAGCTCCGGCGGGACGCAGTACGTGAACGGGCCTTCGACGGGGGTGAGCGGGACGACCTGGGCGAGGCGCATGGCGCCAAGCTACCGGGCGGGGCGGCGGCGGTGCGTCACGGCCTCGGGAAGACCGCGCCCGGCTAGCGGACGGTCTCGCCAAGACGAACCGCCAGCGGGTCAGCGGCGGTGGCCGTCGCGGCGCTCGGTGCCGCCGGCCCATCGCGCGGGGTTCTCTACGATGTAGCGGCGGACGGCGGCGGCCTCGCGCGGGGTGCGCACGATGCGGTCGTGGAACGACCGCTGCCAGACGCGGACCGTCGGGTCGATCGCGCGGATGCGCTTGGTCACGATGGATTTTTACTGCCGCATGATGGTGGGCACGGAATGCGGCACGGCGGCGCCGAACCGCCGGCCGTCTGGGCGGGGTGTCTCGGCGTTGCTATCGGATGCCGTATCCCCAACGTCGGGGCACACCGGTGACCTGACCGGATCCACGTCGGGGCACACCGCCGGTGTGCCCCTGCGGGGTTGCGGTGTGCCCCTGCGGGGTTGCGGTGTGCCCCTGCGGGGTTGCGGTGTGCCCCCGTGGGATTGCGGTGTGCCCCCGTGGGATTGCGGTGTGCCCCCGTGGGACGCCCCGGCATTCCCCTCGTGCGGCCGGATGCCGAACAACACGTGCACGTGATCCGGCATCACCACGAACGCGTCCAGCACCACATACGGGCGCACCTCCGCCGTGCGACGCCACTCCTCCGCCGCGATCTGCCCGAACGCCGACAGGTGCATCGTCCCCGCGCGGACCTCCCCGAACAGCCGCTGGCGGCCATGCGTGCAGATCGTCAGGAAATAGACGCCTGGCGCGTGGTACGCCGCACCCGGCAGGCGCACGGACCGGCGGTGATGGCGGGTTGGATCGAACGGCACGCCCGACTAGACCCGCCGGCCCTTCGCGTCTAACGCCGTCCGCTGGCGGCCGCCCCCGGCGAGAGGAACCGCCAGCGGGTCAGAGGCAGAGCTCCGCGCTCCAGTCCTGGTGCCCGCGGCCCGCGTGGCACCGCACCTGCCGCCCGACGCTCAGCAGCTGCCACCCGCCGAGGTCCGGGATGAACACGAGGAGCAGCCGCTCGTCGCGGACGGAGTCGTCCATCAGGCCCGTCAGCGTCGCGAGGACGTGGACCGCCGCGTCCGACTGGCGGACGGTCTCGGTGCGGACGCTCTGCGCCTCCCAGCCCGCGAGCGCCTGCGCCACGTCCGCCTCCGGGTCCGTGATGAGCGGGAGGTCCGTCTGGAGATCCACGAGCGCGTCGTCAGCGTCCGCGAACGTGCCGAGGGCGCCGCCATCCATCATACCGTCCATCGCGAGGCGAGCGTCGGGGTCCAAGGGGCGGAGGCTCGCGAGAACGGAAGCGGCCGCCTCCAGCCCGATCGGGCGGCAGCCGTTGGCATCCGAGCTGAGGAGCCAGACCGCCATCCACTCCGGCTCCTCCCCGACCGTCACGAAGTCCGAGACGACGGTCTCCGGCCCCCAGTTCTGCGCGCTCGTGGCCTGCGGATCCGCCGCGGCCTGGTAGACCCGCGCCTGCGGCGCGCCCGGCAGGTATGGCATGGCCACCTCCGCCGAGACGATCGGGTAGTCCGGCCCGCCGATCCCGTCGTTCGTGCCGAGCACCTCCACGCACGCGCCGTCCGCGCGCCGCCAGCGGAGCGTGTAGCTCACCGCCGGCCGGTACGCCTCGTCGATCTCGACGGCCTCCAGCGTGTACCCCTCCATCGCGCGAGGGACGAGGACCGGCGGCCCCAGCGCCCGCAACGCCTCGACCTGCGCCGCCGCCAGCCCGACGGCGGCACCCCGCGCCTCGGCGGTGTCGGCCGACTCTGGAGACGGGGCGGTATCGGGTTGGGCAGACGGACCGGGGGCGCTCGTGCACGCGGCGAGAAGGAGCGCGAGGGCGGGGACGGCGAGGCGGGACATGGCGGCGCGAAGGGGTTCTCTTTCGTTCACGGGGTTCGGGCGCAGGATCGCTCACGCCCGTTCCCCCGGCCTACTTTCCGGCGCTCCTCCCCCCTCCCGATGCTCCGCACCGCCGCCCTCCTCATCCTGCTCGTCCCCGCCGTCGCGGCCCAGACGTGGACCGAGGCCGACACCGAGGCCGTCACAGGCAACCTCCTCACGCTCACCTTCGCGCCCGACCTCGGCGCGCTGGCGGAGGGCGAGCGCGAGGCCGTGGCCCACCTCCTCGCCGCGGGCCAGATCCTGCAGGAGCTCTACGAAGAGCAGGTCCACCCCGACGCCTCCGAGGTCCGCTTCCACCTGGACCCGGAATCGGACGAAGCGCTGCTGTTCCGCCTCTTCAAAGGCCCCGTCGGGACGACGGCGGACAACCGGCGCGTGGCCTTCGCGGAGCGGGCGCGACCGCCCTCGCCCGAGCGCGGGGTCTACCCGCAGGGCATCACCGCCGAGGAAGTCGAGGCGTATCTCGCCGCCCACCCCGAGCACCGCGACGACCTGCTGGCGCTTCGCACCGTCGTCCGCCGTGCCGCGCCTGACGAGATCGCGCGGGACCGCCAGACGCTGGAGGACCACCCCTCCCTCGCGGCGCTGCACCCGCGGTTCACCGCCCGGCTGGCGGCCCTCGCCGAGCGCCCGGACGCGACCGCGCTCTACGCCGCGCCGTACGCCGTCGCCTACGCGGACCGCGTGATGGTGGTGCGCCACCACCTCCTCTCCGCCGCCCGCGCCGTGGAGGAGACGGACCGGGACTTCGCGGCCTACCTCCGCCTCCGCGCGACGGACCTCCTGACGGGCAACTACGAGGGCGGAGACGCCGCGTGGGTCGCCGGCGAGTTCCAGAACCTCAACGCCCAGATCGGCAGCTACGAGACGTACGACGACGCCCTCTTCGGCGTGAAGGCGTTCTACGGCCTCAGCCTCCTCGCGCGCGACGAGGCCCGCAGCGCCGAGCTGGCGGCGGCGCTGACCGACATCCAGGACCTCGAAGACCGCCTCCCGTACGAGCGCCACAAGCGCGTCCGCAGCCAGATCCCCGTCGGCGTGTACAACGTGATCGCGGACTTCGGGCAGGCGCGCGGGACCAACACCGCCACCATCCTCCCCAACGAGGCAGACCACGCGCGGAAGTACGGCCGCACCATCCTCCTCCGCTACAACGTGCTGACGGACCCCGAGCTGTTCGCGGGCGCGAAGGCCCGGTTCTGCGCCGGCGTCCTCCCCCAGCACTGCGACGACCTCACGCTGCAGGGCAACTTCCAGCGCACGCTCTGGCACGAGGTCGGGCACTACCTCGGCGTGGACCGCACCGAGGACGGGCGCGCGCTCGGCCCCGCGCTCCAGCGCTCCGCCGACCTCCTCGAAGAGATGAAGTCCGACCTCGTCTCGCTCTTCGTCGCCGAGCGGCTCCATGAGACGGGCTACTACACCGACGAGGCCCTCCGCTCCGTCTACGCCAGCGGCATCCTCCGCGTGCTGCAGACGGTCCGCCCGCGACGCGAGCAGGCGTACCAGACCATGCAGCTGATGCAGTGGAACTACTTCCTGGAAGCCGGCCTGCTCTCCCTGGACGCGTCCACGGGCCGCCTCGCGATCGACTACAGCCGGTATCACGACACCGCCGAGAGCCTTCTCCGCGAGGTGCTGGCGGTGCAGTCCGCCGGCGACCCCGAGCGCGCCGAAGCCTTCGTGGAGCGCTACACCACCTGGGACGACGACCTCCACGGCCGTGTCGCCGCGGCGCTGGCGGAGGCTCCCGCCGCCGGCTACCGGCTCGTCCGCTACCGCGCACTCGGGGAGTAGCCCTCGCCCACCGCGACCGCCAGCGGCTCAGCCGCGACCGATCCGCCCGAGGTGCGTGTCGTGGAAGCCCGTCGGCTCTTTGAGGCCGTAGCCCAGCGCGCGGTCCACGGCGATGTGGTTGGCCCAGAGCAGCGCGAGCGCCCACGCGAGTCCGGTGCCCATCGCGAGCGCCACGCCGCCGAGGACCACGGGGCCGACGTAGACGTGCGCCGCGTTGTACGCCCGCGCGCCAATCGCGGGGTTGACCCGATAGCCCACGGCCGCGAGGTCCGGCGCGAGCCAGAGCGCCGCCCACCAGAGACTCGCGTCCGCCTGCACGAACGCGATGCCGGTGAGCACCGCCAGCGCGAGGCTCTCGGCGCGGAGCCAGCGCGCGGTCACGCCACCTGCCGACCGGCCGACGCCGCCGACTGGCGGAAGGCCTGAACGTTCGCGGCCACGTCGCCGCGGAAGACGGCGCTGCCGGCCACGAGCACGTCGGCGCCGGCGCGGAGGAGGGCGGGCGTGTTGTCCGGGGTGACGCCGCCGTCCACCTCGATGAGCGCGCGGCTGCCCATCCCGCCGAGCATCTGGCGGCACCGCCGCACCTTGTCCACGGCGCTCTCGATGAACGCCTGCCCGCCGAACCCGGGGTTGACCGACATGATGAGCACGAGGTCCAGATCCGGCGCGATCTCTTCCAGCGTCACGAGCGGCGTGGCCGGGTTGACGGCGACGCCCGCGCGGCAGCCGAGGTCGTGGATGGCCTGGACCGTCCGGTGGAGGTGCGGGCATGCCTCCTCGTGCACCGTGATCAGCGCCGCCCCCGCCTCGGCGAAGTCCTTCAGGTAGCGGTCCGGCTCCTCGATCATGAGGTGCACGTCGAGCGGAACGTTCCGCTCCTCCGCCATCGCGCGGAGGCCGCGCATGACGGGCGCGCCGAACGAGATGTTGGGCACGAAGTGCCCATCCATCACGTCGATGTGGAGCCACTCGGCGCCGGCGTCGAGCGCCTCGGTGGTGTGGGCCGCCAGCCGACCGAAGTCGGCGGCGAGAACGGAGGGGGCGAGGATCACGGGAGCGGAGGCGGTTCGCTCCAAGATCGCCCCCTCCGGTGGGGCGCGCCTACGGGTAAGCCGGGCGCGTGGGCTCGTCGGTGGGGTCCACCACCTCCAGGATGTCCGGGAGGTCGCCGAGGCCGCGGTAGACGGCAACGGTCAGGACGAGGAGCACGAGGGCGAAGAGAAGGATGCTGGCGAGCAACATGAGTCGGTACGGTCGGGGCGAAACGGGACGGCGAGCGGAGGGGTCAGCCCTCCAGCGGGGAGCGGTTGCAGCGGGTGCAGCGGTACTCGCCTCGCATCGTGTTCGTCTGCCACGGCGTGGGCCGCTCGCAGTGGGGGCAGTCGCCCCAGTACAGCGCGCGGGAGACGCCCGCGACGGAGCGGAGCGCGCTGAAGAGGTTCGGGAAGGAGAACGTCATGGGTGTCCGTGGTGGGTGCACCTCAATCAACGCCGCAGCGCGGCGGGAGTCCCACGCCCAAACACCCGAAAGCCCTTCCTGCGCAACGAGTTAACACCAAAGCGCTTCCGGGAGGGCTTCCGTTACCGAACCCTCACACCCGCGCAAGCGCTTCCACGCGCCCGCCCCGCTGGCGGACGCTTCAGGCGACCTCGAACCGCGGCCGTTTCCGGCTGACTCGCGCGCTACGCGTCCGGAGCGGCGGAGCAGTCGGCGAGCGTCATCACCTCGTCTTCCACCACGAACGCGCCCTCGTCCGCGATCCAGACTTCCGTAGCGCCCGAGACGTAGCGGGCGCCCATGCTGGCCTCCGTCCGCGTAAGCGTGAGCGTGCTCTCGCCGCGGGTCAGCTCCAGTTCGTCGCCCTCCAGCGGGGCGACGGTGAAGGACTCGCCGCCAGCACAGACGTAAGTCGTCGGGGCGGTGATGGGGGCGGGACCGTGGACGGCCGCAGGCGCGCCCGGCTCGGTGGCGTCGTCCGGGATCGTGTCCAGCACGTCCGGGGACGACTCGCACCCGGCGAGGAGGAGCGCCAGCGCGGCGAGGGGGAGAAAGCGGAGCATCGGGTCAGGAGGTGGCGGTGATCGTGCGGCGGGCGGCCTCCACCACGGCGCTGGCGGTGAAGCCGAGGTGCTCGTAGACGCCCTGCCACGGGCCGCTCTCGCCGAACCGGTCGATCCCGACGACCTCGCCGTCGAGGCCGACGAAGCGGCCCCAGCCGAGCGGCGCCGCGGCCTCCACCGCCACGCGGGCAGTGACGGCGCGCGGGAGGACGCTCTCGCGGTAGTCCGCGTCCTGCTCCAGGAAGAGGCGGTCGCACGGCATGGAGACCACGCGGGCCTGGACGCCATCGGCCGCGAGGGTCTCGCGGGCTTCGAGCGCGAGGTGGACCTCGGAGCCCGTCGCGATGAGGATCACGTCCGGCTGGCGGTCCGTGTCGGCGAGGACGTAGGCGCCCTTCGCGACGCCCTCCATCGCGCGGTTGGCCGTCGCGGCGAGGGTGGGGACGCCCTGGCGGGAGAAGGCGAGCGCGGTGGGACGGTCGCGTTCTTCGAGGGCCACCTTCCAGGCCGCGGCCGTCTCGTTGGCGTCGGCCGGGCGGATGGTGAGCAGGTTGGGGATCGCGCGGAGGCCGGCGAGCTGCTCCACGGGCTGGTGCGTGGGGCCGTCCTCGCCGAGCGCGATGGAGTCGTGCGTGTAGACGAAGACGGGGTTCGTCTCCATGAGCGCCGCCAGCCGGACGGCGGGCTTCATGTAGTCCGAGAAGATGAGGAACGTGCCGCCGTAGGGGCGCACGCCGCCGTGCAGTGCGAGGCCGTTCATGGCAGCGCCCATCGCGTGCTCGCGCACGCCGTAGTGGACGTACCGCTCGGCGGGCGTCGCGAAGGCGAAGCTCTCCATCCCCTTGGCCTTGGTTTTGTTGCTCGGCGTGAGGTCCGCGGAGCCGCCCATGAGCTCGGGCAGGACGCCCGCCAGCGCGTCGAGGACTTTGCCGCTGGCGGCGCGGGTGGCCATGCCCTTGGCGTCCTCGGGGAACGTCGGGAGGGCGTCGGCCCAGCCGTCGGGGAGGTCGCCGGCGAGGCGGCGGTCCAGCTCGGCGGCGCGGTCGGCGTCGGCCTCGCGGTAGGCGACCATCGCCTCGGTCCAGGCCGTGTGGGCCTCGGCGCCGCGGGCGGCCTGCTCGCGGAAGAGCGTCTCGGCCCCCTCGGGCACGTAGAAGAGCGGCTCGCGCGGGATGCCGAGGTGGTCCTTCGTCGCGTTCAGCTCCGCCTCGCCGAGGGCGTCGGAGTGGATGTCGGACTTGCCCGCGAGGTTGGGAGAGCCGAAGCCGATGGTGGTCTTGACCTGGAGCAGGCTCGGGCGGTCCAGCGTCCCGCGGGCCGTCTCGATGGCGGCGGCGACGGCCTCGGGGTCGTGCCCGTCGATGTCGCGGACGACGTGCCAGCCGAGCGCGTCGTAGCGGGCGGCCACGTCCTCGGAGAACGCGAGGTCCGTCTGCCCGTCGATGGAGACGTGGTTGTCGTCGTAGAGGACGACGAGCTTGCCCAGCCCGAGGTGGCCCGCCAGCGAGGAGGCCTCGTTGCTGACGCCCTCCATGAGGTCGCCGTCGCTCGCAATCACGTACGTCATGTGGTCCACGACCACGTGCTCGTCCGTGTTGTAGCGCCCCGCGAGGTGCATTTCCGCCATCGCCATGCCGACGGCCGTGGAGATGCCCTGCCCCAGCGGCCCCGTCGTGGTCTCGACGCCCGGGAGCAGGTGGCTCTCGGGGTGGCCGGCGGTCCGGCTACCGAGCTGGCGGAAGTTCTTCAGCTCGTCCAGCGAGAGGTCGTAGCCGCTGAGGTGGAGGAGGGTGTAGACCAGCATGGACCCGTGCCCGGCGGAGAGCACGAACCGGTCACGGTCGGCCCAGGTGGGATCGGCAGGGTCGTGCTTGAGGAAGCGACTCCAGAGGACGACGGCGGCCTCGGCCATGCCCATCGGGAGGCCGGGGTGGCCGGAGTTGGCCGCCTCCACGGCGTCGATGGTGAGGCCGCGGATGGCCTGGGTGGCGGCGGTCTCGAGGGCGGCGCGCTCCTCGGCGGAACGGGAGGTCGGGGTGGGCTCGGTGGCCATGACGGGCGGGGGTGGGGACGGGCGTCGGGGGAAGCTACGGGGCACGTGCGGGGCGGTTCGTGCGCGCCCGGCGGATTTCGGTAGGGGCCGTGGGCCGTGGGCCGTGGGCCGTGGGCCGTGGGCCGTGGGCCGTGGGAAAGGTGCCCTCGTGCCGCTGGCGGTGCTTGTCCGCGAGACGACGATGTCCCGAAGCCTTTCCCCATGGCCTCTCCCCCTACTCCCCACTGGGCCCGCCCCCCATCCCTCCA
>DUBD01000203.1 GCA_012960515.1 Bacteroidota bacterium | reverse complement strand
GGCGCGACGGTCGAGACGCTGCTGGACTCCGCTGTTGCGGCTGTCCCGCTCGTGCCCCTCGCCTCCGGGACCGTCTGGACACGGGCGGCCCAGTTCTCCGCCGCCTCTGGCGACCTGGAGGTCCGCATGGAAGTGGACGGCGCGGACGGCGAGACCGCCGGATGGAGCCACCAGCCGGTCGAGGCGACGGCGTGGGGCGGCGGCCTCCAGCTCTCCGGCGTGCTCCTCGCGCGTGGGCTGGACGAAGGGCGCGCGGCCGGACCGGGCGAGATCGCGCGGGGCGGGAGCATCGTGCAACCCGCGGCGGGCGGCGTCTTCGCCTCCGGCGACCCCGTCGGGCTCTACGCCGAGGTCTACGGGCTGGCGGTCGCCGCGGGCGAGTCCCGGTACGCCGTCCAGGCCTCGCTCGTCCCGACCGATGGGCGGCCGGGAGTCCTCCGCGCCATCGGCGGGCTCTTCGGGCGCGGGAGCCGGCGCGGCGTCTCCGTGGAGGTGGAGGAGACAGCGCGTGGCGCCACCGCCCCCATCGCGTTGCTCCTCGACGCCAGCCGCCAGCGGGCCGGGACGTACACGCTCACGCTCACCGTCACGGACCGCGCGACAGGCGACTCCGTGGAGGCCACGCGCGCCGTCACGCTGGAGTAACGCGCTACGGCGCGTTCCGCTGGCGCGTGATCTCGTTCTGGATTGCGGTCAGCCCCCAGATCAGCGCGATGGGCGAGCCGAGCAGGCACAGAACCAGCCCGGCGACGGTCCACGGCTGCGACGTGCCGCCCTGCGCCGCCACGTACGAGCCGATCTGAAACAGCGCGAACGTGCCCATCAGCCACACGCCGATCCCGAGCAGAAACACCATCGCGCGGCGAAGAACGGGGATCCGGCGCTCCACGGGCAGCCGCATCAAATCGTCCGAGCTCGGCAGGTTGATCGTCTGCTTCTCCGGGTGGCGGAGCGCCCACCGCCCGACCCCGTCCAGCAGCGCCGCCATCGCCACACCGATCGCGGGGAGGACGAACCAACCCCACAGGCTCCGCTCGCCCCAGCGGTCCGGCAGCCCGTCCGCGCCGAAGTGGAGCGGGATGCGCTCCGGCAGGTGCGGCCATGCCCACACCGCGCCCGCGACGAGCGCGGCCGCCAGCCCCCAGAGCAGAACGCGAGCCATGGTCATGCGGGAGTCTACCGCCGGTTTCCCTCGCAGCGGGTAGACTTCGCCATGCACATCCGCCAGGCGCACCCGCCCGACCTCGCGCCAGTCGTCCGCATCCTCAACGAGTCTGCAGGAACGGGCGCGAACGCGATCCTCTCGCCCGTGACCGAGGCCTCGCGCCGCGCGTGGTTCGGGGCGCACAGCCCGGACGCGCACCCGCTCTGGATCGCCGAGATCGAGGGGGACGTTGCGGGCTGGTGCTCGCTCTCGGCGTGGCGGGGCGGACGCGAAGCGTTGCGCGGGACCGCCGAGATCAGCTACTACGTCGCGCGGGACCGCCAGCGGCGCGGGGTCGGGACGGCGCTCGTGCGGCACGCGCTGGCGGAAGCGGCCGGGCTGGGCCTGCACACGCTGCTGGCGGTCGGGCTGGAGACGAACGCCGCCAGCGAGGCGCTGCTGCGGCGCGAGGGCTTCACGCGGTGGGGCACGCTTCCGGGCGTGGCACGGTGGGACGGCCGCGCCGTCGCGCAGTGGATCTACGGACGGGCGGTCTGAACCCTCGGACCGGGCGTACCGTACGGCTCCCGTCTCCCGCCCCCACCCGATGAAACTCCTCCTCCGCTGGGTCGCCAGCGCCCTCGCGCTCCTGCTCGTCGCCTACCTGCTGACAGGAATCGAGATCGCCTCGTGGCAGACCGCGTTTATCGCGGCGCTCGTGCTCGGGCTGGTCAACGCCACGATTGGCACCGTCGTCAAGTTCATCACGACGCCCATCCGGTGGCTCACGCTGGGCCTGTTCTCGCTCGTCATCAACGCCGTGCTCTTCGCGCTGACGGCCTACCTCGTGGACGGGTTCGACGCGCAGGGCGCCGTCACCATCCTGCTCGGCTCGCTGCTCTACGGGCTGGCGGCGGCGGTGATCGGGGCGGTGATCGGCGCGAACAAGAAGAAGTAGCCGCGCGCTGGCGGCCCTCACCAGCGGCGGCGGAGCGCGTCGTGCGTGCCCTCGCGGAGGCGGCGGACGACCTCCGCCGCTCGCGACTCCCGCGTGTTGGCGCGCTTCGCGCTCGTCACGGTGTAGGCCACGTTCCGCTTCGCGCCCGTCGTGAGCGTGTCCCAGACATCGCGCGCCTCGGCGTCTGCGTCCAGCGCCGCCGCCAGCTCGTCGCCGAGGTCCACGCGGTCGGGCTCGGGGTCCACGCTCATCTCTACGCCCACCAGATCACCCTGCGCGAGGTCTAGCGCGCGCATCGTCCGCTTGCTCAGCGCGAGGAAGTAGAACCCGTCTGCCTTGCTGCGGTGGAGCGCCTGGCGGAACGGCTCGCCGTTCATCGTGCCGATCATCCGGCGCGTGGGGGCCTCCGCCAGCGCCTCGGCAACGGCGTCGGGGAGCGGCAGCTTGTGCGGCGTCATCCCGCCTCGCGTGAGGAGGACGGGCGCGAGGAAGACGTGGTCGTAGCTCATGCGAGGGGTAGCGCGGACCGCCCGCAGGGTTCCGGGCTCACGCCCCCGGTGTCACGGGGCCACGCGTCGGCATGTCGCCGTCGGCGGCGTGGAGCGTGATGATGGTCAGCTCCGGCCGGCAGTTGACGCGGATCGGGGCGCCAGAAAACCCGATGCCTCGGGACACATAGAGCCGGTTAGCGGGAGCACCCAGCGAGTCCAGCGCCCACCCGTCCGCCACCGTCTCCCCCTCGCGCACGATGTCCAACCACGACTGCGCCCGCCCCATGAACGGGAGCCGGATCTGGCCGCCGTGGGTGTGCCCCGCGAGGGCGAGCGGCCCCTCGCCCGCGGGCACCTCGCGGTAGGACTCCGGGTTGTGCATCAGCACGAGCCGCGGCGCCCCGTCCGGCACCGCATCCAACGCGGCGGCGGGATCGCTCGCGCCCGCCCAGACGGACCCGATCCCGGCGACCCACAGCGAGCCCCCCTCGCGCCGCAGCTCCACGGCCTCGTTTTCCAGCACCGTCGCCCCGATAGACTCGAGCCGCTGGCGGAGGTAGCCGGCGATGTCCGCGCCCCGCTCGCTGGACCGGTCCATGAGCGAGTGGTCGTGGTTGCCGAACACCGCGACGAGCGGGATCCCTGCCTCACGGACCGGGCGCACGATGCCGACGGCGCGGTCCACCGTGGTGGAATCCGGGCTGTAGACGAAGTCCCCCGCGAAGAGGACCGCGGCCACCTCGGACTCGATCGCGTCCTGAACGGCGTGCCGCGCCATCCCCTCGTTGCCGCCCCACATTCCGATCTGGAAGTCCGCCAGCAGCGCGACGCGCTCCCCCTCCCACGCGGGCGGGAGGCCAGGGACCTCCGCCTCGAACGCGACCCCGTCCAGCAGCAAGCGGGGCTCGATCACCGCGCCGTACAGCACCACGGCGACGACCAGGGTCAGGAGGACAGAGAGAACGCGTTTCATGGCCGAAAAGGAGCCGGCCGCAGCCTGTCTGGCCGCGACCGGAGAAAGAAGGAACCGATCCGCACACGTCAGATCGTGCGGCGGCGCACCTCGCCATACCGCTCGATCTCGGTCGCGCGACGGACGACGTGGTCCTCGTTGACGGCGTAGTCCCCCGTCACGTACACCACTCCATCGCCGATGGAGACGTCGTGGGCAGGGTACTCCTTTCCGTCGGAGGTCGCGATCATCGCGACGCGTTCGTTATCGGTGTCGATCAGGAGGTCCGAGACGGTATGGCCCGTGACGTTGCCGTCCTGTCCGAGCACCTTGTAGCCGCGGATGTCCTGGGAGTCTTCGAAGGTGAGTTCCCAGTCGTCGGTCTCGTTGAGCGAGACGTACGTGGGGGTTTTGGGGGTATCCATGAGAAGAGAGGGAGAGAAGGGATCGGTGGGGGGCGAGAGCGTCGGGCGGGTTACTCCGCAACCGACGTGTCGTCCACCTCCACCTGGTCGAGATCGGCGTTCGAGATGTCTAGCGCGGAGGCCCGCACGTAGAGATCGCCAGCGGAGACCCCGGTCGGGGAGATGCCCCACGCGGAGAGGTCGTCCGCGGTCAGCTGCTGGACGGTGCCGCGCACCTCCACCATCTGGCCTGCGTTGACATCGTAGCGGCCTTCGACCCCGACCACGTCCGGCGTCAGTTCCTGTTCGAGGTAGACGAGCATCATGCGGTCGCTGCCATCGGGGGAAACCGTAAACGTGACGTCGCCGAGGACTTCCATGACGCGCAACCCGGTCAACGTGTAAGTCTCACCGACGAACTCGGAGGGGTCCGTCGCTGCGAGCAGGGTCGCGGCGGTCACCTCGCCGGTCACGTTCGCCTCCGGCCCGACGCCAGCCGAGGCCGGGTCGTCGTCGCCGAGTTCGACATCATCGATCAGGCCGACGTTGTCTTCGGTGCCGGCGATCTCGTCCGCGTCCGGCTCGTTGTCGAAGAGCTCGAGCCCGAGCCAGATCAACCCGACGAGCGCGATGAGTCCGAGGAGCCAGGGAAGCCAGGCGGCGCCGCTGGAGTTCTTTTCTACGGGGATGTTGGCCATGGGAAGAGAGGGGAAGGGGGAGAGGAGATGTGGCAGAACTGCCTCTTCGTTGTATCCGTGGGCGCGTTCATTGGTCCGAGGAGCGGGGGATTGGGGGATTGCCCCGCCCTCTTCCGGCCGCCGGCGAGGGCCACCCGTGGTGCTGCAACGTGCTGCGCCCGCTCCCGTAAGGCCCGCTCCGCTGGCGGGAGTCTGCAGCGAGTGTTAAAAAAACAGCACCTCTTGTAACCGCCCGCCCACCTCGTCCGTTGAGCCCACAACCGAGACCGACGCCCCGCAGGCGCCCCGCCGCGGTGAGCTCGGCCCCTTCAGATCCCCCGTTCCCATGTTGAACCTGCCCATCCCGCGCCGCTCCATCCTGGACTCCCGCCTCCGTTCCCAGAGCCACGAGACCCGCCGCCTCGGCGCTGGCTACCGTGTGGGAGACACCCACCTCGGCCACGGCTCGCGCACGGTCACTCCGCCAGCTCGCACGCGGTACCGCACCCGCCCCGCCCGCACGCTCTAACCCGGCGCTGCATCCTGCCCACCCATTGCGCTGTGGGTCCTGCGGCGGCTATGGTAAGCAGCCTTTCCGCCGCACGTCGCGGCCACCCTGATGCAGCAGGACGACCTCATCACGGTATTCGACCAGCAGGCGGCGACCTACGACGCCAGTTGGGAGCGGATGACGGCGGTCCGTGGTGCCTTGGACCTCCTCCTGTACGTCACCTTCACCACCTTCCCGCCTGACGCGCGGATCCTGTGCATCGGCGCGGGGACGGGGATGGAGATGACGCACCTCGCGGCGCTCCACCCCGGCTGGCGGTTCACCGCCGTCGAGCCATCTGCCGCGATGCTCCAGGTCTGCCGCCAGCGCGCCGAGCGCGAGGGGTTCGCCGAGCGCTGCACCTTCCACGAGGGGTTCCTCTCCAGCCTCCCGCTGGCGGAGCCGTTCCACGGCGCGACCTGCCTTCTCGTGTCCCAGTTCGTGCTCGATCCGGCGGAACGCGTGGGTCTGTTCGCGGACATCGCGGACCGGCTGCACCCCTCCGGCCGCCTGTTCAGCGCCGACCTCGCGGCGCCCCCAGACGCGTTCGACACCCTTCTCCGTACGTGGTACGGCCTCTCCACCGGCACCATCGCGACGGATGAGTCCATGAAGCGAGCCCGCGCGATGTACGCAAAAGCGGTCGCCATCCTCCCCCCTGCAACGGTTGCGGACCTGATCACTGCGGGCGGCTTCCGCGAGCCTGTACAGGTGTTCCAGGCCGGCCTCCTCCACGCGTGGACGGCGGACCGGTCCGCACGCTAGCCCCGCTGGCGGCTCCTTCCGCCGAGCCCGACCGCCAGCGCGGCGGCCTCAGGCTCCGGTCTCGCGCGCCAGTTCCTCGAGGAAGGTCCGCATGAACGCGGCCCTGCGCTCCCCCTCGGCACGACCGGCGGCCGTCCGCATCGTCTCCGGTAGGCGGAGGAGCTTGACGTAGAAGTGGTCCGTCGCGAATCGGCGGTCGTCCAGGTCCCGCGAGGGGGACGGCCCCGGCACGGGATCGTCCGGGTGGACGAGCCGGGAGCCGAGCGCGGCGGCGGTCGCGTAGCATCGCGCAATCCCGATGGCGCCCAACGCGTCCAGCCGATCCGCGTCCTGCACTACGCAGGCCTCCACCGTCTGCGGCTCGATCCCCGCCGAGAAGCTGTGCGCCTCGATGGCGTGCGCGACGGCCGGGATGCGGTCGGCCGGGTACTCGCCGCGCTGGCGGAGCCACTCGGCGGCCGCGGACGCGGCGAGTCTACTCGCGCGAGACCGGTCCGGCGCGTCCTTCGCGACCGTCACCACGTCGTGCAGCCACGCGGCCGGGACCACGACCCACGGGTCGGCGCCCTCGGCCTCCGCCAGCCGGGCGGCGGTGTGGACCACGCGGCGGATGTGCGCGAGGTCGTGCGCGGCGTCCCCTGCCATGGACTCGCGCACGAACGCCTCACACTCGGCGTGGAGGCGGTCGAGCGCGGCGGGGTCCGGCACTACTCCGCGGCCTCCACAGCGGTGACGAGCGAGACGGCCTGGACGCCCGCTTCCGGCACGTCCAGTTGGGCGTCCTCCACCGTAATCGTGACGCGCTGGCCGGCGAGCGGGGCCGCCTGCGTGCACGCCTCCTGCGTGCCCATGAGCATCGTGTCGCCGGTCTCCGCCGTCGCGAGGACGTAGCACTGCCCGCCCTGCATCATCGCCTCGTTGAGGGTAACGGTCTGCGTGGCGGACGCGGCGCCCTCCACGCGCTCAGGCTCGCCGAACGGGTCGGACTCGGCCTTGGCGTCCACGTCTACCTCGGCGGCGGGGGCGTCTTCGGGCGCGGCGGGGTCGGTGGGCTCGGTTCGGCAGGCGGTAAGCGCCAGCCCGGCGAGGAGAACGAAGAGAAGTCGGGTCATGAGACGACGAGGTTGACGAGGCGGCCGGGCACGACGATCTCCTTTCGGACGGTCTTGCCCTCGGTGTGGCGCTGGACGTTGGGCTCGGCCTTGGCGGCATCGAGAATGGCGGACTTGTCGGCGTCGGCGGGAACGGTGACCGTCCCGCGGAGCTTGCCGTTGACCTGCACCGCGATCTCGACCTCGTCTTCCACGAGGACGCTCTCGTCGTAGGCGGGCCACTCGGCGTAGGCCAGGCTGGTCTCGTGGCCGAGGCGGGCCCACAGCTCTTCCGCGAGGTGCGGCGCGAAGGGCGCGAGCAGCAGCACGAAGCTCTCCGCCGCGCTGGCGGGCACCGTCTCCCACTTGTAGGCCGCGTTGACGAACTCCATCATGGCCGCGATGGCCGTGTTGAAGCGGAGGCCCTCCACGTCGTCCGTGACCTTCTGGATGGTGGCGTGGAGCGTGCGGAGTTGGTCCTGGGTCGGCTCGGCGTCGGTGACGCGGTCCGCCAGCCCGTCGGCGTCGTCGGTGAGGAGGCGCCACGCGCGCGAGAGGAACCGGTGGACGCCCTCCACGGAGCGCGTGCTCCACGGCTTGGTGGCCTCCAACGGGCCCATAAACATCTCGTACAGGCGGAGGCTGTCCGCGCCGTACTCGTCCACGATGTCGTCCGGGTTGACGACGTTGCCGCGCGACTTCGACATCTTGTGCGCGCGGCTCTGGACCTTCACGCTCGGGTCGGCGGAGAGGACGAAGCCCTCGCCCTTCTTCTCCACGTCGGCGTCCGGGACCGTCACGGCCACGAGCGAGGACCCGTCGCGCGCGTCCTGGAACTCCACCTCGGAATCGCTCTCGTCCACCTCGACGGCGTGCTCGGCGGAGACCCAGCCGAAGACCTCGCCGTCGTCGCCGAGGCGGCGGTAGCCGGTGTGCTCGATCTCGCCGAGGATCATGCCCTGGTGCACGAGGCGCACGAACGGCTCCGGCGTGCTGACCACGCCCGCATCGTAGAGCACCTTGTGCCAGAAGCGGGCATAGAGCAGGTGGAGCACGGCGTGCTCGGCGCCGCCCACGTAGAGATCCACCGGCAGCCAGTACTTCTCCTTCTCCGGATCGACGAGCTGGCGGTCGTTGTGCGGGTCGATGAAGCGGAGGTAGTACCAGCAGGAGCCGGCCCACTGCGGCATCGTGTTGGTCTCGCGGAGGGCCTCCTGGCCGTCCACGGTCAGCGTGCGCCACTCGGTCGCCTGCGCGAGGGGGCCGTCCGGCGAGCCCGTCGGGCGGTAGTCCGGGACCTCGGGGAGCGTGACCGGGAGCGCGTCGTCCGGGAGCGGCTGCGGCTTCCCGTCCACGTGGACGATCGGGAAGGGCTCGCCCCAGTAGCGCTGGCGGCTGAAGAGCCAGTCGCGGAGCTTGTAGTTGGTCTGCGCGCGGCCCACGCCGTTGTCCTCCAGCCACGCGACGATCCGCGCGATGGCGTCGGCTTTGTTGAGGCCGTTGAGGTTGGCGCCCGCGTTCGCGATGTCCGCCACGGCGTGGTCGCTCGCGTCGGAGTTGATGTGGACGCCGTCGCCGGTGAACGCCTCCGCCAGCCGGCCGTCGGCGTCGGTCTCGCCGCCTTCCAGGACCGGCACGATGGGGAGCCCGAACGCCTGGGCGAACTCGAAGTCGCGCTCGTCGTGGGCGGGCACGGCCATGATGGCGCCGGTCCCGTAGCTCGCGAGGACGTAGTCCGCGACCCAGACCGGGACTTTCTCGCCGTTGACGGGGTTGACGGCGTGCGCGCCGGTGAAGACGCCGGTCTTCACCTTCTGCTCCATCCGGTCGCGCTCGGTCTTGTGCGCGGCCTTCTGGACGTAGGCGTCCACGTCGGCGCGTTGCTCGTCGGTCGTGATCTGCGCCACGAGCGGGTGCTCCGGCGCGAGGACCATGTACGTCGCGCCGAAGAGAGTGTCCGGGCGCGTGGTGAAGACGCGGATGGTGACCTCGGGGTGACCGAACACGCCGAAGTCCACCTCGGCGCCCTCGGACTTCCCGATCCAGTTGCGCTGCATCTCCTTCGTGGACGTCGGCCAGTCCACGTCGTCCAGGCCCTCCAGGAGGCGCTCGGCGTAGTCGGTGATCTTGAGCATCCACTGCCGCATGGGCAGTTGCACCACGGGGTGCCCGCCCCGCTCGCTCTTCCCGTCGATGATCTCCTCGTTCGCGAGGACGGTGCCCAGCGCGGGGCACCAGTTGACGGGCACCTCGGCCTGGTAGGCGAGGCCCTTCTCGTAGAGCTTGAGGAAGATCCACTGGGTCCAGCGGACGTACGCCGGGTCCGTGGTGTCCACCTCGCGCGACCAGTCGTACGAGAAGCCGAGCCGCTTCAGCTGCTCGCGGAAGCGCCCGATGTTCTTCTGGGTCGTCTCCCGCGGGTGCGTGCCCGTCTCGATGGCGTACTGCTCGGCGGGCAGGCCGAACGCGTCCCAGCCCATCGGGTGGAGCACGTTGAACCCGCGCATCCGCTTGTACCGCGCGACGATGTCGGTGGCGGTGTAGCCCTCGGGGTGGCCCACGTGGAGGCCGGCGCCCGAGGGGTACGGGAACATGTCGAGGACGTAGTAGGGCGGCCGGGAGGCGTCGAAGCCCTCGTCGCCGGGGCCGAGGGTCTTGAACGTCTCGTGCTGGGACCAGTGGTCCTGCCAGCGGCGCTCGATCTCGTCGTGGGGGTAGCCAGCCATCTCTCGAAGTCGGAAGGGCAGTCGCAGAATGCGGAAGCGCCCCGCCCTCGGGCCATGGAGGCCGTCCGGGACGGGGCGCGGAAGCTACCGCCGGCGTGCGGCGGGGTTCGGGAAGCCTCGGCGACTCCGCCCGCCAGCCGCGCGCTGGCGGGCCGTCTCAGAAGCGGCGGGGCGGCGCCGCGCCGGGTGCCACGAGGCTCTCCTCGCTCCCGCCGTGCACGTCCACGGCGCGCTGGAGCACGGTCTCACCGGCCTCCCGGACCTCCACGGCGTACCGGCCAGCCATCAGCTGAATGGATTGCTCCCCCCGGCCCACGAACACGCCGTCCACGCGCACCTCCGCGTCCGGGCTCGCGCCCACGAACACCCACCCGAGCGCCGGCTCCATGCCGACCACCAGCTCGGCGGTGCTGTCCGGCTCCACGACGAGGAACTCCGTGACCGGGCGGTACCCCTCCGCCTCCACACTGACCTCGAACCGGCCGGGCGCGTAGGGTAGGATAAGCGGCGTCGCGCCCACCTCCACACCGGACAACTTGACCCGGGCGCCCACGATGTCAGACGTCACGGAGATCAGCGAACGCGCTTCGATGAGGTCGAAGCGGAGCGCCTGTTCCTCGTTCGCGCCGAGCGTGATCCGCTGCGGTCGCGCGTAGTAGCCGCCCTTGTACACCACCACATCGTACGCGCCCGGGATCACCTGCACGGCCCCCTGCCCATCGCGGAGCCGGCGGATTGGGAGGCCGTTGATCACGAGGTCCACGTCCGGCTCGTTCACGTACACCGTGAGCGTGGCGTCCGTCGCAGTGGAGGGCGGGAAGCCCGGGTCGTGCTCAGGCTCAGCGTGCGAAGGCGGCGGGGGCAGAGGCGTGGGGAGGGGCGCCTGCTCGGCTGGCGGTTCGTCTGACGGCGGCTGGGGCTCGGGCGCCGCCGGCTCGGTGCGAGGGGGCGGCGTGGCACGTAGCGTGAGATCGCGGCGGGTGGTCTGCCCTTCCAGGATGTCCACCACGACGCGCTCCGTCTGGAAGCCGTCTTTCTGCACGTAGAACGTGGCATTCCGGGGAGAGAACCGCTGGCTGTACTCGGTCCGCCCCATCCGGACACCGCCGCTCGTCACCAGCGCATCGGAGACGTTCTGCGCGTCGATCACGATGGTCCCCGGCTCCGGCGGACGCACAGGCACCGCGCTGCGAGCGGGCCCCGCGGGCACCGTCGCGGTGAACGCGACGGTGTGGCCGGGCTGCACGCGGAGGGCGGACCGCGTGATGGTGCAGGTCCACGTGTTGCCCACCTTCCGTGCCGATTCAATCCGCGCGATGATCCCCTGCCGCCCCCGGACCGTGCCGTAGATCGTGCCGCGCACGCCCGGCCGAACGTCCACGGAGGGCGAGAGGCGCACCTGCACGGCGTTGCCACGGATCCCCACCACGCGCCCGTGCACGCGTTGCGCCAGCGCGGCGGGCGCGAGGCTGGCGGCCCCGATGAGCAGGAGCACGAGCGTTCGCGCGAGAGCGCCGGGAGGGACGGGGCGGCTCATTCCGGGCACGTCTGGCGCACGAGGGGGTCGTCCGGGAGTGCGCGGCGCATGTCCTCGCACGCGAGCCGCATCATCGTCTCGTCGTCCGCGGCCTCGCCCTTGACGAGGAGGTGCATCGCGGAGCCGGCGTCGCAGATCGCGGAGGCGTCCGCGCCCATGCGGCGGGCCCGGTCGGCGGCAGGCGCGAAGCGGCGCATGGCCTCGAACAGAGCGAAGGCGGCGGCCCGGGTCTCCCCGGCGAGCCCCGCCGTCACTGCCTCGCTCGCGAGGTCCCGAGCACGCGCGAACTCGCACGCGGCGAACTGCGCCTTCGCGGACTCGAACAGCTGGGTGCCACCGGCGGGACGCCCGAGCGTGACGCTTTCGCTCCGGATGCGCCCGACGGGCACCTCCACCTCGAACGTCGTCGGTTCGAAGCCGGCCTTCTCGATCGAGAACGTGTACGTCCCGGGTGCGATGGTGAGCGTGTCGCCCGTCGCGCCGAGCGGGTGTCCGTCCCACATCAGTCGGGCGTCCTCGGGGTCGCTCGTGATGACCAACTCGCTGGCCTCACCGTCCGTCTGAAGCGAAGCGCGGTCCCCTCGCGCCGCGCCGGGCAGCGGCGGCTCCGGCTCAGGGACGGCGCGCACGATGGGCCACTCGTCCCGCACGATGCGGTAGACGCCCGTCAGAACGCCCACTTCCCTCCCACCGATGTCCACGGTGCGGAGCGTCAGCAGCCTCGCGCCGATGGGCGCCTCCGCCACGCCGTCCAGATCCACCTCGATCACGTCGCCCACGACCGTCACCGTTCCATCGGTGGGGAGCGGCACCTGGGCGGCGGCGGTGCCCGCCAGCAGCAGGCACCAGAAGAGGGGGCGCAAGGCGCGCATACGGGTCAGGAGAGGGTCCCCGGAGGCTACGGCCCGGAGTCCCCGAACGCGGGGAACGGCCGCTCCAGTATGAGGTCTGCCGCCCCGCTCCGCAAGCGCGAACCGGAAAGCGAGCGGGCCTCGACACGCCAAACGTACGCACCCGCCGGCAACACACCGCCCGGCCACGCCTCGGCGACCTCCGCCAGCGGGAGGCGCGTGCCCACGGTGGAGAGCGTCCGCGTGAGGGTGTCGGCGGGGAGCGAGACCGTCACGCGCACGGAATCGCTGCGGGTGGCGATGCCGGTCACGGTCCAGCGGAGCTCGGCGTCTTCGTGCGTGAGATCGAAGGCCGACGGGACGGGCCGGGGCGTGGCGGGGAGGACGGGCACCATCCCACCGCGGAGCGTGCTGGCCGCTGGCGCCTCCTGTCGGCGAGCCCAGAGCAGCAGCGCCAGCAGCACGAGGAGCGCCGCCAACCCGCCGAGGAGCCAGGGCGTCCGCCCGATGGTCTCGCGGGGATGCACCTCGCGGACAGGAGCGTCCTGCGGAAGAGGCCCGCCGGGTGGCGACGCGGCGGGCGAAGAACCGGCCTCGGCCCGCTCCAACAGCGAATCGACGCGCGCGGGGTCCATCGGGCAGGGGCCGGAGCGCGTCATCTGGCCGTGCTCCGCGAGGGCAACCGTCACGTTGTCTGCCGTCCCGCGGTCCAGCGCCAGCGCGATGAGGCTACGGGCAGCACCGCGGAGGTCCGGGGTGCCCGAAATGTGCGCGTGGAGGTCGGCCTCGGCGACGGCACCGGAGAGACCGTCTGAGCAGAGGAGCACCGTGGAGGACGCCCCGAGGGGGAGCCACCCCGAAGCGGGGGTGAGGTCCGGCTCGGGGTCCCCCGAGCCGTCCAGCGCGCGGGTCAGGGCGTGCTGGAACGGACTCCGCTCGGCCTCCTCGGGCGTGAGCGCGCCCTGGCGCACGGCGTCCGCCACGACGCTGTGGTCCTCCGTCAGCAGGGCCGCGCCGCTGTCGCACACGACGTACGCGCGGCTATCGCCCACGTTGGCGAGGATGGCCCCGTCTCCCACGATGACGGCCGCGACGAGCGTGGTGCCCATGCCGTTGCCCCGGCCCGCGCTGGCGATCCGCCGCTCCGCCTCCGCATACCCCGCCCGCAGCGCGTCCCGCGCGATGGCCTCCGCGTCGCCGGGCGCCTCCGCCAGCCGGCCGAGGAGCCGCGGCCACTGCTCCGCCAGCGCGTCTGCCGCCAGCCGCGCCGCGACCTCGCCGTGCGCGTGCCCCCCCATCCCATCGGCGACGAGGAGGAGTGCGACGGGGGTCTCCCCGATGCGCTCCGTCAGCGCGAAGCCCACGTCCTCGTTGTGATCGCGCCGCCCCGTCACCGAGACGACCTCGACCGGCATTGCGCCTGAGGCAGGGGACTCCACTCGTTGCATCAGTTCATCCTCTCGAGCGCGGAGAGTTGGGCGGCGACCTCGGCGGCGGAGGCCGGCCGGTCCGAACGGTCCTTTTCGAGTAGCCGCATCACAAGGTTGCAAACCGGCTCCGGCACGTCGTCTGGCAGGGGCGGGACGGGGGCGGTCTCGTGCAGCCGCATCACGAGGAGCGGGTTCGTGTCCGTGAACGGCGGGTGCCCGGCGAGCATCGTGTACATCATCACGCCGACGGCGTAGAGGTCCGAGCGGCCGTCCAACGTCTCGCCGCGGCACTGCTCCGGCGACATGTACGGCGGCTTGCCGGAGATGGAGCCATCGAGGGTCTTGGCCTGCGTGTACTCGTTCTTCGCCACGCCGAAGTCGATGAGCTTGACCTCGGGCGCGCCGTCCCCGCTGGCGGGCGCCGCCAGCAGCACGTTGTCCGGGCTCACGTCACGGTGCCAGACGCCCTGATCGTGGGCGGCGGCGAGCCCCTCACAGACCTGACGCGCCACCCCGAGCATCTGCGGCAAGGGCACGCGACCAGCCTCGCGACAGAACCGGAGGAGCGTGTCGCCGGGCACGTACTCCAGCGCGACGAACGGGCGCCCGCGTTCGTCGTCGTTCTCGCGGCCGTAGCGGAGGGCGCGGACCACGGGCGCCGTCGGCGCGGCCTTGGCGATGCGCTGGAGCACCTCGCCCTCCTTCAAGAACTTCCGGACCAGCTCCCGGTCACCGAGGAGGCTGGAGTCCATCACCTTGAGCGCGATCTCGTCGTCGCCGTCTCGCGCGAGGAACACCGTCGCCATGCCGCCCCGCCCGATGGGCCGCACCACGCGGTAGCGGTCGAACGTGCTCTCGGAGCGGCGCTTCCGCGTCACCGCGTACGCCAGCGCGCCCACGAGCACAGCGCAGACCGCCAGCAGGCCGATGAGGAGCCCGCGCGGCGTCTCCTCTGCGGGCACCTCCACGGGCGGAGGCGGCACGGGGTCCATCGCGAGGGAGATGACGTCCGTGACGCCGTCGGGCTCCATGAGGTACGAGATCTCCGTCGGGAGGAACCCCTCGCGCTCGGCGCGGATGGTGTGGCTGCCCGGCGCGAGGTCCACGTCCAGGCTCCCCGTGGAGTCCGTCTGCCCCGCCAGTGCGCCGTCGATGTAGACCGCTGTACTGTCCCGGCCCGTGTTGACGATCATGTAGATCGTCTCCTGCGCCTCTGCCGCGGGCCCGCCCAGCACCACCGCCAGCGCGAGAAGCACCGGCGCGAAGCGGCGGAAAACGAGGCGAGGTGAGGGCATCAGAGAGAGGGTCCCGGAAACGTACGGATGCACCGGGGCCTCGCATGATCCGCCCCCTGCTCTATGTACCGGATTGGCCGGCGCGCCCGCTCACACGGAGGTGCATTTCTGTGCGCCGCCCGAAGGTTTCCGTCTTACGCCGTTCGCCCCCCGCGGAGATCCACGGAGGGCGAACGAAGAGAAACGCTGAGGGTTGAGCCTAGCGACGCCCACGGTGCTCGCCGCGGGGACCGCCGCGACGGGCGCGGTGCCCCTGCGGAGAATCGAGCGCGCGTTGGACGAGGAGGACGGCCTGCTGCTCCTCCGTCAGGATGTCGGCCATCGCTTCGTGCCGCTCACTCCGCTGCTCGGCGCGGTGGGCGCGGGCGGCCTCGCGGTGCTCGGCGAGGGCCTGCTTCTGCGCATCGGTCAGGTTGAGCGCGTCGGCGCGCGGGTCCGGACGCTCGGCCCGCTGGCGGCGGCCCTCAGCGGAGCGCTCGCCCTGCGACCGCCGCTCCCGGCGCTGCTCGGCGCGGGTCTCCTGCTGGGTACGGAGCGCCTCCAACTGCGCGTCGCTCATGGTGGGCGCCAGCCGGGCGGCGAGAGCCCAGGAATGACCGCGGCGGCCGGGCCGGCGCTCGCCTTCGCGGGCTTCGCCCATTTCCTCGCGGACGATGGCGACCTGGGCGTCGGTCAGGCCAAGACGCTCGGTCAGGCGGGTGATGCGCTGCTCGGCACGGTCTCCGCGGTCGGCGGTTTGCGCGCTAGCGGCGAAGGGGAACACGAGGGCGGCGAGAGCCGCCAGGCGAATGAAACGGGTCATGGTCGTGGGGGAATGTGTC
>DUBD01000202.1:14237-15709 GCA_012960515.1 Bacteroidota bacterium | reverse complement strand
GGCACTCCTGTTCGAGTATTTAGGGCATGCCTTCGGTCTTGCTACTTCCGAATCCGTTGTGTCACTGCCGGTATCGGCGCAGCGGCGGGCCGGTCAGGCCTTCCGAAGCGCCGGACCGCAATATCGCGAGAGAGCGGGCGCTGTTCCGCGCGCTTCGGTCGAAATCCCGGGGAGCGCTTCCAGCGGGCCCCGAGCGGGCGCAGAGCCGCGCCAGCCGTCCGCTGGCGGCGCGTGTCGGCAGGAGCGACCGGGGCATACAGGGTGCCCCGGCCGGTTCCGCGAGGCTACTCGGCGGTCAGCCCGAGGACGCCCAGGCCCTGCTCAAACACCACGTCCACCGGGATGCCGGCCTCCGCCAGCCGGTCCAAGCTGGACTGGAGCGCGGGCGTCATCTGGCCGTTGGCCTCCACGAACGCGACCGTCGCGTCGTAGTCGCCGTCGCCCTGGAGCGTGAGGATGTCGCGCGAGAGGGCGTCCACCGCCGCGCCCATCTGCTCCGGGACGATCCGCCAGCGGCCGTCCTCCGCCTGCTCAATCGCGCCCTGGTCCTCGAAGTAGTTGAAGCGGACGAGGTTCGCGCGGCCGTGCGCGGACGATGCGCCGAACCGGATGCTGCGGAAGATGCTCGCCACGAAGGTGACGTAGTGGTCCATCAGCTCCGCCTCGGTCCACTCGCCGCGCTCGATCAGGCTCTGCACCATGTAGAGCCCCAGCACGTCGGCTTTGCCCTCTTCGATCGCGCTCGCCTGATCCGCCAGCGCCTCGCGGACGGTGCCGCTGCCGGTGATCGTGTTCTTGATCCCGAGCCCGTGCGCCACCTCGTGGAACATGGTGTTGCCGAAGAAGGCGTCGAAGGTCACGCTGGCCTGCTGGTCCTCCACGATCAGTTCCTCGGTGATGGGGAGCAGGATGCGGTCGAACTTGGCGCGCATCGCGTTCTTGAGCTGCAGGCGGCGGCTGCCCTTCTGGAGCTGCACCTCCTCGTCATTGGGGAGGTTGATGGCGATGGTCTTGGAACCGGCGTTGGCATCGCCGGAGACGTAGAGCACGTCGTAGGCGCCGAGGTCGGCGTCCGTGCCGGGCGTCTCGGTCTTGTAGACGCTGTCCACCGGGAGGCCGCGCTGAAGCTCGGGGAGGAGTTCCGCGTAGCGCTGGAGGCGGGCGGTCCACTCCAGGTCCTTCAGCAGCACGAACGTCTCGTGCGCCGCCTTGTAGCCCATCAGCTGGTCCTCGTACGTCTCGATGGGCCCGACGACGATGTCCAGCGGGTTCGTCCGCATGTCCATCCACGCGAGATCGGAGGGCTGGTAGTCGTCGGTGAGGAGGTAGTCGAGCGTCTCGCTCCGGTACCGCCGGATCTTCCTCAGGGGTGGGGTCGGCGGTGCCCCCGGCCCCACGAAGTCGAGGATCCGACGGACCCCGCCGTCGGGCCCGCACTGGTTCAGCCAATGGATGGCGGTGTCGAAGATGAA
>DUBD01000202.1:8278-14227 GCA_012960515.1 Bacteroidota bacterium | reverse complement strand
CCTCGGCGTACTGCGCGGCGGCGCGGAGGGCGTCGGCGGCGCGCTGGTGCTGTTCGGCGAAGGCCTCGTGGTAGGGCGTGCCCGTGAACCGGTCGCCCTCGCGGCGGACCATCGTGTAGAGCCCCAGCAGGTTCTCCTCCGGGTAGAGGTCGGCGGCCTCGCGGATGGCCTCCGGGGTGGCACCGCGCGGGTAGAAGTTGGCCCCGAGCGGCTTCGGCCCGACGCCCGGGAGGAACGGCGCGTTGCCGTCCAGCCGGTCCCACGGCCCGTAGTTGATCTGGACGTAGCGGCGGGCGGCCTCGCTGTCCAGGCTGGCGAGGAGCGAGTCCTTGTCGCCGGGGTAGGCCTGCATCCAGAACACCTCCTCCATGGCCTCGGCGGCCTCAATGAGGTGCGGGATCATCCTGCGCGCGGAGTCCGAGAGCGCGCTGAGGTCGGCGTCCAGGCGGACCGTGGTGTACTGCGCCAGCTTCTGGACGAGGACGCTGTCCTCCTCGGCGCTGAGGCCGTCCGTGGTGGCGGTCGGGGAGACCTGGGGCGCGCTCTCGGCGCGGCAGCCGACGAGCACGGCGAGCGGGACCGCCAGGGCGGCGAGGATCAGGGAGAGCTTCATGCGTTCAGAGCGTGGGTGGGCGCTCCGCGAAGGTAGCACGGCCGGTTCCGCCTCTCCCGGCTGGCGGTCCGTCCCGGCGAGCGCCACCGCCAGCGGGGCGGGACTACGCGGCCTCCGCGCGTTCGAGGAGCGCCTCGGCGCGCTCGTGCCCGAGGTAGCGGTCGATGAGCGCGTGCGCGAGGTACACCAGCGGCGTGATCCCGACCGCGATGACCACCTTGTAGCCGTAGTTGAAGAGCGTGATCGCGACGATCTCGGCGAAGGCGAGTTGCCCCGCGAAGGCGACCGTCAGCACCACGAACGTGTCGATGAACTGGGAGCCGAGGGTGGAGCCCGTCGCGCGGAGCCAGAGGTGGCGGCCCTCGGTGAGCTGGCGGAGGCGGTGGAAGAGCGCGATGTCCACGAGTTGCCCGATGAGGTACGCCGTGAGGCTGCCGACGATGACGCGCGTCGTCGTCCCGAAGACCTCGCCGAACGCGTCTTGCGAGACGGGCGAGATCTCGGCGACGGGCACCGCCAGCGCGGCCTGCAGCAGGAGAAACTCGAACGCCACCATGCCCAGCCCGAGCAGCGTCACGAACCGGATGCCCGCCCGGCCGAAGTACTCGTTCATCACGTCCGTCACGACAAATGTGATGGGGAACGCGAGGACGCCCGCCGTCATGACCACGCTCCCAAACTCCATCCCCAGGATGGAGACGGGGAACGGGAGGTCGAAGGCGGTGAAGAACTTGCCGGCGGTCGCCTCCGCCACGACGAGCGCGGTCAGGAAGACGGCCGCGCAGACCACGTAGACCTTCTGCGCGCGGGTGAGGACGGTGGCGTCTCGCATGGCGGGAGTCTACCGCTGCGCCGAACGCGCCCGGCTGGCGGCTCCTCTCGCCGAGGGCCACCGCCAGCCGGGCGGGAACGTGTTAGCGGCCGCCCGCAGCCTCACCCTCCACGCCGACCCGGACGGTCTCGCGCGGCCCGGCGTTCTTGACGTACGTGTCCAGCCAGCGGGCCTCTTCCCAGAGCATGTGCAGGAGGGACTCGCGGGCGCGGTAGCCGTGGCTCTCCTCCGGGAGAAGCACGAGGCGGGCGGTCCCGCCGAGCCCCTTGAGCGCGCCGTAAAGCCGCTCGCTCTGGAGCGTGAATGTGCCCGGGTTGTTGTCCGCGTCGCCGTGGATGAGCAGGATCGGCTCGTCGATCTTCTCGGCGTGCATGAACGGGCTCATCCCGAAGTAGAGCATCGGGTCGTCCCAGAAGGTCCGCTCCTCGCGCTGGAAGCCGAACGGCGTGAGCGTCCGGTTGTAGGCGCCGCTCCGCGCGATGCCGGCGCGGAACAGGTCCGAGTGCGCGAGGAGGTTGCCCACCATGAACGCGCCGTAGCTGTGCCCGCCGACGGCCACGCGGTCCGGGTCCACCACGCCTCGCGCGGCGCCCGCCTCGATGGCCGCCTCCGCGTTCATCACGAGCTGCTGGCGGAAGGTGTCGTTGGGCTGGTCCTCGCCCTCGCCGACGATCGGGAACGCGGCATCGTCCAGGACGGCGTAGCCCTGGGTCACGAACGGGACCGCGCCCCAGTACGAGACGTACGTGAACTGGTAGGGGCTGTCCGAGCGCTGGCCGGCGGCGGCGGCGCTCTTGAACTCGGTCGGGTAGGCCCAGACGAGCGTGGGGAGCGGGCCGTCGCGCTCGGCGTCGTAGCCCGGCGGGAGGTAGAGCGTCGCACTCAGCGGGACGCCATCGGCGCGCTCGTACTCGATGGTCTCTTTCTGCACCTCCGCCAGCTCGGGGTAGGGGTGCGGGAAGGCCGTCACCGCGCGCACGTCGCCCGTCTGCAGATCGCGCGCGACGTAGTTCGGCGGCTCGGTGACCGTCTCGCGGCGCGTCAGCAGCGTGGTCCCGGGCTCGCCGAGGAAATCGACGGGCACCTCGTAGTACGGCGCCTCGGAGCGAAAGACCTCGGTGCTCTCCCCCGTCGCCAGGTCCAGCCGGCGCACGAACGGGCGGTTGCCCTCGTCCGAGGCGCCCTGACCCGTCCAGAACGAGGCGGTGCCATCGAGGACGAGCACGGTGCGGCCGGCGGCGTTGGCCTCGGTCATGGGGCGGCCGGGGTCGTTGTAGCGGTCCTCGAAGGAGACCGTGAACAGCTCCTCCATCGTGCCCGCGGTCGGGTTGAGGACATAGGCGCGGCGCGTCCGGTCCTGCCAGTAGTACTCCTCCACGATGGCCGTGTCGTCGTCTCCCCAGGTGATGCCGGAGAAACGGAGGGGCAGCGTCGCGAGCGGCTGGCGGTCGCCGTCGAAAGGCGCGGCGAGGGCGTAGAGCTGGTCGCGGACCTCCGCCTCGGCGCCGGCATCGCCGCCGTCCTGCGCCTCGGCCCAGACGAGCGTGGCGGGGGCGTCGGCGCGCCACTGGTGGCTGCGGGGGCCGGTCGGGACGGAGCCGAACGCGATGGGCACGCGCTCCGCCAGCGGGGCGTCGTCGATGGTCGCCACGAGGTCACCGGATTCCAGGCTCCAGACGTCCGTCCGGTTCGGGAATCGGTACCACGGCACGAGGTAGGAGTACGGCCGGTGGCGGGTTTGCGTGAGGAGATACCGGCCGTCCGGCGAGGGGCTGAACGAGGTGACGACACCCGCGGGGCCGAGTGGGCTCACGCCCCCCTCCAGGCCGACTCGGACGAGTTGGCTCGTCATGTAGTGGTCGAAAAGCGCTTCATCGAGCGGGCTCTCCAGCAGGTCCTGGTAGGTCCGCGCCGGGGCAGCCTCCCCGGTGGACTCCTGCACGACGGGGCCGGTCGGGGCGAGCGAGGCGGCGGGTGCCTCCCCGCGCCCTTCTAGAACGGTCCGCACGATGAGCCCGTCGCTCGACGGCAGCCATGTGTAGGACGATCCGGGCGCGGCGTCGTTGACGGCGTGGGGAAGCGCGAGCCGGGCCTGCCCCGTCGCCACGTCCACGAGGTAGAGGTCGATGCGGTCGTCGCGGTCCACGAGGACGGCCATCGCGGCGCCGTTCGGGCTCCACGACGGGCTCCGCAGCCGGGCGTCCTCGGGGAAGCCGGTGACCGCCCGCTCCGTTCCGCCCTCGATGGGCCGGAGCGTCACCCCGGTGAAGCCGCTCGCGCGACTCGGGCCGTTCGTGCGCGGGTTGATCCGGGTACCAGCGAGGCCCAGTTCCGGCTGCGCCAGTTCGGCCACGGGCGGAACGCTCGGGCGCGCGAGGAGCGCCATCATCGCGCCGTCCGGGCTGAGCGAGACGGCGGGCGTCCGCGGCGCGTCCACGAGCGCCGCCAGCTGGGGCGCGGGGGTCTGGTACGTGAGGGGATCGTCCTGCGCTTGTGCGGGCGCGAGGACGAACAGAACGGCGAGGGGGGCGAGGCGCCAGCGCATGGGTCAGGGGCGGGAGACCTCGGAGTATATCGCCCCGTGCCGCTAGTCCACGCCGAGGGCCTTGTGCCCCTGCACGCTCACCCGCCAGCGCGGATCAGACAGCGCGAGGTCCACCGCCAGCCGCGCGGCTTCCTGGAAGCGCGGGCCGTCCTCCGGCTGGAGCCAGAGCAGCCGGCCCGCCTCGGCGTGGGGTCGGACGCGCTCGGCCATCGCGCCGTAGGCCTCCGGGCGGTAGTCCGGGACGACCAGCTTGAGCTCGTCGCACACCTCCAGCTTGAGCTGCGCCTCGGGGAGCTTGGGGCTGCAGACCACCCAGTCCGGCCCCGCCTCCACACTGCCGAAGGCGTCCGCCAGCGCGATGGTGCCGTTCGTCTCGCAGGCCACGGTCACGCCCCGCTGGCGGAGCGCGGCGACGAGCGCGGCGTCCGCCTGGAGGAGCGGCTCGCCGCCGGTGAGCACGCAGAAGCGGACGCCCGCGCCCGTTTCGACGACAGCATCCGCCAGGTCGTAGGCGGTGAGGCGGAGGCTGCCCTCCTTCGTGAACTGCGTATCGCACCAGAGCGGGCAGTCTGCGCCGGTGCGGGCGGCGTCGCGCTGGCGGTCCTTCTCGTAGCCCGTCCACATGTTGCACGCCACGAGGCGGACGAAGACGGCGGGCCGCCCGGCCCAGAAGCCCTCGCCCTGGAGCGTGGTCCACATCGCCTTGACGCGGTAGAGCCTCTCGCCCGGCTGGCGGTCACTCTCGGCGAGACGCTCCGCCAGCCCGGCCTCGCGGGTGCGGGGTTCCGGGTTCTGGGTGTCGGGTTCCGGGTTGGAGGTTCCGGGTTCCGCGTGATCGGGCACTGCGCGACCCGAGTCCCGAGTCCCCCATCCCGAGTCATCATTCTGCATTCTCATACCCACCCCTTCGCCTTGGCCTCCTCCCAGCCCTTCGCGCGGAGGACCGAGGCCGGGTTGTCCAGCCGCCCGTAGCCCCACTCGTGGCGGGTCGTGCGGTCGCCGTAGTAGTCCGTGTGGCTCATCTCGCGGACCGTCTCCAGCACGTCCAGCCCGCGGACCGTGCCGAGGTCCTTCGCGAGCTTCCACGTCTCCGCCTTCGTGAGGTGCATGAGCGGCGTGTGGATGCGGAGCGGCGCGTCCAGCGCGAGGGCGAGCGCCCGTTCCTGCGCCTGGATGAAGTCCAGCCGGCAGTCGGGATAGCCCGAGTAGTCCGTCTGGCAGACGCCCGTCACCAGGTCCCGCGTCTCCGTCAGGAAGGCCCGGCTGGCGGCGGCGGCGAGAAAGAGCGCGTTGCGGCCCGGGACGAACGAGGCGGGGAGCCCCGGCGCGAGCGCGTGCTCCGCGTTCGTGTCGCCGGACTCCTCCGCCAGCAGGGCGGAGCCGCCGAGCAGGCCGCTCAGGTCCGCGACGTGGAACGGGACGCCCGCGGCCTCCGCGATCTGCCGCGCCTGCGCGATCTCGACGGCGTGCCGCTGCCCGTACTCGAACGCGAGCGCCTCCACGTGATCGAAGCCGCCGCCCTCGGGCGAGAGCGCCCAGAAAAGGGAGGTCGTGGAGTCCTGGCCACCGGAGAAGAGAACGAGGGCGCGAGTCATAAGAGGCTGGAGGGATCAGGGAGGGCGAGGGAGGAGGGGGCGCCGGCCCATCCCTCGATCGCTTTCGCATCCCTCCCGAGATGGTTCTCCGCGAAGAACGGACGCCCGCGCCCCCTGTGCCGCAGACCGACGTTGTATCCTCGCGCGATTCAACCCGAGACCCGATGTCCGACACCCCCGAGACGGCGCCCGAGACCGGCGCCCACGCCTCGCCCAGCGCCGAGGCCCGCCTCCGCGAGGTCCAGGCGCAGGCCGCCGAGCACACCCGGCTCTCCATCGAGCACATGTCCCGGTACGGGATCCAGCCGGAGGGCCGCGTGGGCCTCTTCCTCCCGCCGAGCGTCCGCCAGCAGACCATCCACCG
>DUBD01000202.1:0-8221 GCA_012960515.1 Bacteroidota bacterium | reverse complement strand
CCCGCCAGCGCGTGAGCTACCAGACCGAGCCCGGCGAGTTCACCGCGCTCTGCCCGTTCTCCGGCCTCCCGGACTCCGGGACGGTCCGCGTGGAGTACGTGCCCGGGGAGTGGCTGCTGGAACTGAAGAGCCTGAAGTACTACCTGATGAGCTGGCGGCACGTCGGCGCGGCGCAGGAGGACATCTCGGCGCTGATGTACGAGGACCTCGCGCGGCACCTCGCGCCGTTCCACTCGCTCGCCGTGACGACGGACTACACGGTCCGCGGCGGCATCCACACGGTCTGCACCATCGACAGCCGCGAGCAGGCCGACGGCTGACCCCCCGGCCGCCGCCACCCCGCTGGCGGTAGGGCTCGCCGATGCGGGCCGCCAGCCGCGCGGGCTCTCGCCTCCGCCCCCGCATCCGGCGCGACATTCTGCGCGTCTGAATCCCCCCACCCCTCGGTGGCGCGACCTCTGAACGCCGCGCCCCTCCCGCCCCACCATGCGCAAGACCCTCACCATCGCCGCGATCCTCGCCGTCCTCATCGGGGCCGGGATCGTCGCGTGGATCGCCTTCCTCCCCAACGCGCCCGTAGACGAGGCCGTCGGCGTGAAGCTGCCCGCCGGGACGGAGTTCGAGGCCGCGATCGACTCGCTGCAGTCCGCCGGCGCCATCGGCTCCGCGACGAGCCTCCGCGTGTTCGGATCGCTCACGGGGTGGGGCGACCAGGTCAAGCCCGGCCACTACCGCATCCAGCCCGGCATGAACAACTGGGCGATGCTGGACAAAATCCGGAAGGGGCTGCAGGACCCCGTCCGCATCACGCTCCCGGCCGGCCGCACGGCGCCCGTCATCGCGCGGGCCATCGCGGACCAGATGGACACGGACTCCTCCGAGGTCATGGCGGCGCTCTTCGCGCCCGACCTCGCGGAGCAGCTGGACACGGACACGCTCCACCTCTTCGCCGAGATGCGCGGCAACACCTACGACGTGATGTGGACGCAGGACGCCCGCCGCGCCGTCAGCCGCATCCACGAGTGGCACGAGCGCTTCTGGACGGACGAGCGCTTGCAGAAGGCCCGCGACCTCGGCCTCACGCCGGACGAGGTGGTCACGATGGCGAGCATCGTGGAGTGGGAGGCCCGCTACGATGAGGAGAAGCCGCGGATCGCGGGCGTCTACCTCAACCGGCTCCTCGGGCGGACCGGCGCACGGATGCGCCTCCAGGCCGACCCGACGGTGCAGTACGCGCTCATGCAGACGGACGGCGGCCCCATGCGGCGCCTCTTCCTCCGCGACTACCAGTTCCCGCACCCCTACAACACGTACCAGATCGACGGCCTCCCGCCGGGCCCGATCAACAACCCCTCGGACGCTGCGATCGACGCGGTCCTGGACAACGAGGAACACGACTACCTCTACTTCGTGGCGAGCCCGGGCAAGCCCGGCTACCACGACTTCAGCGAGACCGGCGCTGAGCACGCCCGCAAGGCCCGCGCTTGGAGCCAGTACCTCTCCGAGCAGGTTCGCCTCCGCAACGCGCGCGAGCGCGCCGAGGCTGCCCAGGCCGAGCTCGACGCCGTCACCGGCGACTGACCGGCTGGCGGCACCGCCCGCCGACCGCGACCGCCAGCGGCGCCCTCTCCTCTCCCCCACCTCGTGAGCCCCACCCGCCTCCTCGCCTCCGCCCAACTCCGCGCCGACGTCCGCGACCCGCGGACCGGGAAGCCGGGGGCCGGCCGCGTGGCGATGACGCTGCTCGCGTACGGGTTCTCCGGGGTCGTCCTCGCGCTCTCGCTCGGGGACGCGGCGCCGGAGCAGGCGGTGTTCGTGGCCGCGTCCTTCGGCGTGGTGCTGGCGGCTTTCGGCGTCGTGGGCTCTTACGACGAGTTGATGGGCCGGCCGAAGGAGAACGCCTGGCTCGCCACGCTCCCCGCAACCGAGCGCCAGCACTACGGCGCGAGGCTGCTCGGAATCGCGGCGTACGTGGCCATGATGGCCGTCGCCATCGCGATTCCCGTAGCGGTGCGGACGGGGCTGGCACACGGGGCCGGCGCAGGCGCCGAGGTGGGCTCGCTCGTGGCGGGCGGCGTGGCGTGGACGGCGGGGCTCAGCCTCGCGGTGCTCTGGGCGCTCACGCTCGGGCTCTCGCCGCGTGTGCTCCAGCCATCGCTCTCGGTCGCGCGGACGGTGCTCGTGGCGGCGCTCGTGCTCGGCTACCAGTGGATCGGTGCGAGCCCGGAGGCCGCCAGCGCGCCGTGGTGGCCCGCCGCCTGGCTGGCGGACGCGCTCGCCGGGCGCTCCACGCTGGGGCTGGCGCTGTTCGTGGGCGCGGTGGGCGTGCTCGTGGTGGCGTTCGCCGTCGTCTTCCCCTCGCGCTACTTCGCCCTCCTGGACAAAATGGCTGCGGCAGCCCGGTGGTCCGAGGCGCACGACCACGGCCAGAACGCGCTCACGTTCGCAGAGCGGCTGGCGGTGCGCGGCGGCCCCGCGCGGGCGGCCTACGGCTTCGCGCTGGCGGCCATCACGCGCGACCGGATCGTGCGGGGGCGGCTATGGCCCGCGGCGCTTCTGCCGCTCGGGTTCGCGGTGTTCGGCTGGGTGGCGGGAGGCCTGGAGAGTCTGTTCATCTACGGACCGGAGAATGCGCTCGGGCTGCAGGAGACGCAGTTGCACCTCTCGCTGCTCGTGATCCTGCTGTTCTGCGCGCAGACGCTCGTGCAGACGGTGCAGGTCTCGGACCACGATCAGGCCTCGTGGGTGTTCTCCACGCTTCCGGACGCGAGGCCGAGGCGGCTGCAACTGGGCGCGCAGCAGGCGCTCGCGTTCCGCGTCCTGGTACCGCTCCACGCCCTGCTCGCGCTCGTGCTCTCGCTCCAGATGCCCGCGCTGCACGCGCTCGTGCACGTGCTGTTCTGGTTCGCCGTGACCACGCTCGCGACGCGCATTTACGCGCTCTCACACCGCTCCACGCCGTTCTCGAAGCGGTCGGACCGGTTCAGCGCGGCGGCGCGGTTCCTCCCGCTCTTGGCCTCGGTGCCGGCGGGCCTGGGGGCGTTGCTGCTCCAGACGGTCTCGTTCACGTCCATCCCGCGGGCGGTGGCGGCCTCGGCGGCGCTGCTGCTGCTCAACGCCGGGCTGGCGCGCCTCGTGGCCGGACCCGCGACCCCGCGCGAGTCGCCTGATGCGGTAGAACCGGCCCCGATACCGGCACGGGCGGCGGCCTAGCGCGAGGCAAGTCCGGGACGGTGTGCGATCTTTTCGCCCCTCCCACGCCTCCATGTCTGCCCTCCGACAACGCATCGAAACCGCGCGCGAACGCCTCCGCTCCGGCCGCTTCTCCAACGAGGCTTCCATCAGCACCGGCATCGTGCTCCCCCTTCTGGACGCGCTCGGCTGGGACGCCTTCGACCCGAACGAGGTCGCGCCCGAGTACAAGGTCCGCCAGCGGCGCGTGGACTTCGCGCTGGTCACGAAGGGGCGGCCGGCCGTGTTCGTGGAGGTCAAGCAGCCCGGCAACGCCGACGGCGCGGACCGCCAGCTCTTCGAGTACGCGTTCATGGAGGGCGTCCCGCTGGCGGTGCTGACGGACGGCGCGACGTGGAGCGTCTACGTCCCGGCGGAGCAGGGCTCGATGGAGGAGCGCCGCGCGTACCTGCTGGACCTCGCGGAGCGCCCGCCCGCCGAGAGCGCGGACCGGCTCCGCCGCTACCTCGAGCGCGACGCGGTGGAAACCGGCGACGCCTTCGAGCGGGCGCGGCGGGACTGCCAGCGCGCGAAGCAGCGCCGCGGGGCGCAGACCGCCATCCCGCAGGCGTGGGCCAACCTCGTGGCCTCGCGCGATGCCACCGTGCTCGACCGGCTGGCGGCCGAGGTGGAAAGTGCCAGCGGCTACCAGCCGGAGGCCGACGACCTCGCGGCGTTTCTCGACAGCCTCCGCCCGGCGTCCGGTCCGCTCCCGAAGGGCAAGCGCGCCGCATCCCTTCCCTCGCGAACGTCTCGCCCACAGCCTCCGCCAGCCGAGCGGGACGGAGGGCTGCCCTCGCGTGGGTTCGAGTTGAACGGGGAGTTCGTGCCGGCGTCTACGGCCGTCAACCTCGTCGCGGAACTACTGGACCGGCTCGCACGCCAACACCCCAACCTGCTGGAAACGTTGGCGCGCAGGACAAAAACCAAGAAGCGAGCGTTCGTCGCGCGAGACAAAGCGGACCTCTACCCCGGCCGCCCGGACCTCGCGCACATGTCCCGCCCGATCGGGGACGGCTTCTGGCTGGCGACGAACAACAGCACCGCGCGGAAAGACCGGCTCGTCCGCGCGGCCGCGGAGGAAGCCGGGCTCACGTTCGGGCGCGATCTGCGCGTGCGCTTCGAGAAGTAGCTACCGCACCACCGCCAGCCGCGCGCTGGCGGCGCCGGTCGGCGTGTCCAGGCGGACGAGGTAGGCGCCGGGCGCGAGGGCCGAGAGGTCGAGCCGCACGGCGCTCTCCCCGGCCGGGAGCGCGCGCATCGGGAGCGTCAGCGCCTCGCGTCCGCGGAGGTCGAACACGCGCACGGAGCCCACGGCGGGCGCGGGCAACGTAACGGTGAGGTCCGTCGCGGCGCGGGCCGGGTTCGGCGCGACCGCCAGCCGGACGGACGGTGCGGCAGGTGCGCCCTCGGTAGAGGTCGTGATCGCGTCCAGGTCTAGGCGGTACAAGCCGCGGCCGTAGGTGGCCGCCACGAGGCTGCGCCCCTCAATGTCCAGGTCCGTCACCGGCACCATCGGAAGCCCACTGCCGAGGCCCTGCCACGTCGCGCCCGCATCGGCGGACCAGAACATCCCCACGTCCGTCGCGAGGAAGAGCCGGTCCGGGTCCGCGGCGTCGAAGAGCACGTCGTTGGCCGGGGCGTCCGGGAGCGCGCCGCCGATGGGCGTCCACGTCGCGCCGCCGTCATCCGTGGCGTAGACGAGCGCCGCGGCCTCGCCCCAGCGGAAGCCGGAGAGCGTAGCGACGGCCCCGTAGGGGTCGGTCGGGTGCGGGGTGACGCGCGTGACCCAGCGCTCGGGCAGCCCGGCGCTCACGTCGGTCCACGAGGCGCCCGTCGCGGAGGTCCAGACGCGGCCGTCGTCGGTGCCCGCCCAGAGCCTGCCAGAGTCCGAGACGCCGATCGTGGTGAGCGTGCCGTAGACGAGGCTCCCGGCCCCCGGGCCGCCCGTCAGGTCTGGCGAGATCGCCGTCCACGAGACGCCGCGGTTCGTGCTTTTCCAGACCCGCGCGCCGCCGTAGTAGAGCGTCGCGGGATCGGCCGGGTCGAACGCGACGGGCGCGCTCCAGTTGGCGCGGGCGACGCCCGGCGGCCTTGCGCTGGAGAACGACAAGCCGCCGTTGGAGGAGCGGAAGAGGTTGCCGTACTGGTAAGAGGCGTAGACGTACTGGTTGTTCGTCGGATCGACGAGGACGTAGTGCCCGTCGCCGCCGAAGATGCGGGTCCAGTCGTCCAGCGCGCCCGTGAGCGTGCGGTTGGTGCCGTTGTCCTGCGTGCCGCCGTAGAGCCGCTCCGGCGCGCTCGCGTCCATCTCCACGGTGTAGAACTGAGTAGCGGGGAAGCCGCCGGGCGACTTCGTCCACGCCACGCTGGCGGACGTTCCCGACGTGGTCCGGTAGACGCCGCCGTCGTTGCCCGCGATCATCCGGCTCGGGTCCTTCGGGTCGATCCAGAGCGCGTGGTGGTCCACGTGCATGGAGCCGCTCTGGTACTGCCACGAGCCCCCGGCCGTCGTGGAGCGGTAGAGGTCCAGCCATGGTGTCCACACGCGCCGCCAGTCGGTCGGGTCCACGCGGATCTGCCCGAACCACCACCCGAAGCTGACGGTGTCCGCGCCGGGGAGCGAGGTCCAGGAATCGCCGCCGTCCGTCGTGCGGTACGTCCCGATGGTGCTACCCATCACGTCCGTCACGACGGCGTAGACCACGTTCGGCCGGCTCGCGGCCACCGCCAGCCCGATGCGGCCGAGGCTCCCGCTCGGGAGCCCGTTCGCCAACTGCGTCCACGACGCGCCGCCGTCTGCGGAGCGCCACACGCCGGAACCGGGCCCGCCGTAGCTCCGGTCGTCCGGCCGCCGCTGGCGGGTCCACGTCGCGGCGTAGAGCGTGTCCGGGGCGCGCGGGTTCACCGCGAGGTCGATGGCGCCCGTCGAGTCGTCCACGGCGAGGGTGCGGGTCCACGAGTCGCCGCCGTCCGTCGTGCGGAAGACGCCGCGGGAGGGGTCCGTATCGAAGAGGGTGCCCGCCGCGGCCACCCATACACGGTCCCCGTCCGTCGGGTCCACGACGATTCGGCCGATGGTGCCGGTCGCTTCCAGGCCTCGCGCCTGCCACGTCGCGCCGCCATCGCGCGAGCGGTAGACGCCGGAGCCGCCGTAGGTGAGGCTGCCGCCGCCGCCGTTGGCCTCGCCGGTGCCCACCCAGACCGTCTGCGCGTCCTCTGGGTCCAGCGCCACGTCGCCGATGGAGAGCGAGAACGCCCCGTCGCCGACGGGCGCGTAGGTCTGCCCGCCGTCCGTGGTCTTGAACAGCCCGCCCGAGCCCGTCCCGGCGTAAAACACGTCGAAGCTCTCTACCGCGAGCGAGGTGACGCGGCCGCCCACGTTGGTCGGTCCCGCGAACGTCCAGGTGGGTCCTCCCGCTTTCATGGCCGCCGACTGGCGCTGCGCGCGGACGAACGCGGCCTGATCGATGCGTCCGGCCGGGAAGGCGCGCTGGCGGTAGAACCAGTCGCTGGGCTCCACCGGCCCCGGGATGGTGTCCTCCGGCTCGAACCGCGCGCCGTCCACGGGCCGGTCCGCAGGCCGCGCGAAGAGCGCCGCGGCGATGGAGAGAGCGAAGAGGCCGGTGAGGACGATCCAGGGACGCATGGCGCGAGGGGCAGACGCCCCAGAGTACACCCGCCGAGTCCTCCCGCCAGCGGCTGGCGGCGCCCTACAGCGCGGGCTCCTCGTCCGAGGGCAGGTCGTGCGTCTCGTCCGGGTCCGAGGCCTCGCCCTCCACGAAGGGGCCGATGTACAGGCGGCGGATCAGGATCAGCGCGACGCCCGCGAACGGCACCGCCAGCAGCACGCCCAGGAAGCCCGCCAGCGAGCCCAGCACGATCTGCACCGCGATGATCGCCGCCGGCGCCACGGACACCATCTTGCCCTGCACCTTCGGGGTGATGAGGTCTCCTTCGATCTGCTGCGCTACGACGGCGAGGCCGAGCGTCCACAGCCCCGTCGTCGTCCCGGTGGCGAACCCGATGGCGACGGCCGGCGCCCACCCCACGAGCGGGCCGAACGTCGGGATGGCGGTGAGCAGCCCCGCGAAGACGGCGAGCGGCACCGCGCCCGGCACGCCGATCAGCGACAGCCCCACGAGCGCGAACGTCGTCAGCGCACCCACGCCTACGCCCACGCCTCGTGTCCACCCGAGGAGCGCACGGCCCATCTGCCGCATCGTCTCGCGGACGAACGGCTGGTTCCTGCGGTCCACCAGCCGCACCACGCCCTCCACGTAGCGCTCGGGCGAGGCCGCCGTGAACCCTCCCACCACCAGCACGACGACGATCCCCGTCAGCACGCCCGCCACGCTGCTGAACAGCCCGAACGCCTGGCCCGCGAGCCCGCGCAGCGCCTCCGGGATGGAGAACAGGTCCTCCGGAAGCCCGAACCGCTGCTCCAGGTTGCTCACCACCGTCGGCGCCTCGCGGATAAGGGCCTGAGACTGCTCCATCAACGGGGGGACGCCGAACACGAGCGCGGCCACCACCCCACCGATCACGAACAGCAAGATCCCCACCAGCCATGCCGACCGGGGCCCGCCGATCCGTTCCGCCAGCCAGCGGCTGGCGTAGTAGAACAGGCTCCCCACCGCGATGCCCAGGAACAGAAGCAGCAGCGCCTGCCGTGTGATCCAGAGCACCTGTAGCGCGATCACCGCGCCCGCCGCCAGCGCGACGACGAATCGGGCCTTGCGCCGGAACTGGGGGGAGGTGTCGAGCGGCGTGTCCACCGTGGAATCCATCGAGACGGGCGGGGAAGAGAAGGGACCTCTGGTATCCGGGACGGCTCCCCCGGGATCCCCCCTCGCTCCAGCCTCCCCACGCCACGGGGCCGGCGAGCTGCCGAGGGGCCGGCGCCCACGCGGCCGAGCCTCCGCCTCCCTCTCCCTATCTCTAGCAGAAACCAAAACTCACAACGAATCGGAACCTCCCGGCTTCTTCG
>DUBD01000201.1 GCA_012960515.1 Bacteroidota bacterium | reverse complement strand
CTTCGCCGTCTACCGCCTGACGCCTACACGCTTTCCATGCTCCGTTCGATTCTCGTCTTCCTCGTCGTGCTCGCCTTTTCCGCCTGCGCGGAGCCGGACGCGCCCTCGGAGGCCGCGATGCCCATCCCCACCACGACCACCGCGGACACCTCGGCCGTGCCGGCGGAGATGGCCGCGAGCCAGGCCCTCGGCGAGGGCGACATCGCGCCGGACTTCGCGTTGCCCGGCGTAGACGGCGAGACCGTCCAGCTGGCGGCGCTTCTGGAGCGCGGGCCGGTCGTGCTGACGTTCTACCGCGGCTCGTGGTGCCCCTACTGCAACACCCAGCTCCGCGACTACCAGGAACGGCTGGGCGAGATCGAAGCGCGCGGTGCCACGCTCGTCGCCATCTCGCCGCAGATCCCGGACTCCTCGCTCTCCATGCAGGAGAAGAACGACCTCGCCTTCCCCGTCCTGAGCGACATCGGCGGGGAGGTCTCGGACGCGTACGGGCTCACCTTCCAGGTGGACGCCGCCACGCGCGAGCGCTACCAGGCCGTCGGCGTGGACCTCGCGGAGGCGAACGGGACGGACGCGTGGGAGCTCCCCGTGCCCGGCACCTACGTCATCGCGCCAGACGGCACGATCCGCGCGGCGTTCGTGGAGGCGGACTACACCCAACGCGCGAGCGTCCAGCAGATCCTCGACGCGCTCGCGAGGGTCTGACGGGAACGCCCCCCCGCACCCCGGTCGTACCACGAGGCGACAGACCCCCTCTCGATGCCTCCTTCCCCCGACCACTACGCCACGCTCGGCGTGGACGAGAACGCGACCGCGAAAGAGATCAAGAAGGCGTACCGCACCCTCGCGCAACAGTACCACCCGGACCGCAACGCGGGAGACACTGCCGCGGAGGAGCGGTTCAAAGAGGTCCAGTCCGCCTACGACGTCCTCGGCGATGAGGAGAAGCGGAAGGCCTACGACCGCCAGCGCCGCGACCCGTTCATGGGGCAAGGCGGCCCCGGCGGACCGTTCTCCGGCTTCGGCGGAGGGGGTGGAGGCGGCCAGTTCTACCGCGCGCCAGACGGCACCTACGTCCGTGTAGACGCCACGGGCGCCGGCCCGGACGCCGACTTCATCTTCAACGAGGGCGGCGGCCTGGGCGACCTCTTCGGCAGCATGTTCGGCGGCGGCGCATCCCGCCGCGAGGGGTATCCGAGGAGCGGTCCGCGAGGCGGGCGCGACGTGGACGCCACGATGGAGCTCTCGTTCGACGAGGCGCTGCGCGGCGGGCCGTCCCAGATCACCGTGCCCTCGGGGGACACCCTCCGGATCACCATCCCCGAGGGCGTCCGCAACGGGATGAAGATCAAGCTCAAGGGCCGCGGCGACGCCGGCCCCACGGGCGAGCGCGGCGACCTCTTCATCACCTTCGAGGTGCAGGACCACCCGCGCTTCCGGCGCGAGGGCGACGACCTCCGCGTGACCGAGCGCGTGAGCGCCGTGGACGCCATGCTCGGGACAGAGCGCGAGATCGAGACGCCGTACGGGAAGCGCGTCAAGGTCCGGATTCCCGCGGGCACGCAGCCCGGGGCGGCCTTCCGCCTCCGCGGCCAGGGTGTCAAGACCGCCAAAGGCCGCGGCGACCTCTACGTGGAGGTCGCCCTCACCGTCCCGGACCTCCCCGACGGCGCCCGCCAGTCGCTGGCGGCGTGGGCCGAGGCGAACGGGCTCCGCTGAGCCGCGCCCCTCGGGGCCGCGCTATGCCGCGGCGGCCCATGGCCCCTCGCCCGCCGACCGCTGCTCGCGGACGTACCGCTGAAACCCCTCCAGCGTGGCAGGCAGGTCCACCATCGTCTCGGACTCCATGTGCCAGCTGGGGAAGAGCCGGCCCGGCTGGCGGCTCGTCTCCGCCACCGGCCCCGAGGCGAGGCATTCCACGTCCATGTGGCGCGGGTCCGCCTGGATGCGGCTGTAGAGATCGCGAACGGCAGCCTCCGGGCCCTCGATCCACTGCACAAACGCGCCGGGGGCGGTCGGGACGTGCTGGTGGCGGCCGTAGAGGAGGAGCCCCGTAATCCCGCGGCGCGCGTTCCGCTGCGAGGAGCGGACCACGAGCGCGCGGACTTCGAGATCAGAGAGCGGGGCCGTGGCGACGGAGTGGTAGAGGAGGGTGTAGATCATAGGGGGGTGAAACCCACGCGGCCCCGGAGGTGGTTCGCCGCTCGAGCGGATCAGCGGGATTCGTGTCGTGCCCCGTGGGGAGCCCCGGGAACGCCCCCGCCCATCGCGTCCAATGCGTCCGCGAGGCGAGTCGCGATGGCGCGCCAGTCGAACCGGGCCTCCGCCTCCCTACGGAGGTCGGGCGCGAAGCGGCGGGGCTCGTCGAGCGCGTCCGCCAGCCGGGCGCCGAGGTCGCGGACGCGGTGCTCCGCCTCGGGGCGGACGAGGAGCAGGCCGCGCGCCTCCTCTGGAAGCCCCTCCCCCAGCGTGCGGAGGCTGTCGCCCATTCCGCCGATGTCCGGCCCGACGGGCATCACGCCCGCGGCGGCGCTCTCTGGGACCACGAGCGGGCTCGCCTCGCGCACGACGGACGGGAACGCGCCGGCGTCCGCGAGACCGTAGAGCGGGCCGAGCGCGGCGTGGTCCAGGAAGCCCGTGAACACGGCCCAGTCCGGATCCAGCGCCGCGCTGGCGGAGCGGATGTACGCGTCGAACGCGCCCTCCTCGTCCAGCGCGTCCACGAAGGCCTGCGCGGCGAAGAACGGCTCCGCGTCCAGCCCGCCCTCGCCTTCGAGCGCGCCGCCGAGGCGGACGATCTGGCGGACGAGGTCGCCGCGGCCGTGCGCGAGCGCCCACGCGAGGGCCTCCATCGCCTCGCGGAGGCCGCCCGTCCCGGCCACGAGCAGCCGAGCCTCCGGGTGCCGCTCCGCCACGAGCGGGAACGCCATGACGAGCGCGGGCACGCCCTTCGCCGCGATCAGCCGCCCGACGAACGTGACGGTCGTGGCGCGGTCCCAGTCCACGGCGCGGAGCTTGGCCTCCAGCCCGGCGTCGGGCGCGGAGCGTGGGTAGTCGTCGGTGCCGAGTGCGGCCTGCAGGTCGGCGTCGGTCGGCTCGGCGGGGAGCGCCGCCAGCCGGCGGCGGAGGGCGGCCTCCTGCTCGGCGGTGCGCCCGCGCGCCTCGCCCGCCGCAGCGATCAGCCGCTCGACGGCCTCCGCCCGCTCCTCCCGCGCGACGAGTCGGAACACGGACGTATCGGTCCCGACCGGCATCCGGTCCATCTTCGCCTCCACGCCCTTGACGCCGGCGAGCACCTCGCGGATGCGGCCCTCCATCTCGCCGTTGAGCGCCCAGACCGCGCTCGCCTCGCGGGCAGCGTCCTCCGCCATCGCGCGGCTCCGCTCCTCCTTCTTGACCACGTACTCGATGGCGCTGCCGTGCGGGAGGATCGCGAAGGGCGCCCCGCCGGCGGCGTGTGCCCGGGCCGCGGCGACGGCCATCATGACGGTGTGGTTGACGGCCCACCCGGCGATCCCGTGCTCCGCCGCGACCTCGCGCAGGACGCGTTCGTTGCGCGCGAGGTACTCCGCCAGCCGGTCGTCGTCCAGGTCCGGGATGTAGACGACGTACTCGCTCGGGCGGCTCGGGCGGACGTAGGTGGGGAGCACGTCCAGGTCCGGCACGTGGACGGTCACGCGGCCGGGGTACGGCGTCTCGCGGGGCGCGACGGTCGCTCGGCGCTCGCCGCTGGCGGAGACGGCCCACGCCTCGCTCACGAAGTCGAACCGCTCCGGGCGAGACTCCTGGCAGACGGCGTGGATGTCGCGGCCGTTGGCGGCGAGGGCGCGGAGAACGGCGCGGGTCCACAGGTTGGAGCCGGCGCCGGAGAAGCCGTAGCCGTGAACGATGCCGAGCGGGCGGGTGGAGGGGTGCGCCATAGAGAGGGATAGAGGGAGGGGCACCACCGGAACGGACCCGGGCACCTTCGGTTCGTCTCTGGCGGGATTCCCCGTCTCCCTCTCTCCCCTTTCCCTCTCGCCTCCCTCCCCGATGGACGCCATGATCCTCGCGGCCGGTCTCGGCACGCGCCTCCGCCCGCTCACGAACCACACCCCGAAGGCTCTCGTGGAGGTGGCGGACGTGCCCATGCTGGAGCGGGTCGCGCAGCGGCTCCTGGCGGCGGGTGCGGACCGAATCGTGGTCAACGTGGCGCACCTCGGCGAGAAGGTGGAAGCCTACGTCCGCGCCGCCGACTGGCGGACGCCCTCGGGCGAGCCGGTGGAGACCGTCGTGAGCCACGAGCCGGACGGGCCGTACGAGACGGGAGGCGGGCTGAAATACGCCGCCGGATTCTTCCGCCGGACCGCGCCGTTCCTCGTCCACAACGCCGACATCCTCACGAGCGTGGACCTCGCTGCGCTCCACGCCCGCCAGCTCGCCACGCCCGACGCGCTGGCGACGCTCGCCGTCGCGCCCGCCACCACGGACCGCTACCTCCTCGTGGACGACGGCGGCCTGCTCGGCTACGCCTACGGCGGCGAGGAGCACACCAAGCGCGACGCCACCGGCGAGATCCGCCGCGTGGACTTCTGCGGCGCCCAGGCCTGCGCGCCCGCTCTGCTGGACGAACTGGCGGCCGTCGAGGACCAGACGTTCAGCGTGATGACGACGTACCTCCGGCTGGCACAGGAGCCCGGCCGCGTCCTCGTCTACGAGGGCGACCCGCCCAACCGCTTCCTGGACGTCGGCACGCCCGAGCGGCTGGCGGAGGGGACGGCGGCCGTCGAACGCGGCGACTTCGCGTAGCGCCCGCCCCAGCGGGGCGGTAAACCTCAGCGGGCACCCGCCGATACCGGGGCCATGCCCCGCCCGTCCCCCGCCCCGCCTCGCGCCCTCGGCCTGATCACTCTCGCGACCGGCCTGTTCATCATGGGCATCGGCCTGGAGGTGGTGCCGGTGGACCCCGCCAGCGTTCACGCCCCGATGTGGGTGCTCGTGCTGTGCGGCGCCGTCTTCGTGCTCGGCGGAGTGGGCGTGCTGGCGCACGGGAAGCCCGAGATCCAGTCCGCCGCGGGCGGCACCATCGTGCTCGTCTTCGGCGTGGTCGGCGGCTGGGTGGCGCTGTTCGGCGAGGCCGCGCAGTTCGGCGGCGGGTTCGCGTTCCTCTCGCCCGAGGCCAACGTCGCCATCGCGCGCGGCGTGTTCGGGCTCGGCGCGCTCGTGTGCCTCGCGATGTTCGCGTGGGGCACGCGCCGGATGATCCGCGGCGAGGCCTGAGCCCCGTCCTGCTGGCGGTCGCGCCCGGCGAGACGGACCGCCAGCCGACGCAGGGCGGCTGGGGACGACCTAGATCACCGCGCCCGTGATGGCGAAGCCGATGATGGCCACCGTCCCGGCGATCAGCGCGTACGGGATCTGCGTGCGGACGTGCGCGATGTGGTCCGTCGCCGCGGCCAGGCTGGACACGATGGTGGTGTCCGAAATCGGCGAGGCGTGGTCGCCGAAGATGCCGCCCGCGAGGCTTGCGGCGAGGAACGGCGCCAGCGGGAGGCCGAGCGCCGCCGCCGCCGGGATCGCGATGGGGATCATGATGGCGAAGGTGCCCCAGCTTGTGCCCGTCGCGAAGGCGATGAACGCGCCTGTGAGGAACACGAGCGGAAGCAGCAGCACCGGCCCGACGCCCGCGTCGGCGACGCCCTCCGCCACGTAGACGCCCGCGCCCAGCTCGCGCGTGACGGCGCCGAGCGCGAGGGCGAGCAGCAGCACGAACGCCATCCCGAGCATCCCGCCGGCGCCCTTCAGGCCCGTCTCGGTCAGCTCCGTCACGCTCATCCCGCGCTGCACGAGCATCAGGACCCACGCCACCGCCAGCCCCATGAGGACGGCCCAGAGCACGCTCGTGCTGCCGCTGCCGTCCAGGAGGTTGCCGTCGCCGGTGATCCAGAGGCCGAGCGGCATCATGAGCACCATCGCGGCGAGCGGGAGGATCATGTTGAACGCCCGCGGCGGGATGGCCCCGATGAGCTCCGGCACGAGGGCGCCCTCGTCCACGGCGGGCGCGGAACCGGGGTCGAAGAGCTCGCCGCGCTCTGCGCGCTCCTCCGCCCGCTTCATCGGGCCGAACCGCCAGCCGGTCACGGCCACGATGCCCGCCAGCGTGACGGCCGCGAGCGCGTAGAAGTTGAGCGGGATGGCCTCCACGAAGAGCCGGAGCGGCTCCTCCACGCCCTGCTCCCCGAGCAGCCCGAGGATGTAGGCGCCCCACGCGTTGAGCGGGAGGAGGATGCAGACCGCCGCGCTCGTGGAGTCGATGAGGTAGGCGAGCATCTCGCGGCTGCGCCGCTGGCGGTCGAAGAGCGGGCGCGCCACGCTGCCCGCCACGAGGACCGTGATGTTGCTCTCGATAAAGATTACCACGCCCGTCAGGAACGCCAGGAGCCGGGCGCCGCGCGGCCCCGCCAGCACGCCGCGCCGGTCCAGCGCCTCCACGAACCCCTTCACGCCGCCCGCCGCCTCCACCGTCGCGATGAGGGCGCCGATGACGAGCGTGAACAGGATGACGCGCGCGTTGCCGGGATCGCCCAGGACCGCCACGAGCCCATCGATGGTGCCACCCAGTCCGGTGAGCGGGTTCCACCCCGCGAGGATGGTGAAGCCGAGGAGGACGCCCGCCGCGAGCGAGAGGTAGACCTGCCGCGTCCAGATCGCGAGGCCGATGGCGAGGATCGGCGGGAGGAGGCTGGTCCAGGTGGGGTCGGTCTCAGGCATCGGGGGCGGTGGCGGAGGGGAGCGCGGAGTTTAGCGCCGCGCGCCGCGCCCTCCGGGTCACCGCCCCTGCTTCCCCGCGCCCGTTCCGCTGGCGGCCGCTCTCGCCGAGGCGAACCGCCAGCGGACGGCGTCAGTCCGCGGCGTCTCGCTCTGGCACCTGCGGGATGGGCGGCGGCGCGAGGCCATCGCCACCGGGGCCACCATCGCGTCCGTCGCCAGCGGAGGCGTCGGACGGGCGGCCCTTCAGCAGGCTCGGCACGAAGTAGCTGACCACGAGGAGCAGCGCGCCGAGGCCCATGAACAGGAGGATCCGCGAGAGCGCCGGCACCTGCGAGAGGTCCACGAGGAGCACCTTCGCGACCGTCACCAGGACCGTCCCGAGCCCGATCCCGCGCACCAGATCGTCGCCCAGGCGCAGGCCGACGACCACGAGCGCGATCCCGTACACGCCCCACGCGCCGCTCGTCAGCGCGGTCCCGTTGTCCACCCCGCCGAGCAGCACGCGCAGCCACAGCACCACCACGACGTGCGCCGCCGTGAGGTGGAACGCCCGCGCCGCCGTCTCGCGGCCGGACGTGAAGCCCACCGCCCCCAGCGCGACCGCGCCGAGCGCGGCCGCCAGCGTGGCGTTGAGCAGTTGCACGCCCGTCACCGGCTCCAGCCGCCCGAACGGGAAGCCGGGCGCGAAGGCGAGGAACAGCGCGAGCACCGCCGCGGCACCCAGCGCCACGGCGTGCCCCACGAGCGCCACGTCCCGCTGGCGGTCCCTCCGGCCGAGCGCGACGAGCCCGCAGCCGAGCGCGACCACGACCGCCGCCGTCCGCGCATCGTCCGGGCCGAGGAGGCGGCCGGCGGCCCACGCCGCGAACACGGCCGCCGAGATCCGGAGCGCGCCCGTCAGGCGGCCCGCCTTCGCGAGCCCCAGCCCGAGCGCCGCCACGACCGCGAGCCCGACGAACGCGGCATCGGAGAACGACCACGCGATGTCGAGGAAGAACAGCAAGAGGAGCGGGCCGGCTGCGGCCGCCAGCGCCTCGGGACGGAGCAGAGACGGCCACGTTTCCCAGAACGGCTCTGCGGGGGCCTCGCGCGTCATCGCGCGAAGGAGGGGGACGCCGGCCGTGGTCAGCGCCGTCGCCAGCGCGCCGAGCGTGAACGCCCACCGGTCGCCCGGGAGGATGGAGGCGCGGAGGCCCTCCGCCAGTCCGTCCGCGACTTGTGGCCAGAGGCCCACGATCCACGCCACGAGCACCACGCCCCAGCCGCCCGCCGCCATTGCGCCCGCCAGCGCGGCCCAGCCCTGCCGCCAGTAGACCACGGCGGCGCCCGCCAGCACGAGCACGGTGTAGCCCATGAGCAGCGCCATGTGCCCGCCCTCGCGGTAGAGCAGGAGCGGCGTCATCAGCGCGCCGAGCGTGCCCACGACGGAGAGCGCGGCGTCGGCCTCGCGCGAGGCGAGGAGGAGCGCGAGCGCGGCCACGCCCGCCATGCCCGCGAACGCCACGAGCGGCGGGAGCAGCGGGTAGAGCACGCCGGCCGTCCAGAGCGTCCCGAACAGCGCCGCGATGCCACCGCCCGTGAGCAGCCGCCCGAGGACGGGCCGGCCATCGCGCAGCCGCTCCCCGAGCACGATCAGCGCCGCGCCGATGGCGCCCGCGCCGCCCACGCGCACCGCCGCCGTCAGCCAGCCGCGGTCCACGGCCTCCTTGAGCAGGAACAGCACGCCGACGAGGAACAGCGCGATGCCGACCTTGCCGAGCACGTCTTCGCTCCGGGCCTCGGCCCAGCGGACGCGCAGCCCCGGCGGACGCGCCGGACGCTCCCGCCGACGCGGGCCGCCAGCCGGGCGGGCCGAGGGCGCACGCTGCGCTTCCAGTTCCGCCACGCGGGCTTCGAGCGCCTCGATGCGGGCGCGGAGGTCGGAGTCATCGGTCATGGGGCAACCTAGCGCCCCCGCTCCCCGACGCGCGCGGGCACGCCGGAGCGCCCTCCGCGTACGCCCCTCCCCTCTCCCTCCGCCCATGCTCCCCGATTCCGTCCGCGAGCGCCTCGTGCCTCACACCGGCCCCATCCACGCCGTTACGCCCGTCGGCGGTGGCGACGTGTCCCACGCGGCCCGCGTGGAGGCCGAGCGCGGCCCGTTCCTCGCGAAGTGGAACGCCGGCGCCGGGGGCGACTCCTTCGAGGCCGAGGCCGAAGGGCTCGCCGCGCTGGCGGAGGCCGCGGGCGAGGCGCTGACGGTCCCGGCGCCGCTCCTCGCGCAGAACCGAACAGAAGACGCACCCGGCGTGCTCCTGCTTCCGTGGCTGGAGAGCGGCCGCCCCTCGCGCGAGGGCTGGCGCCGCTTCGGCCGCGCGCTCGCGGATCTCCACCGCGCCGAGGCGCCGGGCGAGGGCTACGGCTGGGCACACGACAACTGGATCGGGAGCAAGCCGCAGCGGAACGGCTGGCACCAGACCTGGCCCGCGTTCTTCGGCGAGCGGCGGCTCCTCGCGCAGGCCGAGACGGTCCGCCAGCGCGGCGCGTGGCGCGCGGAGTGGGACGCCCCGCTGGCGGCGCTCGTGAACCGTCTCCCGGAGATCCTCCCGGAGCGCCCGCCCCGCTCGCTCCTCCACGGCGACCTCTGGGGCGGCAACGCGATGGCGCTGGAAGACAACCGCTTCGCGCTGATCGACCCCGCCGTCTCGGTCGGGCACCGGGAGGCGGACCTCGCGATGACGGAGCTGTTCGGCGGCTTCGGCCCGGCGTTCTACGAGGGCTACCGCGAGGCGTGGACGCTGGAGCCCGGCTACGAGGAGCGCCGCGAGGTCTACAACCTCTTCCACCTCATCAACCACCTCACGCACGGGCCGAGCTACGCGGGGCCGGTGGCGCGGACGCTCACCCGGTTCGGCCACACAGGGTAGTCCTCCTGTCCTATGCGGGCGCCCCCACCCCGGCCGATCTTCCGGCCGGACCGCCGCCGCTTCCTGTGCCTGCCCGCTTCTTCGCCGCCGCTCTGCTCGTCCTGCTCGTCTCCCCGGTAGGCGCCGCCCAAGTGGACGGAGACGAGATCACGTACGAACCGTTCCAAGGCTTCGGCATCCGCCCCAACGACGCAGGCAGTCCGCCCGACGTGATCCGGTTCGAGTTGATCCCCGAGGAGGGCGTTGTCATCTCCGACCTCGGGGCCGTGGAGATCAGCGCGGCGCCCAACCCGCTGGGGGAGTTCCCGTCCCTCGATGTGGAGCCGGAAGCGCAGATCACCCTCTCCCCCGACCTCTTCCTCATGATGGCGGAGCGCGTAGAAGGGGCCGCCACGTACCACGAGCCGCAGAACCGCTGGGGCTTCTCCATCGAAGACGGCACCTTCCGGTTCTCGCTCGAACAGGGCCTGCCCCTGCTGACGCTCGGGCTCGCGGCCGGCGTTATCGCGCTGCTGGCGGGCACGCTGGTGGCGGCGTACTTCCTCCTCCGGGAGCGCCGCCGGAAGGCGGCCGCGTTGCTCGCCCGCCGGCGGCAGGCGGAGGCCCGCGAGGCCGAACGGTCCCGCCTCGCGCGCGAGATCCACGACGGCCCGCTCCAGGACCTCCACGCGCTCCGCGCGACGCTCGCCACGGGCGCCCTCTCCAACGGCCACGCCGACACGGGCGCCCCCACTCTGGACGAGGGCATCAGCGGGGTGGCGCACGAGCTCCGCGCCATCGCCGAGGGATTGCGGCCGCCGGCGCTCGGCCGGTTCGGGCTGGCGGCCGCGCTCGGCGCGCACACCACCCGCTTCCGCGAGCGGCACCCGCACGTGGACCTCCGCCTCACGCTCGATGACGACGGCGGCCCCGGCGGCTCGCGCCTCTCCGAGTCCGCCCGCGCCACGCTCTTCCGCATCGCGCAGGAGGCCATGAGCAACGCCGTGCAGCACGGCAACGCGCAGACCATCGAAGTCCGCCTCGCGCTCGTGCCCTCCGCCAGCGCGCCGCGCTCGGTCGTGCTGGAGGTGCGCGACGATGGCACGGGCATCGGCGCCGCGCCGGACCTGGACGCGCTCGTGGGCGACGGCCACTTCGGCCTCGTCGGGATGTACGAGCGGGCCGCGCTGCTGGACGGCTCGCTCACCATCGGCGGCGCGCCCTCGCTCGCCGGCGCCTCCGGCCGCGCCGGCACTACCGTCCGCCTCTCCGCCCCCTGGAACGCCGTGGCCGACGGCGTCCCGGCCTGACCCCTCTCCGCATGCCGCTCCCGCCCGTCCGCACCATCATCGCCGACGACCACCCCGCCCTTCGCGCTGGCGTCCGCGCCGTGCTGGAGGCGACGGGCCAGATCGAGGTCGTGGGGGAGGCCGCGGGCGGCGCCGAGGCCCTCCGCCTCTGCCGCCAGCTGGCGCCCAACGTGCTGCTCCTGGACGTGGAAATGCCGGGCGGGCTGGACGGCGTGGAGGTCGCGGAGCGGATCCAGGCCGAGGCCTCGGGCACCCGCGTGCTCGCCTTCTCGGCGTACGACGACCGCGCGTACGTGGCGCAGATGCTCCAGGCCGGCGCGGCGGGCTACATCACCAAGGACAAGCCGCTGGCGCTCGTGGCGGAGGCCGTGCAGGCCGTGGCGCGAGGCGAGGGCCGGTGGTTCGTCTCGCTCCAGCCTCCGGAGGACGACCTCCCGCTCACGGAGCGCGAGTTGGAGGTGCTCCGCCTGATGGCGCGAGGCCGCAGCAACGACGAGATCGGGAAGCTGCTCTCCATCTCGCCGCACACGGTCCGCAACCACGTCTCGTCCGTTTACGCGAAGCTGGAGGTGAGCACCTGGCGCGAGGCCGTGGCCTGGGCGTGGGAGCGCGGGCTCGTGGGCGGGTAGCGGGCCGCGGACTCCGCCAGCGGGCGGCGCGGCCTCAGATACACCGAGGCCGCGGGAGCGTAGTGCAAAACGGCTAGCCCAGTGGGGCCGGGCTCTCATTCGGGCACGCGGGCGTGCCCTCTAGGCTGACACCGCGGCTCTGCCGCGCCTTCCTCCACCTGCCAGGCCTGCCATGCGGATCACCACGCCCGCTCGCTCCCGCGCGTTCTCTGCGCTCTCCCTCCTCACCGCGCTCCTCATCGCCGGCTGCGACGGCAGCCTGGTCGCCTCGGAGTCCACCCGGCTCGATGCCCCCACCTACGAACGGGGCGACGTGCTCTACCAGCTGGCGCCTCTCGACGACGGCGACTCGTTCACGGCCACGCTCCGCCTCCAGGACGGCACGGACCTCGTGCTGCGCACGGAGGGCACCGGCGGCCGTGCCGTCACCCGGCTGGACACCGGCCGCCTCCGCGTGGACTCCGTCACGGTGGAGTACCTCTCCGACGGCCTCCCGATGGCCCCCACCCGCACCATCGAGGGCGACGGCTTCTTCTTCGCCGGCGGGGACGACTCCGGCGACAGTTCCAACGACCCGCCGACCTCGTACCACTACGTGTACCGCAACGGGCAGGTCGTGATCGTGCAGGACTACGCCGCCAGCCTGGAGGTGCCGACCTCGGACCAGAAGCAGTACCTCGGCACGCGCGGGGCCACGCTCCGGCTGGAGAACGGGGCGCAGGTCCCGGTCACGCACCTCCGCTACACGCTCCACACCCCGGAGCCCGTGGCCGCCCCGGACGTGGTGATGTTCGACGCGTCCGTCGCGTTCGACCTGCGGCAGACCTCGCTGCAGTAGCCACCGCCTCGCTGCGAAGGCGCCGGCCAACGCGGCGGCGGCCGGCCTCTCGCGGCATCACGTTGGCGCCCTGCGCCACTGCGTTCGGCTCCTCGGAATCGTCCGTCCAGACCGTCACCGTGCCTCCGCGCTCTGCCCGAACGCCACATCGAGATCGACATGCGCGGGGTGGAACCGCTCCCGGAAGGGCTTCGATGTTAAATCGATGTACAGGAAGGGCTTCCCGGCGTCCTCGGATGGGGAAGAGTGGCGTGTGGCGGCGTTGTTTGGAGCGAACCCGCTCTGCACTCCGTCTCCGATCTCCGGCCCTATCGTGGTGGTCCTCAGCATCCTCCTCTACCCCCCCATCCTCTTTCTCCTCCTCGCCGCTGTCGTGCGCGGCTTCGTCAGTCTCAGCGACCTGCTGACGAGCCGCCAGAGCAGCGCCCAGGCCAGGCCGCGCTCGCTCGCACCGAGCCAGACCTGATCCCGAGGAGCGTAGCGCCCGCACGGGAGGTGGTGGCACGCCCCTTCCCGCCCCGCTGGCGGCTCCGCTCGGCGGACGCCTCCGCCAGCCGGGCAAAACGAAAACGGGCCGCCGCGAGAGAGATCGCAGCGGCCCGTTCGGGGTGTGGAGCTAAGCGGATTCGAACCGCTGACCTCCTCAATGCCATTGAGGCGCTCTACCAACTGAGCTATAGCCCCGGTCAGGAGCGCCAGGATACGGCGCGCGCGGCGGGGCGGTCAATGGACAGCGCTTGAAGACGCACCGCGCGAGACGCGCGACGGGTGCCGGTAGCTTCCGCCGTCCCGCCCCTCGCGCCTATGGCCCGCCCGTTCCACGTCGCCAAGTTCGGCGGCACCTCCGTCGGCACGCCCGAGCGCGTGCGCCGCGCCGTCTCCCTCGCGACGGGCGACGAGACCGCGGGCGACCGTCGCGTTGTGGTGGTGAGCGCGTTCGGCGGCGTCACGGACGACCTCCTCGCCGCCATCGAGCACGCCGTGGAGCGGACCGGCGAGCACCGCGAGCGCCTCGCGGCCATCCGCCAGCGGCACGACGACGCCCTCGCGGACCTCGCGCCCGAGGCCGAGCGCGCCGCGCTGGCGGACCGCCTGGACGAGGTCTTCGGCCCCGTCGGGGAGTTGCTGGACGGCGTCTCCCTCCTCCGCGAGTGCACGCCGCGCGTCCGCGCCGCCATCATCACCGCCGGCGAGCGGGCGAGCGCGCCCCTCGTGGCCGCCGCCTTCCGCGCCGCCGGGCACGACGCCCTCGCGCTGGACGCCACCGACCTCGTCCGCACCGACGCCCGATTCGACGAGGCGACCGTGGACATGGAGGCGACCGGCCGGCTCGTGCGCGAGGCGCTGGCGGAGGTCCCGGAAGGCGCCGTGACCGTCGTGACCGGGTTCGTCGGCTCCACGCCGGACGGCGTGCGGACCACGCTCGGCCGCAGCGGCTCGGACTACACCGCGACGATCCTCGGCGGCGCGCTCAGCGCCCGCGAGGTCGTCATCTGGACGGACGTGAGCGGCGTGCTCTCCGCGGACCCGCGCCTCGTGCCCGAGGCGTTCACCCTCCCGCGCCTGAGCTACGGCGCCGCCGCGGAGCTGGCGCACTTCGGCGCGAAGGTGCTCCACCCGCGGACCATGCGCCCGCTCCAGGCGCCCGGCATCCCGCTCCGCATCGCGAACACCCTCGCCCCGGAGGACGCCGGGACCGTCGTGGGCCCGGAGGACGCCGCGGGCCCCGGCCGCATCGACGCGGTGACGGCCGTGCGGCGGGCGGCGCTCGTGCGGATCGGCGGGGCGGCCTCGCTCGAAGTCGCCGACCTCGCGGCCCGCGTCTTCGCGGCCCTCGCCGAGACCGAGGTGCCCGTCTACCTCATCGCGCAGGCCAGCGCCGAGGGCTCCGTCTGCGTCGCCACCCGCGAGGCCGACGCGGACCGCGCCGCCGAGGCGCTCCGCCAGCGGCTGGCGCGCGAGATCGAGCGCGGCGACGTGACCAGCGTCACGGCCGAGGGCGGCGCGGCGGTCGTCGCGGCGGTGGGCGCCCACCTCGCGGGCGCGCCCGGGCTGGCGGGCAAGCTCTTCGCCACGCTCGGGCGGGCGCACGTGGACGTCCGCGCCATCGCGCAGGGCGCGAGCGAGCACACCATCTCCTGCGCCGTGGCGGAGGCCGACGCGGTGACGGCTCTGACGGCGCTCCACGAGGCGTTCGCGCTTCGGCGTCTCCGCGCGCACGTCGCGGTGATCGGCGCGGGGACGTTGGGGCGCAAGCTCCTCACGCTCCTCGCCGACCGCCAGAGCGCCCTCCGCGAGACGGGCCTCAACCTCCGCCTCGTCGGCGTGGCGGACTCCCGCCACCTCCTCTTCGACGCCGACGGCCTGGACCCAGCCAGGGCCGCCGACGGCCTCCCGGGTGCCCCCACCGCCGACCTCGCCGCCATCGTCCGCCAGCTGGCGGCGGCGCGCGTCGAGCGGCTCGTCGTGGTGGATGCGACGCCGAGCGCGGCCGTGGCGGCGCGGCACGCGGACCTGCTTCGCGCGGGCATCGCCGTGGTCACGCCCAACAAGGCGGCCACCTCCGTCCCCATGGAGGCCTGGCGCGAGGCGCAGGCCGCCGCTCAGTTCGGCGAGGTCCCCTACCTCTACGAGACCGCCGTCGGCGCCGGGCTCGGCGTGGTGGCCCGCCTCCGCGACCTCGTCCGCACCGGCGCGCGCGTGCTCACCGTCGAGGGCGTCCTCTCCGGCACGCTGTCGTACGTCCTCGGCCGGACCCACGCCGGCCTCCCGTTCTCCGAGGCCGTCCGCGAGGCGCACCGCGAGGGCTTCACCGAGCCCGACCCGCGCGACGACCTCTCCGGCCGCGACGTGGCGCTCAAGCTGACGCTCCTCGCGCGCGAAGTCGGCCTGCGCGTCAACCCGGCCGACGTGGCGCTGGAGAGCCTCGTGCCCGCCCCCCTCGCGGACGTCCCGCTGGACGAGTTCTGGCGCCGCCTCCCCGAGGCCGACGCCGTCTGGTCCGAGCGGCTAGCCGAGCTAGACGCCGCCGAGGTCCAGTACGTCGCCCGGCTCTCCGAGGACGGTTCCATCCACGCCCGGGTGGAGGGCGTACGTGCCGAGGCCGGCTCCCTCCTCGCCGCGCTCCGCCCCTCCGAGATCGCCGTCGTGGTCCACACCGAGCGGACCGGCGACCACCCCATCTTCTTCCAGGGCCCCGGCGCCAGCGCGGACGTGACCGCCGCCGTCCTGCTGGCGGACGTCGCCCGCGCCGCCGAAGCGATGCGGTGACTCCTCACCCGCCCGCCAACGCCACCGGCTGGCGG
>DUBD01000200.1:9593-15758 GCA_012960515.1 Bacteroidota bacterium | reverse complement strand
GGACGTGGGCGGCGGCAAGGGCGGCGTGTTCACCGCGACGCGCGGTCTGACCGCAGCGTTCGGCGACCGCTGCTTCAACTCGCCCCTCGCGGAGCACTCCATCATCGGCAGCGCCGTGGGGCTGGCGGCGGCGGGCTACAAGCCCGTCGTGGAGATCCAGTTCGCGGACTACATCTGGCCCGCCCTGCAGCCCATCCGCAATCAGGTCTCCAGCTTCCGCTACCGCTCGCGCGGCGAGTGGACCTGCCCGATGGTCATCCGCGTCCCGGCGGGCGGCTACATCCACGGCGGCCTGTGCCACAGCCAGAACATCGAGGCCATCTTCGGTCACTTCCCGGGCCTCCACGTCGTCATGCCGAGCAACGCGGCGGATGCGAAGGGCCTGCTCAAGACGGCCATTCGCGGCGAGGACCCGGTGCTCTTCCTGGAGCACAAGGCGCTCTACCGCCAGGGCCCGGCGCGGCGCCCGGAGACGCACGACGACTACCTCGTGCCCCTCGGCAAGGCCGCCATCGCGCGCGAGGGCACGGACCTCACCATCGTCACGTGGGGCGCGATCGTCTACAAGGCGCTCAACGTCGCCAAGGCGCTGGAGAAGGAGGGCGTGAGCGTGGAGGTGATTGACGGGCGCTCGTTCCTGCCGTTCGACACGGAGACGGTTCTGGAGAGCGCGAAGAAGACGGGCCGCGTGCTCGTCGCCTACGAGGACCACGAGTTTATGGGCTTCGGCGCCGAGATCGCCGCCCAGGTCTCCGATGCCGCCTTCCCGTACCTCGATGCGCCCGTCAAGCGGGTCGCCGGCGCGTTCTCCCCGATCCCGTACGCGGACGCGCTGGAGAAGGCCGTCTTGCCGCAGGACGAGGACGTGATGACCGCCGCTCGCGAGATCCTCTCGTACTGATGCGCACGATCGCGGCCCTCGCGCTCGCGCTGCTGGCGGTGCCTCTCGCCAGCGCGCAAACCGACCTCGCCTTCGATCAAACGCGCCACGACTTCGGCACGTTCGACGAGGGCGAGGTGGTCCGCCACACGTTCGCGTTCGTCAACCGGGGCGCGGCCCCGCTCCAACTCACGGACGTGGAGGCCGCCTGCGGCTGCACCACGCCCGAGTGGACCCGCCAGCCCGTAGCGCCGGGCGACTCCGGCCGCATCGTGGTGGCGTATGACTCGGACGGCCGCCCCGGACCGTTCGAAAAGACCGTCCGCGTGAGTACGGAGACCGAGGGCGTGACGCTGCGCATCTCCGGTGACGTGGTGCCGGTGTTCGTGGCGCGAGGCGTCCGCATGGGCTCGCTCGTCTTCGCGAGGGATCACGCAGAAGCGCAGGGCGTGCCGCGAGGCGAGCGCTACCAGGCCGTCTTCAGCTTCCAGAACGGAGGCGACCGACCCGTCCGGCTCCTGGCCGCGACGGCAGATGCCCCGGGAGTGGAGTTCGTCTTCCCAGATCGGCCGGTCTTCCCAGGCGATGTAGCTGCTGTCCTGGTCAACGTCCCTGAGCCCGCCAGGGTGGCGAACGGCAACGCGCTCCGGCTGGCGGTCGCGGTGGAGACCGATGACGCGGACCAGCCGACGAAAACGCTACGAGTGGACGCGACGCTCGCGGAGTGACGCACGGATCGCGGCTGGGCGACGTTCGCGCCGCGATGCGAACGCTTCTCTCCTGTTTCGCCCTGCTGATGGCGGTGGGGGCGGCTGCGCAACCGTCAGTCGAACGACCTCTCGACCGTGTACTACGGGCCGTCGTCCACCCGGATGGGCGCGTGGACTACGCCCGTCTCGCGCGGTCCCATCGCGCCGACCTGGAGGCGGTACTCCGCGCGGTCGCGCAACAAGACCCCGCTGCGCTCCGCACAGACCGCCAGCGGACGGCGTTTCTCCTCAACGCGTACAACGCCCGCGTTCTGGAGCGTGTGTTGGCGCACCCCCGCGCCCGCCACCTCGAACGGGACGGTCTGTTCATGGCATTCTTCCAGACACCGTTCCCCGTCGCAGGGACGCGCGCGACGCTCAACCAGCTGGAGCATGGCGTTCTGAGAAGGCAGTCTCGGGTAGACGGCGCTCCTGTGCCATCGGCGCTGCGGGCGCTGCGGCCGTCGCGCTTGGATCCGCAGATCCACGTCGGGCTCAACTGCGCGGCGGTCTCGTGCCCCCAGTTGCAGCCGAGCGCGTTCACGGCCCAGAATCTGGACGCGACCCTCGACCGAGCGATGGGGGAGTGGCTGGCGTCGTCACGGTTCGCGCGGTGGGATGGCCGGACGCTCGTGCTTTCGTCTCTCGTGGACTGGTTCGGAGGTGACTGGGAGACGCGCACGGTCCCGCTCGGAGACGCGCTGCTCGCCTCCATGCCGCGCCCGCGTGCCGGCGCGCTCCGCCAGCGGCTGGCGGGAAAGACGCACTTGGAGTTGAGAGCGGACCCTCGCGTCCGATTCGCCTACGACTGGACAGTCAACCGCGGTCGGTAGTAGGCAAAGTGTTGGAAGCGTTGCGCTTGTGGCGCATAGGGGCGTGAGTGTGTTCCGTGATAGCTTCTCCACTCCCCATTCGTCACTCGTATCGTCCCTCGATGCTTCGTTCGAAGTCGGCCCGTCTGGGCTTGTGTTGCTGTACCGTTCTGATCACTGCCGGTCTGATTGCAGGAGCCGCCAGCGCGCAAACTCCTTACGAACTCGGGGCGCGAGTAGGAGCGGAGCTGAATGAGGGGGAGCGCGATTATTTCGGGCTGTTCCCTCGCCTTGATCGTAATGCGCCGTTCCGATTCGAGACGCAGTACGGTGATTCCGTTCACGTAGTGGCCGAAGGAGACTCCGTGCTGCTGGCGATGTCGTGGGACGAAGCGGAAGCGCTGGGCGCCCTCGTTGATTCGTTCGAGGACTATCCATCGGTCGCGGCGAACCCGGCGTGGTCTGCGAACGCTCGGTTCGTTCAGTTCATCGATGCACGGACGCCGGTCCCTCAAGCGCGACGGTCCTCCAAGATTCGCGTGTTGACCGAGTCCGGGCAGTACCAGGGATACGCACTCTACACGACGGACTCGCTACTTGTCTTGTCGCCTGCTGTGACGCCGCGAGACCCCTCGTTCCCAGACGCCTATACCCTGTCCCGTTCCGATATCTCGGCGATCGATCGCTCCAACGACGTGACGTGGCAACGATGGGGCACGTACGGGGGAGCAGCAGTCGGGGCTGGCCTCGGGGCACTGGTCATGGATGAGAACGCGACCGGGGCAGCCTTCGGTTTGGTCATCGGCGCAACGTTTGGGGACGTGGCCACACGCCTCGTGGGAGGCGAGGGCGCCGTCGGTCCTGTTGAGCTCAACGAGGTGACGTACTTCAACACCGTGCGACCGCCTGAACTGCCGGGGCCCGAGGTCGCCGCATCGCTACGGGGACGGGAGCGTCCGGAGCCCCGCCCGCTTCCCAAACCCCCTCGGCGTCACGAACTCGTGAGTCTTGGGGTCCACGGTGACGTTTCATTCTTCGCTACGCCGGCAAACCCATTGATCACGGGGTTCGGGGCCGTTGTCGCCCGCGATGGGGAGGTCCTTGAGTACCGTCCTCTTGAGATCGAGAGCCGGCGGCGCGAACTCAGCGTCCCCTATCGCATCGACCTGTCCGTTCGGCCGTTGCCGTGGGTGCGGTTCGGAGCGTACATCGGTGAGTTCGACTCGGTTGCGACCGGAGGGCCTTCTGGGCCGGACGGACGGGAGTATCTCTCCCTGTCCGCTTCCTCAGTCAGGCCGTACGGGGAGGTCGTCCTGCCCTTGTTGCGTTGGCACGACCGCCGGTTGGAGGTCTCCGTAGGAGGCGGGGTGGAGGAGCACACGGTTTACATCTATCAGGAAGAACCGCCACTGCAGGGCAATGCACCGGTCCGGGGAGGCAGGGAACTCGAGGAGACGGCTCGGAACTGGTTTACACAGATCGGAGCCGAGGTGTACACGACGCGCTTCTCCTCTCTCTTCGTTCGCTACTCCTGGCATCCCGTTTCCTCCGTAGAGGTGGACCCTTTGGAGAGCCGGCATGCGACCTACCCTTCGCTCGTCCTCCGGTACACCGACCGCCACTGGGTGGACTTCTCGTACGAAGAGCTCATGATCGGGGCCCGGATCCACCTTTAACGGATTCGCCTCCCGCCGGCTGGCGGCGCCAGCGCGCGGCGCGATCTTGCGGGCAGTCCACGCCCGCGCCCATGCCCGCACGAGTCCTCCAGGTCAACGTCTCGAACGGTGGCGTGCCCAAGCGGGCCGTCCCGGAAGCGTTCGTGGGGCGCGAGGGGCTGGCGGGCGACGCCGTCAACCACCCGAAGGTCCACGGCGGACCGGAACGCGCCGTCTGCCTGTTCCCGGTGGAGCTGATCCAGACGCTGCAAGACGAGGGCCACCCGATCTTCCCCGGCGCCGTCGGGGAGAACCTGACGGTGGCCGGCGTGGCGTGGGGAGACCTCGAGATCGGCGACACGCTGGCGGTCGGTGACCGCGTGGTCCTTCAACTGGCGAGCCGCGTGGAGCCGTGCAACACCATCAAGGCGTACTTCGCGGACGGCAACTTCAAGCGCATCAAGCCCGATCGCGCACCGGGCGAGACGCGGTGGTACGCGCGGGTGCTTCACGAAGGGACCGTTCGGCCGGGCGACGAGATCCGGGGGGGGGATCCTCCCGCGACAATCGCGCCCGCTCGCGAAGAAGAAGGCCCGACCAGGTAACGAGAAGCAGCACGAGCCCGGCCAGTAGGATGGCGTCGAGCAGCGTCCAGCCGGGGGACCGCACGACGGGGTTGCCGAGCGCCCACACGGCCGTGTTCATCGCGATCAGAACGAGCCGGACCTCCGTCGGCCCGATGCCGCCGGCTGGCGCCAGCACGTAGCGGCCTCGCGCGATGCCGACCTGGGCCGCGTGCAGCATGTGCGTGAGGTAGCCCGCGGCGACCGCCAGCGGCAACCAGGGGCGCACCAGCCCGGAGAGCGCCAGGCCGCCCAGCAGCAGCCAGGCGGAGACCGCATCGGCGGAGTGGTCCACGAAGAAGCCGTAGCGCTCGCGCCGGATGTCTCGCACGCGCGCCAGCGTGCCGTCCAGGCTGTCCCCCAGCCAGTGCACGACGAGCGCGACGGAGGCGAGGTGGAGCCACGAGAGGCTCTGGCCCGCCAGCGCGTACGCCCCGCCTCCGGCGAGCGCCGCCGCCAGCGCGAGGCTCGTGAGGTGATCGGGCACGACCCACCGGGGTAGCGCACGGGCGAGCCGGGGGAGGGCCCACGACTCGAAGCGGGCGGTGAACGACGCGGATTCGCGTGGGAGAGGCATCCCGTCTCTACCCACCCCCGATACCGCGTGATCCCACGGGGCCGGGGCTCATGCTTCACGGGAACCCCTCGTGCCCCCCCGGTATCTTCGCAGCCTCTCACCCATAGCACGTTCGTCCATGCGTCTCGTCCTTTTCGGGCCCCCCGGTGCGGGCAAAGGCACCCAGGCCAAGCGCCTCGCCGAGGGCCACAGCCTCGTCCACCTCTCGACTGGCGACCTGTTTCGGGCGGCCATCAAAGCGCAGACGCCCCTCGGGCAGGACGCGGACCGCTATATCCGCGACGGCCGCCTCGTCCCGGACGAGGTGACGAACGGGCTCGTCGCGGAGAAACTGGACGAGATCGGCCACACGGACTTCGTCCTCGACGGTTACCCGCGGACCATCCCGCAGGCGGAGTGGCTGATGAACCACCTCGCCGAGCAGGACGCGCCGCTCTCCGCCGTCATCAGCCTCGTCGTTCCTGAGGAGGACATCGTGCGGCGGCTCTCCAGGCGGCGCACGGACAAGGAGACGGGCGCGATCTACCACCTCGACTTCAACCCTCCGCCGGAGGATGTCCCAGCGGATCGCCTGCTCCACCGCTCCGACGACCACCCGGAGGCCATCCAGACGCGGCTCGGGGAGTACCACCGCGAGACGCAGCCGCTGGAGACCTTCTTCCGCGAGCGCTCCCGCTTCGTCGAGATTGACGGGACGGGCGCGCTGGACGAGGTGCAGGGCCGCATCGGCGAGGCGCTCGCGGAGGTCCGCGGCCTCGGCGGCGTCTGAACCCTTCCGCTGGGATCATCGCGCGCGGGGCTGCGTCCGGTGCGCCCCCCACCACTCCGCTCCTTGACCCTGACCGATCCGTTGCGGGCCGCCGTCTCCG
>DUBD01000200.1:0-9583 GCA_012960515.1 Bacteroidota bacterium | reverse complement strand
AGGTGGAGGCGGCGCTCGCCGCCCTCACGTTCCCCGACTCGCCCGCTGAGCTCTACGAGCCCGTCCGCCACGCCCTCGCGGGGAAAGGCAAGCGGGTTCGGCCGGCGATGGTGCTCCTGACCGCCGAAGCGTTCGGGGGGAGCGCCGCGCGAGAGCGCGCCATGCCCGCCGCGCTGGCGGTGGAGGTGTTCCACACGTTCACGCTCGTCCACGACGACATCATGGACGACGCGCCGACCCGCCGCGGGCGGCCGACCGTGCACGAGGAGTGGGACGAGGCCACGGCCATCCTCGCGGGCGACCTGCTGTTCTCTCTCGCCGCCGACCTCCTCCGCCAGTCGGACACGGACCGGCTGGGCGATGCCCTCGGCGCGTTCCACGAGACGGTCGCGCGGCTCTGCGAAGGGCAGGCGCTGGACCTCGCCTTCGAAACGCGGCGGGACGTGACTCCAGAGGCCTACCTCGGGATGATCGACGGGAAGACGGGCGCGCTCCTCCAACTGGCGCTCGACCTCGGCGCGCTCATCGGAGGCGCCGACGATGCGGCTCGGGCGGAGCTTCGGACGGCCGGCCGCGCGCTCGGCCGTGCGTTCCAGATCCAGGACGACCTCTTGGACGTGGTCGCGGAGAGCGAGGGGTGGGGCAAAGCGGTCGGCGGGGACCTCGTGGCGGGCAAGCGCACGTGGCTCCTTCTGCGCGCGCTGGAGCTCGCAGAAGCGGAGGACGATCGCGCGTTCTTCGACCGCGTGCTGGACGGCCTCGCGCCGGAGGAGGTGCCGGATGCGCGGGCGCGAATGGAGCGCCTCGGCGTGCTCCGCGAAGCGTCCGATGCTGCCGAGGCCGAAGCGGAGCGCGGGTGCGGCGGACTGTCCGTGCTGCCCGCCGGTCCGGCGGCCGACGCTCTCCTCGCGCTCGCACGATCCCTCGCCTCGCGCCATGCGTAACGGCGCTCTCCGCGCCGCTATCTTTCCGTCCCGTTCACGTCTTGCTATGCTCACGCGCGAAGTCACGGTCCGCAATCGTGCGGGCGTCCACACCCGCCCGGCGTCCATGATCGTCCGCGAGGCGGCCCGCTTCGCCTCGGACTTCTACATCAAGAAGGACGGCTACGAGATCAACGGGAAGAGCATCATCGGCGTGATGACGCTCGCCGCCGAACAGGGCGCGACGCTAGAGCTCCTCTTCGACGGCCCCGACGAAACGGAGGCCGCGGACGCGCTGGAGGCGCTCTTCGAGCGTGGTTTCGGAGAGCCCGTCTAGGTCCACCGCCAGCCGCTGGCGGCACCCCTGGCGCTTCACTCCTCCCCGCGGATGCCCCTTTCCGACCTCCACTCCGAGTCTCCGTCCCGTCCGGTCCCCGGTGGGGAGGTCGTGGTGGACGGGATCGGCGTCTCGCCCGGCGTGGCGGTGGGGCCTGCGTACGTGTACGCGGGCGGGGCGTACCAGGCCGAGCGCGACCATCTGGATCCAGACGACACCGAGGCGGAGGTCGAACGCTTCGAGCGCGCCATCGCGCGGAGCGAGCGCGAGCTGAAGAAGGTCACGCTCGTCGCGCGGCAGAAGCTCGGCGATTCCAGCGCCGGCATCTTCGACGCGCAGACCCTCATCCTCCGCGACCGCCAGTTCTACGACGCCGTCCTCCGGTTCATCCGCGAGCGGCACATGGGCGCGGGGTGGGCCGTGCAGGAAGTCCTGGACGAGCACCGCCGCCGCTTGGAGGCGAGCGACAGCCCCCACCTCCGGGAGCGCGCCGCGGATTTCGTGGACGTGCAGAACCGCGTGCTCCGCAACCTCCAGCAGGGCCGCGCTTTTTCTCGGATCGACGAGAACCGGGTCGTGGTCGCGCGGAACTTGACGGCGGCGGACGTGCTCTTGTTCAGCCGTCGCGGCGTCCTGGGGGTTGTCCTGGACTTCGGGGGGCCGACGAGCCACGTCTCCATCATGGCGCGCGCGCTCGGCGTGCCGACGGCCGTTAGCCTCCACGGGATCGCCGACACGATCAAGCCCGGCGACGAGATCATCGTCGATGGGTTCTCCGGCCGTGTGATCGTCCACCCGTCGGAGGAGACGCGCGCCACGTACGAGGACCGGCGGTCTCGCTTCGCGGGACTGGAGGAGAGCCGGTCGGAGATCGTCGCGGAGCCATCCGAGACCGCCGACGGACACCCCGTGCAGCTCCAGGCGAACGTGGAGTTCCCGGACGAATTCCCGCTCCTCCACGAGTACGGTGCGGCGGGCGTCGGGCTCTTCCGCACGGAGATGCTGTTCCTCACCGAGGGGCGAGCGCTGGACGAAGAGCAGCAGTTCGAAGTGTACCGCGAGGCGATCCGGGCGGCGGCGCCTTACCCGGTCACCTTCCGCCTCCTCGATCTCGGCGGGGACAAGGTGCTGCCGATGGCGCGACGGGAGGCGAACCCCTTCCTTGGCTGGCGGGGGATCCGGATCCTGCTGGACAAGCCTGAGCTCATGCGGCCGCAGGTCCGCGCGATCGTCCGCGCTGCGGCCTTCGGGGCCGGTGACTCACCTGCACGGCTCCTGCTGCCGATGGTCTCGTCGGTTGATGAGGTCCGCCTCGCGCGCCGCATCATCCGCGAGGTGTGCGACGAACTCGAGGCCGAAGGGCTGGAGGACTGCAAGCAGATCCCCGTCGGCATTATGGTGGAGGTCCCGGCCGTCGCGCTGATGGCGGAGCGGTTCGCGCGCATCGCGGACTTCTTCTCCATCGGGACCAACGACTTGACCCAGTTCACGCTCGCCGTGGACCGGGGCAACGATCTGGTCGCCAGCCGCTATCGGGAGCTCCACCCCGCGGCCCTTGGGCTCGTGGCCAGGACGGTGGAGGCGGCGCACGCGCACGGGATCACCGTGAGCCTGTGCGGCGAGATGGCCGCGGACCCCCGGATCACGCCGTTGCTCGTAGGGCTGGGCGTGGACGTGCTCTCCGCCTCGCCCGCGTACCTCTCACTCGTGAAGCGCGTGCTGCGGATGCTCACGATGGACGAGGCGCGCGACCTCGCGCTCCGCGCGCTCCGCCAGCCGGACTCCGACGCGGTGAGCCGGCTGCTGGACCACTGGCTCGTCTGCCACAACGAGGATCTCGCCGCTCTGCTCGCGCCGGAGGGGCGCGTCTTGCGGTAGCGACGGCCGCCGGCTGGCGGTCGTGGGGGGGCGAGGGAAACCGTGTCACGGAAACGGGCGGAGGGCGATCTTCCGGCTCTGACCTCCCCGTTGCCCATGCCCCGATCCCTCTACGACACGGACCTCGACCCCCAGGACATGCGCGGCGCGATCGCCGCCTTCCCCGATCACCTCGCCGACGGTTGGGGCCGCGGCGCGGACGGAGTGGGAGTCGACGATGATGTGACCGGCATCGTGATCTGCGGGATGGGGGGCTCCGCGATCGGCGGCGATCTGGTTCGGGCGCTGTCCGCGGAGGACTCGCGCGTGCCCGTTCTCGTAAACCGGTCCTACGGCGTCCCCGGCTGGGTGGGAGCGTCCACGCTCGTGATCGGCTCGTCGTACTCGGGCGGGACCGAGGAGACGCTCAGCGCCTTCGAGGCGGCCCGCCAGCGCGGCGCCCGGCTGGCGGCGGTCACCTCCGGCGGCACGCTGCAGGAGAAAGCGGACGGACACCCCGTCATCACGATCCCTGGGGGGATGCAGCCCCGTGCGGCGCTGGGGTACTCCCTCGGGGTGCTCCTCCGTGTCTTCCGGGATTCGGGGCTCCTGGATCTCTCGGATGACGCATTTCTGACCGCGCTCGGCCACGCCAAGCAGCGTGCCGACGCGTACAGCGAGGATGACCGGACCAACCTCGCGAGGGAAATCTCCGGCGCGCTCGAGGGCACGCTGCCGGTCGTCTACACCGGCCCGGGGCTAATGGAGCCCGTCGGGATGCGCTGGCGGACGCAGATCCACGAGAACGCGAAGCATCCCGCCGTGGGCAACGTGTTCCCCGAGCTGGACCACAACGAGATCATGGGGTACGAGGCCGGCCCCGCGGACGTGCTCGGGCGGATGGAGGTCCTCGCGCTGAAAGACACGGACGACCACCCGCAGACGGGCCGTCGTTTCGATATCACGCGCGAACTCGTCGCGCGGACGGTCTCCGGCTGGCGCTCCGTGGCGAGCGAGGGGGAATCCCGGTTGGACCGGATGCTCTCGCTCATCCAACTCGGCGACTGGGTCAGCTTCTGGCTCGCGATGCGCAAGGGCGTGGACCCGACGCCCGTCGAGACGATCCAGAACCTGAAGGGCGCCCTCGCAGGCTAGCGACGGCTGGGCGTCGCGAGACGACCACCCGCCCAGGGCTGCAGCCGTTCGCGGAGTGCCGCTTGCGCGCGGGACGGGCGCCCCCTATCGTCGTCTCGGATCCCTCTGCGCACATGCCTGCGACCGCCCCCCGGCCCGGCTCACGGGCCGGGCTCGTCTCCGCCCTCCGCTCCGTCGCCCTCGCCGCGCTGGCGGTGGGCGTCGTCGCGGCGTCGGCGCTTTCCGCCAGCGCGCAGGGGTTCGGTCGCAACAAGATCCAGTACGACGACTTCGACTGGCACGTCCTGGAGACGGAGCACTTCGACGTCTACTTCTACCCGGAGGAGCGCGAGCTGGCGGAGATCGGCGCGCAGGCCGCCGAGGAGGCGTACGAGGACCTGGAGCACCGGTTCAACTTCTCGTTCAACCACCGCGTCCCGCTCCTCTTCTACGCCTCCAACCTGCACTTCAAGCAGACCAACACCACGCCCGGCTTCATCCCGGACGGCGTGGGCGGGTTCTTCGAGTTCTTGAAGGGGCGCGTCGTCATCCCCGCGGATGGCAACGTGCAGCGCTTCCGCCGCGTGGTGAAGCACGAGCTGGTCCACGTCTTCACCTTCAACAAGCTGGCGCGCATCCTCCGGGACCACCGCCGGCCCGTGGACCGTCTGGTGCCCCTGTGGTTCACGGAAGGGCTCGCGGAGTACTGGAGCGGGGAGCCGGATCACCAGCACGAGATGATCCTGCGCGACGCGGTCGCCTCCAACTTCTTCGTCCCGCTGGACGACATGGACCGCATCGCGGGCTCGTACGTGATGTACAAGGAGGGCGAGGCCTTCTGCCGGTTCGTCGCGGAGACGTACGGAGAGGAGCGGATCCTGGACCTCCTGGAGAACGCCTGGCGCGACCCCGACTTCGCCAAGGTCATCGCGTTCGTGCTCGGCGAGGACCTCCACGTCGTCTCCGACCGGTGGTGGGACTGGGTCCGCGAGCAGTACCTCCCGAAGCTGGAGGACGCGGACCTGCCGTCGTTGACATCGGCCCCGGTGGCAGCGCGGGGCGCGCACTTCAAGCCGGTCGTCCACCGGTTCCCAGATGGGCGGCAGGAGGTGCTCACGGTGGCCAACCGGGGCGGCTACTCCGAGGTGCTGGCGACACCCGTGGACGCGGCGTTACGGCCTACGGGCGATCCCGAGGTGATCGTCCGTGCGGGGCGGAGCCTGGACTACGAAGCCTTCCACCTGATGGAGAGCCGGATGGATGTCTCGGACGATGGGCTCCTGGCGTTCGTGACGAAGCGGGGCGAGCGCGACGTGATCCACCTCCACGACCTCCGCGCGCGAGAGCGCGTGGACATGCTCGGGTTCGACGAACTCGTTGGGATCTACTCGCCCACGCTGTCTCCGGACGGGCAACTCGTCGCCTTCACTGGGATCAGCCGCGGTGGCCTCGCGGACCTCTACCTCTATGACCGGGCGGGCGGCCCCAGCGGCGCCGGCGCGCTCCGCCAGCTCACGGCCGATGCCTACGACGACCGTGACGCGGATTTCTCCCCGGACGGCCGCCGCCTCGCGTTCTCGTCGGACCGGACGGCCTTCGCCGGGCCGGGCACCCCCCACTTCAACCTCTTCGAGTACGACCTCAACACTGACCGGATCGACTACCTCACCGCCGGTCCGCACGTGGACCTCGCGCCCCGCTACAGCCCAGACGGCGACCGGCTGGCGTTCATCAGCGCCCGCCGCGAGGAAGACGGCAAGTTCAGCGCGATGAACCTCTGGCTCGCCGATCTCGTGCCGGCTCCCGAGCGTGCGCCTGTCACGTTGCCCGCAGAGCCCACCCCGGGCGGAGCGGAGGGGCCGCCGCCGCAGACCCGCGTACACCAGCTCACCGACTTCACCGCTGCGGCCTACGACCCGACCTGGGCGAACGACTCCACGCTCGTCTTCGCGACCTTCGAAGACTTCCGGTTCACCGTCCGAAGCATCGGGCTGGATTCCCTCGCCGCCGCCCCCCGCCAGTCGCTGGCGGTCGCCGCGCCCGAGGGCGAGGAGGCGTGGGTGTACCCCCGCTACCAGACGCCTGAGGACGCTGAGCCCGCGCGTCCGTACCGCCGGCGGTATTCGCTGGATGTGGCGGCCGGTTCGTTCGCGACCGCCACGACCGGCGACTACAACGCGGGAGGCGCCGTGATCGCGTTCTCGGACCTCCTGGGCGACGATCGGCTGCTCGTCTCTGCGTACAGCGCCAGCCCGCAGGGGCGGTCGTTCGTGGACGGGCTCAACGCATCGGTGACGCGCATCCACGTCGGCCGCCGCGCCAACGTGGGGTACGGGCTGTTCCGCCGCGCTGGCCCGCTCTACGACCGCGGCGACCCCGATGGCGAGGAGTTCCTGCCCACGTACCAGCAGATTCACGGCGGGCTCGGCCTCGTGAGTTACCCGCTCTCCACGTTCCGCCGCATCGACCTATCGACGTCGCTCGGGTACAGCGCGAAGGAGATCTTCGAGCCGGACCAGTTCGGGGCGTACGACACCCTCCGGACGCTCACGTTCTCCAACGCCCTCAGCTTCTCCCATGACAATGCCCTCTATGGGATGTTCGGCCCGGTGGACGGGTGGAGGGCATCACTCGGGGTGGGGTACACCCCGGACCTGCTTCAGTCCGCGCTGAGCTACTACACCGTGAGCGCGGACGTCCGGCACTACGCGCGGCTATCGCGCGACGTCACATTCGCATCTTGGGGACTCGCGCGGGCGAACGTGGGGCGCCGGGCGCGATACACGTTGCTCGGAGGGGCGTGGTCGGCGCGAGGCTTCCCGTTGCTCCGCGTCCGGGCGGAGCGGATGCTCTTTACCTCGCAAGAGCTGCGCTTCCCCCTCGTCAAAGCGCCGTATCTGATGTCCCCCGCGCTGGGGACGCTCGGCGTCGCCGGGCTGAACGGCGCGCTCTTCGCGGATGCCGCGTACGGGTGGAACGGTGACGGAACCGGGCCGGACCTCTACAACCTCAACGGCCAGGACATCGGGCGGGCGTTCGGGTCGTTAGGGGCTGGGGCTCGGCTGAACCTGTTCGGCGCGTTCGTCCTCCGGTACGACATCGGCTACCGGTTCTGGGACGGGTTCCACTGGGAGGAGCGCGAGCCGTTCACGCAGTTCTTCTTCGGGTGGGACTTCTGATGCGTCGTCTCTCGTCATCGAGCGTCGTTCTCTTCGCGCTGGCGGTGCTCTCCGCCTGCTCCACGCTCTCCGTGGAGAGCGCCTTCTCGAGTGCCGCGCGGGAGGCGGAGGCCCCGGCCCCGCCGTTGGAGCAGGTCTGGCGCGTGAACGCAGACGCCGGGTTTGGAGCCGACGCGCCGGCGGTATTCACGGACGGGCGCGTGCTCGTGGGCACGCGGGACGGAGGCGTGCTCGTCATCGACGGCCGGACCGGCGAAACCGTGGGGAAGGGTGACGTAGGGGACGCGATCGATGGACGCTTAGAGGCGATGGGGCCGCTCGTGTTCGTGCCTGTGACGAAGGGCCGTGAGGGCCTCGTGGCCTTCGACGCCGTTCGATCTGCGAAGCGGTGGGGCGTCCGCGGCACCGAGCACGTGGGTGGCGCGAAGCTGTCGGGCGGTGTGCTCGTGGCGGCGGCGCACGATGGGACGGTCCGGGGCATCGAGCCGCAGACGGGCCGCGAACTCTGGGCCGAGCGGATGGGGGAGACCGCCCAGGTCCACGCCAGCGTGGTCCTCGCCGGCGACCTCGCCATCGTGGCCGACACCGATGGGTGGGTCCGCGCGTTCGATCCCCAAACGGGGGCCGTCCGCTGGGACGCTCATGTCGGCGCCCCGGTCTACCGGACGCCCGCCGCCAGCGGGGCGCTCGCCGTCTTCCCGACGACCCGCGGCGCGCTCGTGGCGCTGGATGCCACGACCGGCGCCGAGCGCTGGCGGGTGGAGTCGGCGGCAGGAGTCCGATGGGCCACGCCCGCACTGGGAGGTGGCCGGGTCTTCGCCGGAGGCACCGACGGACGTCTCCTTGCCATCGACGCCGGGACTGGCGAGGTGCGTTGGGCGCGCCCGTTCGACGGCGTGATCGCCGCTGCGCCTCTGTCGGCGGGCGGCCTCGTGTACGTTGGCACGTACCGGAACGAACTCGTCGCGCTGGACGCCGAGACGGGCGCGGAGCAGTGGCGCCACGAACTCCCTGGCCGGGTTCGCTCCGGCCTCGTCGGGGCGGGGGGGACGCTGGTGGTGCTCGCCGAGCCTCGCTACATCTACGGTTTCCGACCCACAGCCTCTGCATCCCGATGACTCGCTGGGCCCCACTCGTTCTGGCGCTCCTTCTTTGTGCTCCAGCCGTCGCGCAGACCGCGTCGCTCACGGTCGAGTCCGCGGACCGCGAGGCTCGCGTGCTTGCGAACGGCGTGATCCTGGGGACGGTTGCCGACGGGCCGTTCGAACTCGCCGCAGGGGACTACACGCTGGTACTGCTCGACGCGGGCGGAGCTTGGTATACGCACCCGGCGACCACCGAGATCCGGCTAGAAGAAGGAGTCCAGCGAAGAGTCCCGATGGCGCTGCCGGTCCGTACCCGCATCGAATCGCTTCCGCTGCACGCGGAGGTGGTGTGGGAGCGCGACGGAAGGCCAGATGAGGTGCTCGGGCAGACCCCGCTCATCGTGGACCAACCGGAGGGCATGACTGGCACCCTCGTGGCCCGATTGGACGGACACCCGGCCGCGCGAGTGCCGGCGCCAGCCGGCGGCGGCCGCGTGACCCTCGTCCTCCGCCCCGAAGGCCTCGCGGCAGACGCCCCGCTGTCCCACTCGCTCCCGACCCATCGGAGCAACACCCGGCGGCGGGTGTTAGACCTCGGGCTCGGCGCGCTGGCGGTGGCCGCGGGCGCCGTCGCGGTGCACTACAAGTTCAAAGCGGACGGAGTTGACGACGCATACCGGACGCTGGGCAGTCCGCTCCTGGGACTGGACACCGCGCGAAAGGACGCGCTTCACTACGACACGCTGTCCGGCATCGCGCTCGGGGTGTCCTCGGCCAGCCTCGGCGTCCTCGCGGTCCGGTTCGCCATCCGGTAGCAGGAGGCGTGCGGGACCCCGGCGTGACGGGAGGGCGTCAGCGTCCGGCCGTACCTTCCGACCCCGACCGACGACCTCATGCTGAAGGAAACTCTCGCCCGCGATCTCAAAGACGCCATGCGCGCCCGAGACACGGTTCGCCTCGGCGCGATCCGTATGCTCCAGTCCGCGATCACGCAAGAGGAGAAGAAGGGGGGCGCCGCGTTGAGTCCGGACGACCTCGTGGCAGTCCTGCAGCGGCAGGCCAAGCAGC
>DUBD01000199.1:5824-15956 GCA_012960515.1 Bacteroidota bacterium | reverse complement strand
GACGTGGCCGATCGTGCCGACGTTCACGTGCGGCTTCGTCCGCTGGAATGTCTCCTTCGCCATGGGTTGGGGCGCGAGCCGTGCTCGCGAGTACGTGGGTAAGAGTCAGTTCAGATCCGGGCCCGTTGGCCCTGGAGCCTCCTCCCGGACTTGAACCGGGGACCCCTTCCTTACCATGGAAGTGCTCTACCGCTGAGCTAAGGAGGCAATGGAGCGCGGAGGGGCGGTGGGCCCTCGTCCACGCCCGAGTGAGCGGGAGACGGGACTCGAACCCGCGACCACAAGCTTGGAAGGCTAGTGCTCTACCAGCTGAGCTACTCCCGCGCGCGCCGCCAGCGCGCGGCTGGCGGACGGTGGTGGGAGTGGAAGGAATCGAACCTTCTCAGTCTAAGACACCAGATTTACAGTCTGGCCCGGCTCTCCAACTCCGGCGCACTCCCAAGGTCAATCGCGTAAGAACAGGACCGCTCCACAGAGGCGAGCGGCAGAGCGGGCGAAGGGACTCGAACCCCCAACCTGCTGATTACAAATCAGCTGCTCTACCAGTTGAGCTACGCCAGCGGGCGGCTGCAAAACGGAGGGCCAATCTACCCGCCGGTGCGAAGGGGTGTCAACGCCGTTCGGCCGGATCGGAGCGCTCCCCGGGTGTCTTCTCGGTTTCTTGGGGTGGCCCGCCCATCGCGCGCCGTGTGCGCAGCCACCGTACGGACCCGACGAGCACGCCCACAGCGACGAGCGCCGTGATCACGCGGCCGTACGCGCCGAGCACGTCCAGCACCCGCTCCCACTCCGTGCCCACCCATGCCCCTGCGGCCACGAGCGCCGCACACCACGCCAGCGCGCTGATGGAGGACCACAGCACCGTCTGCGCGACGGGCAGCCGCGACGCCCCCGCGAGCAGGGAGATCACCGACCGCCCCCCCGCCAAAAACCGATTGGCGATCACGACGCCCTGCCCCCACCGCTTCAGCCAGCGTTCCGCAGCCGCGAGAGGAGCACGGGGGATCCACCGAAGCCGCGCGGGGGCGGCGATGGCGGCGTCTAGCTGGCGGCCGATCGCGTACATCGTCATAAAGCCTGCGGCACCTCCGAGGGTAGCGAGCGCGACCGTGGGGACGAAAGCGATCGTCCCTACTCCCACCAGCCACCCGCACAGCACGATGACCGTATCGCCCCAGATGGGCGGGATGAGGTTCTCGACGTAGGAGACCACGAGCAAAACGGCGTAGATGCCGAGCGGCGGCAACTCCATCAGCCAGACCGCGAGCGCCTCGACCGACTCCATCATGCGGGCACGGGGAGCAGCAGCGCGATGGCGTGCGTGGCCGCCCCCTCGCCGGGCCCTATCCACCCCATCCCCTCGCCTGTCGTGGCCTTGACAGACACGGCGCCCACGTCCACCCCCATCGCCTCCGCCAGCCGCTGGCGCATCGCATCGATGTGTGGGCGGAGCTTGGGGGCCTGCAGCACGACCGTCGCGTCCACGTTCCCGACGGCCCACCCCTCCGCCCGAACGCGGCGGACGATCTCACGCAAGAGCTCGATGCTGTCCGCGCCCTTCCACTTCGGGTCCGTGTCCGGGAAGTGCGCGCCGATGTCCCCCATCGCGGCGGCGCCGAGGATCGCGTCCGTGATGGCATGCGCGAGGACGTCCGCGTCCGAGTGCCCGTCCAGCCCGACCTCGGACTCGATCTCGACCCCGCCGAGGATGAGCGGGCGGCCGCGGGTGAGCCGGTGAACGTCGTAGCCGTGTCCGATTCGCATGGGGAGGGGAAAGAGGTCAGCGGGAAGCAAGCGGCGCGAGCGATCCGACGCAAGCGAAATGCGCGCTCGGGCGCCGCAGATCAGCGCACCGCCCAGAGCGCCTCTGCCAGCGCCCAGTCCGCGGGTCGCGTCAGCTTCAGGTTGCGCTCGTCGCCGGGCACCAACGCGACCGCCGCACCCGCCCGCTGGAGCACCGCGACCTCGTCGGTCCCGGCCCACCCGTCCCGGTCGGCCTGCGCGAGGGCGCCGGCTAGATCCTCGCGGCGGGCGCCCTGCGGCGTCTGCATCCGCCAGAGCGCCTCGCGTGGGACCGTCGCGCCGAAGGTCTTCCCGTCCGACTGGCGGAGCGTGTCGGCGACGGGGACTGCCAGCGCCGCCGCGCCGTGCTCCACGACCGCGCGGACCACCGCCGAGACGTCGGCGGGGCGAACGAAGGGGCGCACGGCGTCGTGCACGATGACGACCGGAACGGAGGCCGGGACCGCCGCGACCCCTCGCGCGACGGACGCCTGGCGCGTGTCGCCCCCCGCCACGACCGCCCGGACGAAGGCGGCAGCGGGGCTCGAGGCCAACCGCTGGTGGACGCGCGCCACCTCGTGCGCGGCGACTACGACCACCGCACCCCGCACCTCCGGCGCGGCAGCGAGTGCCTCCAGGCTTCGGACGAGGACGGGCTGGCCGCCCAACGTCCGGAACTGCTTCGCGGGGGCGTCCGGCCCGCCGCCCATGCGCGTGCCGCTCCCGGCCGCCGGTACGACGGCCCACGCCTCGTCTCTCGCCATGTGTTGCTCGTGTGGTGCCCCCCGAACCTAGCCGCCCGCCGGCGATCACCGCCAGCGGGCAGCGGGCTCACACGATCAGCATCGCGTCTCCGAAGGAGAACAGGCGATACTCATGCCGGATGGCCTCGTCGTACGCGAAGCGTAGGAGCTCGTGCCCCGCGAAGGCCGAGGCCATCATGAGCAGCGGCGAGTTGGGCCGGTGGAAGTTGGTCAGCAGCCGCTCCGCGATGAGGAAGTCGTAGGGCGGCATGATGAACTTGTCCGTCCAGCCCTCCACGTGCTTCAGCGTCCGATCCGCAGAGAGCGAGGACTCGACGCACCGGAGCACGCTCGTGCCGCACGCGGTCACGGTGTTCTCGGAAGACAAGAGCGCGCGGTTGACGACATCCGCCGCCTCGCGGGTGACTTTGATCTTCTCCCCGTCCATCCGGTGCTTGGAGAGGTCCTCTACCTCGACCGGCCGGAACGAGCCCAGCCCCTTGTGCAGCGTCACCGTCGCGATCTCGGTACCGCGGTTCCGCAGAGCCGCGATGAGGTCTGGCGTGAAGTGGAGCCCTGCGGTTGGAGCGGAGACCGCGCCGCGCTCCTGCGCGAAGATGGTCTGGTACCGCACCTTGTCCGCGGGCTCCGCAGCGCGGCGGAGGTACGGCGGGATCGGCGTCTCCCCGATCCGGTCGATTACGGAGTAGAACTCCTCCGGCGTGCCGTCGAAGATGAAGCGGAGGGTGCGGCCACGGCTGGTGGTGTTGTCCAGCACCTCGGCCTCCAGTTCGTCGCCGAAGACCAGCTTGTTGCCGACGCGGACTTTCCGGGCGGGGTCCACGATCGTGTCCCAGAGCCGCTGCTCGGAGTTGAGTTCGCGGAGGAGGAACGCCTCCACCTTCGCCTCGGTCTTTTCCTTGTAGCCACGGAGGCGCGCCGGGAAGACGCGCGTGTCGTTCGCGACGAGGACGTCCCCTTCCGAAAAGAAGTCCGGGAGGTCGCGGATGGTCTTGTGTTCGACCGTTCGGGCCTCACGGTCCACCACCATGAGGCGGGCGGAATCGCGAGGTTCGGCCGGATAGGCCGCTACGAGTCCCTTCGGGAAATCGAAATTGAAATCCGAGAGCCGAACGGGAACAGAGTGCCGGAACAGAGCCGGCGGGGGGGCAAGTCGCATGCGAGTGGAGGCCTACAGGGCCAGGCAGCGCCGCATGTGGTGGGGCGTCTGAGTGGCAGACGCAATGCCGCAGAGGGCGAAAGATAACCGAGCTTCCCCCATGTGCAACAACGGTGTAGCGAGAAAGCGTTTCCGCACACCCGCCGCCCGCTGGCGCCTTCGGGTAACGGCGCAGCTCAACGGGCGGGCGCGATGGTCCCCTCGACCTCCCCGAAGCTGATGCGGACGCCGTCGCGCACCGCCTCGCCTGCCAGCACCACGGAGTCCCCGTCCGCCAGGAACGTCCGAGTCTCACCGGAGGGCAGCTGGATGGGGCGCGTACCGCGCCACGTCAGTTCCAGGAACGAGCCGTAGGAGTCCTCGGTCTCGCCCGAGATCGTCCCACTGGCCATGAGATCGCCCGGCCGGGCGTTGCACCCGTTGACGGTGTGGTGCGCCAGCTGCTGCTCGGGGCTCCAGTAGAGGTACCTCGCGTTGCTCCGCGCGACGGTCTCCGCCTCGTCCATCTGCGCGGTCTTCAGCTTCACCGCCAGCTCGATGTCCAGCGAGCGCTCGCCCGACTGGCGGAGGTAGGGCAGCGGCTCCGGGTTGCCCGCGCTCGCGTCCTGCGCCTCTCCTGCGACGCGGAAGGGGTTCAGCGCGGCCGTCGGCACCACCCAGGGGCTGATGCTGGTGGCGAAGCTCTTGCCGAGGAACGGCCCGAGCGGGACGTACTCCCACTTCTGGATGTCCCGCGCGCTCCAGTCGTTGACGAGCACGAAGCCGAAGATGTGCTCGCGCGCGTCCTCAATCGGAATCGGGGAGCCCAGTTCGTTGCCGGGCCCAACGAAAAAGCCGAGCTCCAGCTCGATATCCAGCAGCTTCGACGGCCCGAACACCGGGGCGCCGTCGTCCGGCTTCTGCTGGCCCTTGGGGCGGACCACCTCGGTCCCGCTCAAGACCACGCTGGAGGCCCGCCCGTGGTAGCCCACCGGGAGGTGCAGCCAGTTCGGCATCAGCGCGTTCTCTGGGCCGCGGAACATCGTGCCGACGTTCGTGGCGTGCTGGCGCGACGAGTAGAAGTCCGTGTAGTCCCCGATCTCCGCCGGCAGGTGCATCGTGACCTCCTCAAGGGGGTGCATCCCGGACGCGCGGTGTGTTTCCGAGGCGCGGAAGTCGTCCGGCCCGTCGGCGCTCAGGAGGTCCTGGAGGCGGCCTCGGACCGAGTCCCACGCACCGCGCCCGAGCGCCATGAAGGCGTTGAGCGTGCCGTGGAAGACCGGCGCCCGTCCCGCACCTGGGACCGCGATGAGCCCGTGCGTCTCCAGATACGCGAGGTCCACGACGGTATCGCCAAGCCGGACGCCCACCCGTTTCGCGGGATCGTCGGCTGTGGAGAACACGCCGTAGGGCAAGTTGTGGAGGCCGAAACCGGAGTCAGCAGGCAGATCGAGAAAGGAGGTCACGGGGACGGGGGAGAGTCAGAGGGGCAAAGCAGAGGACGAGGCAGCGGCGGCGCGGTTCGCTACGCGGACGCGGGCCACCAGCCGAGCGCTTGGAGATCCTCGCGGGGCTCGTCGAACGAGCACGACCCAAAGGAGAGCGCCGCGGACTGGCGAACGCTGTGAACGGTCTCGGCAGAAACTTGGAGCGAGCGCCACCCGAGCGTGTCCGCGAGGTGGAAGTGCGCGGGGTCGTCATCGTCCAACACCTCCGCCAGCGCGTCGCGGTCCAGGCCGTGGGCGTGCGCGAGGCAGGCGCCGCCGAAGACGGGCACGAACCCGTGCATCCGGGCACCGACGGCCTCGTCCCAGTTGGGGAACGGGTGGTGGAGCCCCGCAGTGGCCTTGAACGGGGCGCCGGCGTCCCGAGCCGCCGCGATCGCGTGCGCGACGGCCTCGACACCCGGCACGAGGTCCGGGGTGACGCCGCCGCACCGCAGCTTCAACGCCGCGATCGCGCGCCCGGCTCGAGCGTTCGCCTCCGCGATGGAGGCCGCCGCGTGCTCCACGCGCCCCGGGTCGTACGTGTCTCCCACCAACGGGACCTCCAGCGCGACGGCGTCTTCAGCCCCGAGGCCCATCTCGGAGACCGCCTCCGCCAGCCCGGCGTCCACATCGGCCGGGGTCGTCCGTAGCTCGAACCGGTCACAGCGCACCCGACCGGGGTGCGCCGCCTCGAAGTGACGGGCGGCCTCGACGGTGGCCCGCCCGGTGCTCCCGGCTCCGCCGGGCACGTCCGCCAGCCCGAGGACGCTGAGGCGCACGGGCGCCCCGTCCATTTCGCTTGCGAACGCGCCGAGGTCCGTGAGCCGCGCGGCGGGCACGATGAACCGGCCGAGCATCCAGGCGTCTGCCCCCTGACGGTAACGGAGGTGGTTCCGGATCGCCGGCGCGAGGTCGAGCGCGGCGGGCGGGAAGAGCCCGGCGTAGTCGATAAGCTCCGTGAGGAACGCGCGGAAAGCGGGCTGCATGATTGCGAGAGAGGCGATTGGGGACCCTGTCGGGACGGCGAGCGTCTCAAGGTACGTGTAGCTTCCTCGCGCCTCCCCGGCCGTACCTGAAGCGCCGGCCCCGCCGGCATCGGCCCGGGCGGCGCCCTTCACCCCACCCGACGCCATGCGATCCCGACTCACCCTCCTCCCCGCCCTTCTCGCCTTCGCCGTGCTCCTCGGCGGCGCTGACGGCTGCTCCAGCGACCCGAACGTGGAGAGCGCCAAGCTCGCCCTCCGCCAGGAGAACTACGAAGAGGCCCGCGAGCAGCTCGGCCGCGCGCTGGAGACGAACCCCGAGAACGTGGAGGCCCTCGCGCTCCTCCCCGAGGTCATCCGCACGCAGATGGACGCCGCCGCTGTGGTCAACCGCAGCGAGTTCGTCCCCGCCTACCGCGAGGCCATCGCGAACGCCCTCCGTGTCGCCCCCGAGGACCCCGACGTGATGAACGCGAAGCGCAACGCGTGGGCCTCGTTCATGAACAACGGCAACCAGACGCTCACCTCCGAGGCGACGCCCGCATCGGACGCTATCCCGTTCTTCGAGGGCGCCATCGAGGTCGGCGCGGACTCCGCCAGCAGCCACTTCAGCCTCGGGCTGGCGCAGCTGCTCAGCGAGAACAACGAGGCCGCGGCGAGCTCTTTCGAGACCACCCTCGAGCTCGACCCGAGCTACACCAACGCCTCCATCTACCTCGCCCGCGCCTACCTCATGATGGACCGCGGCGCTGAGGCCCTGGACGTGCTCTCCGCCGCCCGCGAGAACATCGAGGAAGGGGACGAGGACGCCGACCGCCTGGAGCAGGAGTACCTCAACGCGCTCGCCTCCAGCGGCCAGACGGAGCGCGCCATCAGCGAGTTCGAGGAGCAGGTCGAGAACTTCCCGGATGACCCACTGATCCGCTACAACTACGGCACGCTCCTGCTCAACGTGGACCGCTTCAGCGACGCCATCGAGCAGTTCGAGGCCGCGACGGAGCTCGACGCCGAGAACGCCGACGCGTACTACAACCTCGGCGTGGCCAACCTCCGCGAGGCGGGCCGCGTGGAGACCGAGGCCGGCGAGCTCACGCTCGATCAGCAGGACGAGTACGACGCGCTCATCGCCCAGCGTGACGAGTACCTCGATTCCGCGATCGCCTCCCTGGAGATGGCCCGCGACCTCACCGACGACGCCAACCGCCCGGCGGTCTGCAACTCCCTGCTGCAGATCTACAACGCGCGCGGCATGGCCGACGAGGCCGAGGCCGCCGCGGAGTGCGCCGGCGTCTCGATGGACTAAGCCCTCCGGCACCTTTCCTCCCCGAGGGGGTACGGCCACGGCTGTACCCCCTCGTTCGTTTCTCCCCCGCCCCGCTGGCGCCCGCTCCCGCCGAGCGCTGCCGCCAGCCTGACCCGCCCCTCCCCTATGTCCGCCCCATCCGACGCCCGCTTCGGCACGCTCGCCGTTCACGCCGGCCAAGAACCCGACCCCTCTACCGGCGCCATCATGACGCCGATCTACCAGACCAGCACCTACGTGCAGTCCGCGCCGGACGTGCATCAGGGCTACGACTACGCCCGCGTCGGCAACCCCACGCGGACGGCGCTGGAGGGCAACCTCGCCGCGCTCGAAGGCGCCACGCACGGCATCGCCTTCGCCAGCGGCGTGGCCGCCATCGACTCCATCCTGAAGTGCCTCCGCCCCGGTGACCACGTCGTCAGCACGGACGACCTCTACGGCGGGACGTACCGCCTCATGACGCAGGTCCACGAGCCCTGGGGCCTGGAGTTCACCTTCGCCAATCTGACCGAGCCCTCGGACGTGGAGGCCGTCTTCCAGGACAACACCAAGCTGCTCTGGATCGAGACGCCCACGAACCCCCTCCTTCGCGTGTTCGACATCGCCGCGCTGGCGGAGCGTGCGAGGGCGCGCGGGATCACCGTCGTCGTGGACAACACGTTCGCCAGCCCGTACCTCCAGCAGCCGCTGAGCCTCGGCGCCGATCTCGTGGTCCACTCCGCGACGAAGTACCTCGGCGGGCACTCGGATCTCGTGGGCGGGGCCGTGCTCACCAGCGATGACGAGTGGGACGAGAAGCTCCGCTTCCTCATCAAGTCCGCCGGCCCCGTGCCCGGCCCGATGGACTGCTTCCTCCAGCTCCGCGGCACCAAGACGCTCCACCTCCGCATGGAGCGCCACTGCGACAACGCCGAGGCCGTCGCGCGTTTCCTCCGCGACCACCCGAAGGTGGGCCACGTCCGCTATCCCGGTTTCGAGGATCACCCGGGCCACGCGCTCGCCGCGAAGCAGATGCGGCGGTTCGGCGGCATGGTCTCCTTCACCCTCGAAGACGACGCCATCGAGACGGCGATTCGCGTGATGCAGGGGACCCGCGTCTTCGCGCTGGCGGAGAGTCTGGGCGGCGTCGAGAGCCTCGTCTCGCACCCCGCCAGCATGACGCACGGCTCCATTCCTGCCGAGGTTCGTCAGAAAGCGGGCCTCCCCGATTCTCTCATCCGCCTGAGCGTGGGCGTGGAAGAGGAAGCAGACCTCCTCCAAGACCTGGACCGCGCGCTCTCCGCGATCTGATCGCGTTAGGCGACCGCCAGCGGCCCGTGGCGGGCTCCCTCAGCGCGCGGAGCCCGCCACCCACAAATGAATGAAGGCACCGCGAACATACCCCGTATATTGATTGGACCCCGCAACCCGCGGCACATCCCATCCCTCCCCCTTATGAAGCTTCGCTACGCTCTCTTCGCTCTCGGCTTGTTGATCACCGGTGCCCCGGATGCACTGGCGCAGGGCAAGACTTCTACCATCGCCTCAGCTGCCGTCCCGGAGGCAGCGGCCCTCGGTGGCTCCACTCTCTCACACGTCGATCCCAACACGGACTCCCAGATCGTGTACACGGTGACAGGCGGAGGGTACGTCTGGGGCACCAACACCTACGGCGACAGCGGGAAGTACTCCTGCTTCAACTTGCCGGACGGCATGTCCTCGATCACGGTCGAGCAGGTCGATATCCACATGATCCGGTCGGCGAGCCCGACGATGACCTCCTACGATATCGTCCTTTACTCCGGCACTCCGGGGTACGACGGGGGGCTCGGCACTGGCCCTGGCACGGAGATTTACCGTGAGTCGTTCGACATCACCACCGTCACGAACACGGACCCGAACGCGCTGCCAATTGAGGCGACGAACCACCCGCTGACGACCGCACCGACCGTGGACGGCCCGTTTTGCGTGGGCCCGGAGTGGAGCGCCGGCGCTGGCCTCAACGACCTGACCGCACTCGGCACGGACGACCGCGGCCTCGGAGGCGACAACCCGAACCAGTGGGAGCGCTGGGACAACGGCGCGTTCTACAACATGTCTCAGGCGTGGACCGCCTTTTCCGCGGACATGTGGCTGAGCGTCTCCTACGCATCCGCGACCGCGGCCGAGGAAGGCGCAGACGGTGAGCTGGCGGTTACCGCTGCGTACCCGAACCCCTCGGCCGGGCGTGCAGAGATGACCCTCACGCTCCCTGCTGCCGGCGACGTGTCCGTCGTGCTGTATGACCTGCTCGGCCGCGAGGTCGGGACGGCGCACGAAGGGCTCCTGCCCGCCGGTACGCACCCGATCCAGCTGGACGCGCGCACGCTCCGCGCGGGCACCTACCTCGTGCACGTGAGCGCCGCCGGCCGCTCGGAGACGCAGCCGCTGACGATCGTCCGCTAGCACGCGTCTCGTCGACACCCCTCGCCCGCCTCGGTGTGCCGTCAGGCCCCGGGGCGGGCGCTTTCGTGTCCACGCGCTCCGCCAGCGGGGCGAGATGTCAGGGGCGGTAGCGGTCCAGCGTGAAGCTCTCCCCGAGGTACCGGCGCCGCACCTCCTCGTCCGCCGCCAGCTCTTCGGCGATCACTTCGACCTGCCCGGCGTTGCTCGGAACTGCCCCCGGTACGAGCGAACGAATGACACCCAGATGCGTC
>DUBD01000199.1:0-5814 GCA_012960515.1 Bacteroidota bacterium | reverse complement strand
TCCCCTCGGTAAAGATCTGGCCGTCGTACAGCAGATACGCGCGGTCCGTGATCGCGAGGGTCTCGTGGACGTTGTGGTCCGTGATCAGCACGCCGATCCCCTTCTCCCGAAGCCCGGCGACGATCCGCATGATGTCCTCCACGGCGATGGGGTCCACGCCCGCGAATGGCTCGTCGAGGAGAAGGAACCGGGGCTCCGTTGCCAGCGCCCGCGCGATCTCCGTCCGCCGGCGCTCGCCCCCGGAGAGCTGGTAGCCCTTGGAGCGCCGCACCTTCTCCAGCCCGAACTCCCCGATCAGCCGCTCCACTCGCGCCTCCTTCTCCGCCTTCGGGAGCGGCTGAAAATCGAGGACGGCGCGGAGGTTGTCCTCCACGCTGAGCTGCGCGAAGATGCTCGCCTCCTGCGCGAGGTAGCCCAGCCCGAGCCTCGCGCGCTTGTACATCGGCGTGCGTGTGAGCCGGGTACGGGCTGCGCCTTGCGTGCCCTGCCCATCCAGGCGCTCGTCCACGAGGTAGATCTCCCCCGCATCCGGCCGCACCATCCCGACCACCATGTAGAACGTGGTCGTCTTGCCGGCCCCGTTCGGGCCGAGGAGCCCGACGCACGTGCCCTCGCGGACCTGCAGGGAGACCCCGTCCACGACGGTGCGGCGGCGGTAGCGTTTAACGAGGCCCTCAGCGCGGAGGACGAGGGGGGGCTGCGGTTCCATCGCGCCAACCTACTCCGCTCCCGCTGGCGGCGGCTCTGAGCGGGCGGACTCCTCGGCCGGAGGAGCCTCCATGATGGGAGTCTCGTCGTCCGCAGGAGTCACGCGGTCCCACTCGGGGTGCGCCGCCAGCCAGCCGCCCTCCCACCCCGCCAGCAGGTCGGGACGGGCGGGCTGGCGCGAGGGGTCGAACGCGAATCCAGGGAGCCGCTCCGATGGCACGATGCCCGGCCCGAAGCGCGTGCCCTCGACGTTGCCGAACACCCCCGCCTCGCGCAACTCCCCCGCCTCGTCGAATCGGAACACGAGACTGTCTGCACCGACGCGCACGGCACCGTCCAGCAGGCCGTCGGCGGTGGCCTGGTAGTAGATCGCTTGCGCAGCCGGCCAGACGTGGAGGCGGCGGATGGCCTCGCCTTCCACGAGGCCGAGCATCTGCGAACCAGCGAGTTGCTGCACGCGCCCGAGCGTGGAGTCCAGTTGGCCCGCAAAGGCGGAGCCCGTCGCGAGCACGGAGTCGCGAAGTGCGCCCGTCAGGACGCGCAGCGAGTCGCCGACGAGTTGGGAGCCGCGGACCCAGACGGTCGGGCGAGGCAGCCCGAGGGCGCCGCCGTATAGATCCAGCCGGTCGCGGGGAGGCGCATCCGATAGCGAGTCCGCCAGCGCGGTGCGGCTGAACGACGCCGAGTCCGCCACCGCGCCGATGCCATCGCGCCAGAGCCGAACCTCCCCGGAGGCGGCCAACCGGTCCTGGCGCGTCTCCGCGGTCTCCTCGCGTGAGGCCGCAAACGCGAACGCGCGCACGAGCGTCGTGTCCGTCGCGCCCGTCGAGTCCCGTTCCAGGAGGACCGCCAGCGCGGGGCCGCCGCCCGCCGTCATCGCGGCCGTCGCGTCCTGCCCGTCGTAGACCAGCCGGCTGCCGAAGAGGAGCCCCCGGCGGAGGCTATCGGCCTCCACACGGTCCAGGACAACGTCTCCAAAGGCACGAGCCCGCTCCGTGCGCCGGAAGTAGACGAGCGAGTCTGCGTCCAGCCGGTCCTGCTGGCGGAGGAGCCGAACGGAACCGACGACGTCCGCGCGGCGCGAGCGCGCGTCGTACGTGCCGCGGGCCGCGGTCAGGGTGGAGACCGAATCGCGGAGCGTGAGCGGACCCTCGACCTCGGCGAACCGGCGCTCCGTCTCGTATGTCCCGCTCGGCGCTTCGAGCGTCGCGCCGTCTTGCTCCAGCCGGCCGCCGCCCTCGAACCGCGCGCGCTTGTCCCGGGTGTTGTACGTCGCGCGAGGGGCGAACAGCGCGCCTCCTTCCGCACCGATGCGGACGCGCCCGTCTGCGAGGGCCTGCTTCGTGTTGGAATCGTAGGTGACGCGGTCCGCGGTGAGCGTGTCGTCCCCCGCGACGATGCGGACGGCTCCCGTCAGGACGACCTCGCCGCGCTGGACGTACTGCACCGCGGAGGCTGCCGCGAGGGTCGTCGTGTCCTGCCGCAGTCGGACGTTCCCCGTCAGCCGCCGGACCACGCCCGTGAGGCTGTCGCTCTCCACCTCCACTCGGTCCGCGGAGAGGATCTCGACGGTCCGGACCTGCGCCGACGCCGCGCTGGCGGTCGCGATGGCCGCGAGCGCGACGAGCGCCCACGCCCGAAGACGCGAGCCGCCAGTGGGCCGGGAGTAAAGGAACGGGGGACTCATTCTCGCACGTCGATCTCGCCGCGAACCTGGGAGAACGAGTACCGCGAGAGGTCCCCGTTGGCGACGAGCCCGACGCCCCGCACGCGCTCGCCTGGCCCCGTGTACCGGAACGCCCCCGGCGCTCGGAACCGCGAGCCGTCCCACGTCACCCGCGAGGCGCGCAGGGTCCGTCCGGAACCGGCGTCTACCTCCACCCCGCCCTCGGCCGTGTATCGTCCACCGGAGATCGCGCCGGAGACCACCTGGGCGCGGATGCGAGCACTCGGCTGCCCGCGAAGGTCCACGTCCGCGTTGCCCGAGGCGGAGAACGTCCCGTCGTCTGTGTAGCGCAGCCGAGCCGCCTGGATCCGCGCGCTCGCATCTCCGAACGTCTCGGCCACCACGCCACCATCGGCCACCAGGCGGCCGTCCGACTCGTAATACCACGCCTGACGCGCCGCGATGGACGCGTTCGGCTGTCCGTCCGCGTCGAAGAGACGAACGGCGATGCGGGACTGGAGCGAGTCCGGCGTGCCGGGAGGCGGCCCGAGGTAGACGTAGTTGGAGTCGGGACGCTGGAACCGCGCCATGTAGGGGGCCGCGAGGGTCAGCGCCGGCTGCCCGGCCTTCGTCACCCGGAGTTCCGCATCCCAGCTTTCTCCGTCCGGCAGGTCCTCTACCGTAGTCCCAGGCGGAAGGCCGGTCTCGTGCCGCGCGCACCCGACCAGCAGGGGCACCACGAACGCGAGCAGGAGGCGAAGACGGGGCATCCGAGGAAGCTACCGAGCGAGGGGAGGGAGCGGACCGGGGAGTCCCGGCGAGGTTCGATTCCACCGGCCGGGTTACGGGTCTTCCCGCCGGCCGCACTCCGCGGACAACCGTAACGGTCTGCGAGCGGCGGAGCCCCAGACGGCCCCTGGGCAATGGAAACGGCGCTTGTCGCACTCGCGTGCCCTCGCGCATAGACGAACGGACAGAATGGGTGGTAGCGTGGTACGATATTCGACCCCGAGGGGTTGTCCGCCGATACCACAGCCGGCACCCCACCTATTCCGCCGGGAGTCCCGGCCCCCGCGTCCCTTCGCGCCATGAGCTTCACCATCCAGAAGACCTCTTCGTCCGCTGTCGTCATCCGCGTCGGCAAGGCCCTCGACTTCCGCAACGCGGCCGAGTTCAAGGCCGCCTGCCAGGAGCACGCTCGCCAGGGCGTCCGCTACTTCGTGCTGGACTTCTCCGGCACCGGCATCCTCGACTCCACCGGCCTCGGCGTCATCTTCTCGCTCTACCGCCAGCTTACCCCGGGCGGCGGGCAGGTCGTGTTCGCGAGCGTGAGCCGGCCCGTCCAGGTCGTCGTGCAGCTGACGCGCACCTACAAGGTGTTCCGCCAGTTCCCGACCGTGGACGCCGCCATCCAGGCACAGCACGCGGCCCAGGCGCCCCGCCCGACGGGCACGGCGTAAGCGGACCGACGGGGCCGCAGCCCCGGTGCCATGAGCACCCACCACTTCCACGACCTCGGGACCGTCATCGATGACGTCCACGCGCTGTTCGATGCGTGGGCGGAGTGCGGCGCCCTCCGCCCCGCCCTCGACCCCGACGGCGAGATCGTGCTCCGACTGGCGGTCCACGAGTGGATCGCGAACCTCGTGCAGCACGCCGCCTTCGTGGAGCGCGACCCCGAGATCAGCGTGACCGTGGCAGTGGAAAACGACGACGTCCGCGTCGAGATCGAGGACACCTCGCAGGGCTTCGACCTGCTCGGGCAGCTGGAGGCGCAAACGGCCATCCTCGACGCGCCGGCCCCCTCCGAGCGCGGCCGCGGCCTCCTCATGCTCATCACCTGCACCCGCGGCCTCGACTACCGCCCCGCTGGCGCCGACCGCCAGCGGCTCTCGTTCCGTCTCACCAACCCTGGAGAGGCGGTCTTCGCCGGCCTCTTCCGTCCGGCCGACCTCGAGATCGACGAGTTCCCCCCCAACGGCGACGGTGCCCTCTCCGTCCCGCAGCCCCCCTCCTCCCGATGAGCGCTCGCCCCGCCGTCCTCGTCGTTGAGGACAACGCGACCCTCCGGCGGCTCCTGGAATACCGCCTTGGGAAGCGGTTCGACGTGCGCTCCGCGATGCACGGCGAGCACGCCCTCCAGCTCATTGAGCAGGAGCCCCCGGACCTGATCGTCTCGGACATCATGATGCCGCACATGGACGGGTTCGCCCTCCTCGCGGCCCTCCGAAGCGACGCCCGGTTCCAGGCCATCCCGTTTATCTTCCTCACGGCGAAGAACGACGACCTCAGCCGCCAGAAAGGCCTCCGAAAAGGCGTCGATGACTACCTCACGAAGCCGTTCGACATCGACCACCTCATCGGCCGGGTGGACCAGATCGTGCAGCGGAGCCAGCTCTATCAGACCAAGCTGAACTCCCGCATCGGCCGCGACTTCTCGGACAAGCTGCTCCCCCGCCAGATGCCCGTCGTGGACGGCTGGCGCGCCACCTTCTTCACGCAGCCGAAGGAGGACGGCGGCGGTGACCTCTTCGACTGGGCGCCCGCCGGAGACGGCGCGTACCTCATCACGGTCGGGGACATCATGGGCAAGGGGCTCCAGGCCAAGTTCTACGCCTTCAGCTTCCTCTCCTACATCCGGAGCACCATCCACGCGATGCTCCATAGCACGGTCTCCCCGGCGGCGCTGATGAAGCGCGTCAACGAGATGCTGATCAACGATCAGGTGCTGGAGGAGACGTTCGCCTCCCTGCTGCTCATGCGCTGGGAGCCGGCGAACAACCGCGTGATCTACACCAACGCTGGCCACTGCCGCCCCATCCTCGTCGGCCCGACGACGGCCGGGATGGTGGAGCAGTCCGACCTCATCCTCGGCCTGGACCCCACCACGGAGTACACGGACTACGCGCTGGAGGTGCCCCCGGACCACGCCCTCCTCTGCTACACGGACGGTCTCAACGAGCAGGTCGCCCGGACGGGGCGCATGTTCGGCGAGGCCGGCGTCGCCGAGGCCGCGCGGCAGGCGCAGATGGAGGATCAGCCCATCAAGTCCCTCCTCTCCTGGATGCTCCAGCGGAGCCAGAACCCCAAGTTCGAGGACGACGTGCTCGTGTTCTGGCTCCAGCGGATGGCCGCGACGGCTGCGAAGGCCGCCTGACCCCAGGCGCCCCGCCAGCGGCTGGCGGCGGCCACGAGCTCGGGGGCGGTTGGCAGCGGAAGGGCGGAAGTCGTACCCTTCCGGCGTCCCGCTCCTCGGCCCCTCCTCCCCTCCCGTGGACGTCCTCTCCCGCAACCACGTGCGCTTCTACGGCGACGGCCCGCGCACGCTCGTCCTCGCCCATGGATTCGGGTGCGACCAGACGATGTGGCGCTACGTCGACTTTGCCTGGCAGGTCCTGGACGAATCCCTCTACAACCTCGACGTCATCGGACTCAACTGG
>DUBD01000198.1 GCA_012960515.1 Bacteroidota bacterium | reverse complement strand
GTCCCCTAGCGTTCGAGCCTGGGTAAGGTTCTTCGCGTTGCATCGAATTAATCCACATGCTCCACCGCTTGTGCGGGCCCCCGTCAATTCCTTTGAGTTTCAACCTTGCGGTCGTACTCCCCAGGTGGGATGCTTAACGCGTTAGCTTGGGCACCACTCCTAAAGCGGAGTGACGCCGAGCATCCATCGTTTACAGCGTGGACTACCAGGGTATCTAATCCTGTTCGCTCCCCACGCTTTCGTGCCTGAGCGTCAGTACTCGTCCAGCTACCCGCCTACGCATCTGGTGTTCCTCGTGATATTTACGCATTTCACCGCTACACCACGAATTCCGGTAGCCTCTCCGAGACTCAAGACTTGCAGTATCAAGGGCAGTTCACCGGTTAGGCCGGTGGCTTTCACCCCTGACTTACAAGCCCGCCTACGCACCCTTTACACCCAGTGATTCCGGACAACGCTTGGACCCTCCGTATTACCGCGGCTGCTGGCACGGAGTTAGCCGGTCCTTATTCATACGGTACCGTCACTCCCTGGCGACCAGGGCATTCTTCCCGTATAAAAGCAGTTTACGCCCCTGAGGGGTGTCTTCCTGCACGCGGCGTGGCTGCGTCAGAGTTGCCTCCATTGCGCAATATTCCTCACTGCTGCCTCCCGTAGGAGTCTGGCCCGTGTCTCAGTGCCAGTGTGGCGGATCATCCTCTCAGACCCGCTATGGATCGTCGCCTTGGTGAGCCATTACCTCACCAACTAGCTAATCCAACGCAGACCCATCCCCGGGCGCATAAAGCTTTGATCAGGCGGCCATGCGGCCATCTGACATTATGCGGTATTAGCTACGGTTTCCCGTAGTTATTCCCCACCTGGGGGTAGGTTGTCTACGCGTTACTCACCCGTGCGCCACTGTACTCAGGTCCCGAAGGACCCTTTCTCGTTCGACTTGCATGTGTTAAGCCCGCCGCCAGCGTTCGTCCTGAGCCAGGATCAAACTCTCCGTAGTAGAAGAGTCTTCTCTGGTTCGAGAAGTGTACTCGTGCACTAGCCGAGGCCAGTAACACGATCGTTGCTGTTGAGCTCTATTAAGGTGACTCTCGTCTGTCCGTTCGCAACTGACGGCGCTCCCGAGGGAGGCGTCAGCCGAGCGGCCGACGAGGGCTCGCTATGTCTCCAATCTCTCAAAGAACCGTGCCCGATTTGGTTGCTGCCGTGGCAGCCCTTGTTTCGAGCGCGTCCTGTCAAACTACGAACTCAGCGGGCGGGCGTCAAGTGCTTCACATTGTCTTCCTACTGGAGGAGCGTCTCGGCCAAATCCGAGAGTGAAGCCGCCGCGCCGTCGAGCGCGAGATTGCCAAGGTAGGCGTGTCGCGCTCGGCTCGTCAACCGTCCGGTGTCAGGTTCTAATACCCTTCATCGGAGTGGCTGAGCGCCGTTCAGAGTCGCAGAGAACAGTGCGCCGGGAGCCGTGATGGCGTCCCTTGCGGCGCGGATCCCATGGTACGGAAACCAAAACCCGGGTTGTGTGCGGCTGCGATGGAGAGGGTATGAGAGGATCATGAGCATGCTTCTTTTCTCGCCCCGGGGCCCTCGCAGCCCTCCCGTATCTTTAAGGCCACCTCGCGCCACCGGGGCGCCACTCTCCCCCTTTTCTATGGAACGCTCGCGCTTCAAGCGCACGCTGGGCTGGTTCAGCTCAGTCCTCCGCGACAAGGTCTTTTACCTCGGGCTGGTGGGCATCGCTCTCGGGCTCGTTGCTTTCGCCATCCTGTTCAACTACGCCGTGATGCCGCTCTGGACTCGTCACGATGCGTCTGTCTCCGTTCCCGACGTTCGGGAGATGACGGGTGAGCAAGCCGAAAGCACGTTGCGTGCGGCGGGGCTGGGCGCAGAGATGCGTGAGCAGCCCTTCAACCCGAACCTTGCGGCCGACATCGTGGTGGAGCAGCAGCCGGATCCCAACACGTCGGTCAAGCCTGGGCGGCGCGTGTACTACTACATCAACGCAAGTCCGAAGGAGCTGGCGGTGACGCCCGACGTGGTGTCTCTCGCAGAGGCCACGGCTCGCGAGCAGATCCGGGATGCAGGGCTCGTCGTGGGAACCGTGGAGAGCGACACGATCCGAACGCCCTTCCGAAACACGGTGACACGTCAAACGCCCGAGCCGGGCCGTCAGGTGCCCAAGGGAACGCGCGTGACGCTGTGGACCAGCCCTGGGCCCGGAACGGCGAGCGTTCGCGTGCCGAACGTCGTGGGCAACACCCCGGAGGAAGCCAGGGCCATTCTCCGACGCGCGGGGCTGTGGGTGGACTCCCCCAACGCGACGGGCGACAGGATCCGCTGGCAGCAACCTGAGGAGGGCGCCACCCTCAAGGAGGGAGAGGAGGTCCGCATCTCGACCAACCCGAGCGGCGGTTGACCTCGCGCTGGCGGCGGACCTCGGCGAGGCCAACCGCTAGCGCGCGGCTACTCCTCTAGATAGACCGCGGGCGCGTCCGTATCCACGACCACGCGCTCGCGGTGCTTCGTCGGGATGCGGCGGCCGACGTAGTCCGGCTGGATGGGGACCTCGCGATGCCCTCGGTCCACGAGGACGGCGAGTTGAATGGAGCGCGGGCGGCCATGCGCGACGACCGCATCCAGCGCCGCGCGGGCGGTGCGCCCAGTGAACAGTACGTCGTCCACGACGAGGACATCGCGACCAGTCGCGTCCGGGGCATCCGCGGAGAGCTCCGCGGGAGCGGCCTCCTCGTCATCGCGGTAACCGGCCAGCGTCAGGGCGTGGACCGGTACCTCGTGCCCCTCTACCTCTTCGAGCGCAGCGGCGAGCATCTCCGCCAGCGCGCGGCCTCGGGACTTGAGGCCGAACACCATCAGCGTGTCTGCACCGCGGTTGCGCTCGCGGACTTCGTAGGCGAGGCGCGTGACGGTGCGCCGGACGCCGGCGGGGGACATGAGTTCGGAGCGGGACATCTAGGCCGGCGGGAAGGGGGAGGCGAGGATCTCGCCGCGCAGGACGGTGACGGCCGAGCCGACGAGGGTCACGCGGTCGGCCGAGGGGAAGACGTGGACGAAGCCGCCGCGTGCGGAGGCCTGGTAGCAGCGGACGGCACTGGCGCTGAGTTCGCGTGCCCAGTACGGCCCGATGGCGCAGTGCGCGGAGCCCGTCACCGGGTCCTCCGGCACCCCGCTCTGGGGCGCGAAGAAGCGCGAGACCACGTCCGCGTCCGTCCCGCTGGCGGCTCGTGCCGTCACGATCACGCCACGGGCACCGAGTGCAGCCACCGCCGTCTCGCTCGGATCCAGCGCACGAACCGTCGCCTCGTCTGGCGCGACGGCGAACAGATCGAACCGGGAGCGGCCTTCCCAGACCGGCGTGAACCCGAAGACATCGGCAAAGGCCGGGGGGAGCGGGGCGGCCTCGGGGGGCGTCGCGGGGAAGTCCATCGCGAGGCGACCGTCCGGCTGGCGGCGGACGTGGAGCGGGCCGGACGCCGTGTGGAACGTCGCGACGGCATCGTCCGCCAGCGCGCCGGTCTCGAACAGGACGTGGGCACTCGCGAGCGTCGCATGACCGCAGAGATCGACCTCTGTGGTGGGCGTGAACCAGCGGAGCGACCAGCCGTCCGTCTCCTTATAGATATAGGCGGTCTCCGCGTGCCGCATCTCGGCGGCCACCTGCTGCATCCAGCCCTCGTCCGCTGGGCCGTCCAGCAGGCACACTCCGGCGGGGTTGCCCATAAACGCCTGCTCCGCGAACGCATCGACGACGTAGATCGGGGTCGGCATCGCTACTCGGTGGTCTCCGGACGGGTGGGGCAGTTCTCGCGGCGGCAGTGCCCGTAGATCGTGAGCGCGTGGCGGGCCACCTCGAAGCCGTACAGATCCGCGACGGTCTCCTGGATCTCCTGGAGGCGCGGATCGCAGAACTCCAGGATCTCCCCGCAATCGAGGCAGATCAGGTGATCGTGCTGCCAGTAGGCCCAGGCGCGCTCGTACTTCGCCTGATTCTGGCCCCACTGATGACGGGCCGCGAGGTCGCTTTCGAGGAGCAGATCCAGGGTGTTGTAGACCGTCGCGCGGGAGACGCGGACGCCGTCATTCTTGAGCCGGAGGTAGAGCGTGTCCGCGTCCACGTGGTCCGGCGTGTCGTAGAGCGCGTCGAGGACGGCGAAGCGTTCGGGCGTGCGGCGCTGGCCGCGGTCTTTGAGGAACGCCGCGAACCGCTCGTGCACCTCCTGCAGTTGAGTAGCGGGGAGAGACATTTAGGGGGTGGGGTCGTCTGCGGGGGCCAACGCCCGAACGTCGGCGAGGATGCGGGCGGCGAGGGTGTCCGGGTCGAGCGTACCGTCTAACACCACGATGCGCTCCGGGTGGCGGGCCGCGAGCGCGAGGTACGCCATCCGGACGCGCGTGTAGAAGGCGTCGCCGCTGGCCTCCATCCGGTCGGCGGCCTGGCCTTCGCGCCGGCTGGCGGCGACCGCCAGCGGGACGTCGACGAGGTAGGTGCGGTCCGGCACGAGGCCGCCCGTGACCCACTCGTGGAAGCGGTCCAGCCACGCCTCGTCCGCGAGGCCGCGCCCTCCGCCCTGGTACGCCGTCGTGGAGTCGTAGAACCGGTCCGCGAGGACGACCTCGCCCGCGGCGATCGCGGGGCGCACCACCTCATCCACGAGCTGCGCCCGAGCGGCGGAGAACAACAGGAGTTCGGCGCGGTCCGCGATGGCGAGCGCGGGGTCCAGCAGGAGCGCGCGGATGCGCTCGGCGGTCTCCACGCCGCCGGGCTCGCGCACGGGGCGGACCGTCTCGCCGCGCTGGCGGAGGGCGTCCGCCAGCCGGCGCGCCTGCGTGCTCTTGCCGGAGCCGTCGATGCCTTCGAAGGTGATGAGCACGGGAACGTTCGGGCCGCGGAGGGGCAATCGGGGGCGAAGGTGTTGCGTTTCTGGAACCTCTGCGCGCCCGCTCGTAAGAGGCCGCGAAAGCCGCCGAGACTCCTACCGCAGGCGTTGCCTCACTCCTGCGGCGGCGTCTATACTACCGCTAGCCGGTTGCTCGCGCGGACGCCCCCCTGGCGCCCCCTTCCGGGCCCGGCCCTCAGCCTGCCGCTGCGCATGTTCGACTTCGATGACTTCGACGAGCCCACGGGGAGGGACGGCCTCCGCGACCTCGTCGAGTCCTACGAGCAGTCGCTTTCCGGCGACGCTCCCTCCTTCTTCGACAGTGACGCGCTCGAGGAGATCGCGACGTACTACTTCGAGGACGCCCGCTACGACGACGCGCTCGACGTCGTGGACCGCCAGTTGAGCCAGGGCGCCCCGTCCTCCGACACGTGGATGCGCCGCGGCGTGCTCCTCAACCACCTCGACCGCCACGACGAGGCGCTGGAGGCCTACGACCAGGCGCTCCAGCTCAACCCCGTCGATACGGAGACGCTCATCAACCGCGGCGTCACGCTGGACACGCTCGGCCGCGCCGACGAGGCGCTGGCGGATTACGAGCGCGCGCTGGACGTGGACCCCTTCCTCGGCGACGCACACTTCAACCGCGGCATCGCGCTGGAGAAGCTGGGGCAGTACGAGGCCGCCGCGGCCGCGCTCGAAACGTGCGCCGAGCGCGATCCGGAGCACCCCGAGGTCTGGTACGAGCTCGGCTACTGCTACGACCAGCTCGAACGCCTGGACGAGGCCGTGCAGGCGTACGACAAGCAGATCGACCTGGACCCGTACGCGCACAACGCGTGGTACAACCGCGGGATCGTGCTCAACCGGATGGGCGAGTACGAGAAGGCCGTCGCCTCCTACGACTACGCCACGCTCATCCTCGACGGGTTCGCCAGCGCGTGGTACAACCGGGGCAACGCCCTCGCGAACCTCGGCGACCACACCGGCGCCATCGAGAGCTACCTCAAGGTGCTGGAGTACGAGGACGGCGACGCCGCGACGTACTACAACCTCGGCATCGCCTACGACGAGCTCGGCGATCACACGACGGCCGCGGACTACTTCCGCCGCGCCATCCACGACGACCCGTCCTACGCGGACGCGTTCTACGGCCTCGGCTGCGCGCTGGACTCCCTGAACGACGGCCCGGGCGCGCTCAGGGCGTTCACCGACGCCATCGCGCTGGAGCCTAATGAGGCCGAGTTCTGGCACGCCCGCGCCGACGCGGAGTACAACGCCGGCCAGCTGGCGGAGGCGCTCCGCTCGTACATGGAGACCGTGCGGCTGGACCCGCGTAATACTTCCGCCTGGCTGGACCTCGCGGAAACGCGGATGGAGGCGGGCCAGCCTGCCGAAGCCCTCGCCGCCTTCGCGCACGTTGTCCGGTTGGAGCCGGAGTCCAGTGAAGCGCACCTCCGCCAGGCGTGGGCGCTCGCGTCGGTGGGCCAGCGCGAGAACGCGGCCCGCTCGCTCCGCCGCGCCGCCGAGCTCGACCCGGACCGCGCCGACGAGATCCGCCGCGCCTATCCGGACCTCTGGCCCGAAGCCCGCCGCGGCTTCCGCGGCGGCAACCTGCCCGGCGGCAGCCTCCCCGGCCGCTCCAGCGACGAACGGTAGCCCCGGCTCGACACCCTGAGTCCGCCGCCGGTACCGCTCACGAGCCCCGCCAGCGCGGCGCGAGGCCCGGCTACCTTCCGGCTCGTCTTCCGCGCCCTGCTTTGACCGGTCTGGCCGTCCTCCTCGGCGTCCCCGTCACCCACTCGCTCTCGCCCGCGCTGCACAACGCGGCCTTCCGAGAGCACGGGATCCCCGCCGCCTACGTCGCCTGCGACGTGCCGCCCGACCGGCTGGCGGAGGCCGTGCACGGGCTGGACGCCCTCGGCGCGATGGGCGCGAACGTCACGATCCCGCACAAACAGGCCGTTCAGGCGCACTGCGCCGCGATCGCGCCAGAGGCGGCGGTGGTCGGCGCGGTCAACACGCTCGTCCGCGGCGAGGCCGGGTGGATCGGCCACAACACCGATGTCGCGGGCTTCCTCACCCCCCTCGCGGATCACGCGCTCGACGGTGCCGAGGTCACCGTCCTGGGTGCGGGCGGCGCGGCGCGCGCCGTGGTCTACGGCCTCCTCTCGGCGTTCTCGCCCTCGCGCATCACCATCGCCAGCCGGCGGCCGGAGCAGGCAGACGCCCTCGCCGAGGCCTTCGCCGCCCACGACACCGCCGGCGCGCTGGCGGTCGCCGCGATGGAAGACGCACCAGCCGCGGACCTCGTCGTCAACGCGACGCCGCTCGGGATGACGGGGCGCGAGGACCACACGCCGTACCCACGCGCGGACCTCGGCCCCGGTCAGACCGCGTACGACCTCGTCTATCGTCCGCGCGAGACGCGCTTTCTCCGCGAGGCTGCCGCGAATGGCGCCCAGACCATCGGCGGATTGCCGATGCTGATCGGGCAGGCCGCGGCAGCCTTTGAGCTGTGGACCGGTCGCCCCTTCCCCACTGAGACCGCCCGCCGCGCCGCGCTCGACGCCTTCGCCCCATGACCGACGCCATCCTCCGCCCCGCCATCTTCGACGGCCTCGACGGGATCGTCGCTGGGTTCACCACGCGCGCCTTCGCGCCCGCCGACGAGTCCCGCGAAGCGACCCGCCAGCGGCTGGCGGCGGCGACGGGCTTCGGCGAGATCGCGGGCGTCGGGCAGGTGCACCGCGCCGATGTGGCGGTCGTCCGCGAGGGCGGGGTCACGCCCGAGCACGACGGGCTGGTGACGGACCGTCCTGGCCTCCTCCTCACGACCGTCGCGGCGGACTGCGCGCTCGTGCTGCTGGCGGATGCCGAGGCCGGCGTCGTGGGCGCGTGCCACAGCGGGTGGCGTGGAACCGTCGCCGGGATCGTCCGCCAGACGGTCGGCGCGATGGAAGAGCTAGGCGCGAGGGCAAACCGGCTCCGCGCCTACGTGGGCCCGTGCATCTCCGCCGAGGCGTTCGAGGTGGGAGAGGAGGTCGCGGCGCAGTTCGACGCTTCCGTCGTGCTCCGGCGGCCGGGATGGGAGCGCCCGCACGTGGACCTCCGCGCCGAGCTGGCGGCGCAGCTGGAAGGACTCGGGATCGCCGCCCCTCGCGTGGAGCTCTCTGACGGGTGCACGATGACCGAGACGGACCGCTTCTACTCCTACCGAGCCGAAGGCGGCACGCCGGGCCGGATGCTCGGGTTCATCGGACGGCGGGAGATGGGCGGGCGCTGAGCCAGCGGCCGTCTGGACTCTCATTGCCCCAGGGTTATCACGAGCCGGCGCGCCGTGTATCTTCGCGCCAGTTACACAGAGAGAACCGGGCGGCTATGATCGCGCCCGGTCCCACCCTACCCGATGGAATCAGACGGAACGTCGGCCGACGCACCGGCCACGACCGCGCCCCCCAAAACCGCACCCCGACTCAAAAAGAGCGAGTTCCGCTGGACCCTCCGCGACGTCAGCAGCGAGGACCACGTCGCCGACATCGCGACACAGCTCAACGACCTCCCCGTGCCACTCGCCCGGGCCCTCGTGCTCCGCGGCGTGGACTCCTTCGAGAGCGCCCGGACTTTCTTCCGCCCGGAGATCTCGCGCCTGCATGACCCGTTCGCCATGCGCGACATGGAGCAGGCCGCGGACCGCGTGCTGCAGGCCATCGCGCGGAACGAGCACGTCATGGTCTACGGCGACTACGACGTGGACGGCACGACCTCCACGGCCATGCTCGTGCGCTTCTTCGAGTCGCTCGGAGTGCATGCGTCGTTCTTCATCCCCAACCGGTTCAAGCACGGCTACGGCCTGTCCAACGACGGGCTGGACGAAGCCGCCGCCCGCGGCGTCACGCTCGTCGTCGCCATCGACTGCGGCATCACGGCGCTGGAAGAGGCCGCCTACGCGCGGAGCCTCGGCATCGACCTCATCATCTGCGACCACCACACCGCGGGCGACGAGTTGCCAGACGCCGCGGCCGTGCTGGACCCGAAGCGCCCGGACTGCGACTACCCCTTCAAGGGGCTGAGCGGCTGCGGCGTGGGCTACAAGCTGATCCAGGCCGTTCTGGACAAGCTCAAGCGCGATCCCGCCGAGGCCCACGTCTACCTGGACCTCGTCGCCGTCTCCACCGCCAGCGACATCGTGCCGATGGTGGGCGAGAACCGCGTGCTCATGCGCGAGGGGCTCAAGCGCCTGTGCGACGCCCCGCGCGTCGGGCTGGCGGTGCTGGCGGAGCGGGCCGGCGTAGACCTCTCCTGCTGCACGTCGTCCAAGATCGTGTTTCAGCTGGGGCCGCGGATCAACGCCGCCGGCCGGATCGCGGACGCCTCCATCGCCGCGGAGCTCCTCGCCTCTACAGACGCGACGCACGCACAACGCCTCGTGGACGAGATCGAAGAGCTCAACCGCCAGCGGCGCGAGCTCGACCGCGAAACGCGGGACGAGGCGCTCGCCATCGCGGAGGAGCTGATGCAGGACGACCCCGTCGCGCTCGTCGTCTACAAACAGGGCTGGCACCCGGGCGTGATCGGGATCACCGCCAGCCGCGTGGCCGAGAAATTCCACCGCCCCACCATCCTCCTCACCTCGCGCGACGGCGTGACCGCGAAGGGCTCGGCGCGAAGCGTCAAGGGCATCTCCGTGTACCGTGCGCTCTCGCAGTGCTCGGACCTTCTGGACCGGTTCGGCGGGCACGCGTTCGCTGCCGGGCTGGCGCTCCCGGTGGAGAACATCGAGGCCCTGCGCGACCGGATGCAGCCGGCCGTGGAGTCCTCCATCGAGGAGGACACGCTCATCCCGGAGATCGAGTTGGACGCCCACCTGGACCTCCGCGACATCTCGACCCGGTTCTGGCGCGTGCTCCAGCAGTTCGGCCCGCACGGCCCGGACAACCTCCGCCCCGTGTTCTGGGGCCGCGGCCTCCGCATCGTGGGCCAGCCCTCGCGCGTGGGGCACGAGAAGCAGCACCTCCGCTTCCGCGTCTCCCAGATCGACGGCGGCCCGACGTTCCCGCTCATCGGGTTCAACCTGGGGGAGCGGTACGAGACGGCCCTCGCAAGCATCCGCCGCGGGCGCCCGCTAGAGGTCGCCTTCCAGCTGGACGAGAACACGTGGAAGGGGCGGACCAGCCTCCAGCTTCGCGCCAAGGACCTCCGGCTGGGGCAGCAGACGTAGCCGCCGTCCGCTGGCGGTTCGGGTCGCCGAGGCCCACCGCCAGCGCGGCGCTCCCCCCATCACGGGAGGGCGCCGGATTCCCCGCGAGGGGTACGTTCGGGCGCCTGTTGTCCTCTCCGCGCGATGGTTCGCCTTTTCGTCCTCCTCCTCGTCGTCAGTGTCGCCGGTTGCTCCGGTCCCCAGGCCGTCCCGCCGGGGTGCGACGCCCTGGTGCTGGACCTGGACCGCGGCACGCTCAACGGGCTCGCGCCAACGGCTTCCATGGACGAGGTCAAGGGGCAATTCCCCTGCTCCACGGGGGAGAGCGAGGAGGGCGCGATCTACAACTTCGGCGGCGGGGTCTTTTTCCTGAACCACGACCTGTACGCGTACACCCACCGCGACTTCTTCGAGGTGCGCGATGAGTTCGCGGGCGTGACGACTCCGGCGGCGCTGGGAGAACCGCTCGCCTCGTTCGGCGAGCCGGACCGGGTGGCGGCCGGCGCCTCTCTATTCGAGCGTCGCTACGGCTGCCTCCGGCTGGAAGCCGACGACGAGGGGACGATCACGGAGGTGGGCGTCCACGCGGAGGCGTGTGAGACGCTGGAGGTCCCGCGCTGATGGGCGCGCCCGGAGCACCAGACCAACACCGAACCGCCACCCGCTGGCGGACGCGACGAGCGGGACTCCCTGGCGGGTGATCCATCCGAAGGCGACCGCCAGCAGGACGGGGTGAGCACCGAATGAGTGCCGGGTGAGCAGGGAGTGAGCACAAGGTGAGTACCTGAGGTAGGAGAGACGCCCATCCTCTGAGTCGGGAGGACCAGGCGCCGGGAGGGGCCGTTGGCCTCACCGAACGCCAGCGGGGCCGTCCGGTCTCGCGCCTCCGCCTCTTCCCCCTCCCCCCATGTCTCAGTCTCTCACGGACCGCCCCCTTCCGGCGGGTCCCGCTTCCGCCAGCCGGCGCGACTTCTTCAAGCGCGTCGGGTTCGGCCTCGGCGTCGCGACGCTCGCCTCTACAGTCGCCGCGTGCGACTCCACCGATGGCGAGATGACGGACGACGGGGTCGTCCTGGACTTCTCCAACGACTTCGGCGTGCTCAACTACGCCTACGCGCTGGAGCAGCTCGAGGCCGCCTTCTACGCGACGGTGGTCGGCTCGGCCTCGTTCTCCAGCACCTTCACCTCGGACGAGCAGTCCGTCCTGCAGGACCTCGCCGCGCATGAGGCCATCCACCGCGACTTTTTCCGCGCGGCCATCCTTGGCGCGAACGGGACGCCCATCCCCGGCCTCACCACCAACTTCGACGCGGTGGACTTCGGCGACCGCGCCAGCGTGCTCGGCACCGCGCAGGTCTTCGAGGACCTCGGCGTGAGCGCCTACAACGGCGCCGGCCGCTACATCCAGAACCCCACGTACCTCACGCTGGCGGGCAAGATCGTCTCCGTTGAGGCGCGGCACGCGTCCGTGGTGGCGGGTCTGCTGGAAGACAACGCCATCGCCGCGGACGGCCAGATCAACAGCAGCGGTCTGGACAAGGCCACGCCTCCGGGCATGGTGCTCTCCGCCGCCTCCGCCTTTATCGAGGACGAGATCGAGGTGCGCAACGCCTGAGCGCCCGTCCCGTCCCCGCCCCCTCTTTGCGACCGATCTCATGACTCAGCTATTCGAAGACCTCAGCGGCCTCGCCGACGCGACGACCTCGCGACGCGCCGCCCTCCGCAAGGGGGCCGGCATCGGCCTCGCCGCCGCTGCCGCCTCCATCCCGTTCCTCAAGCCGGGCCGCGCCTACGCGCAGTCCACGGACGGGGACTTCGGCATCCTTAACTACGCGCTCACCCTGGAGTACCTGGAGCGCTCGTTCTACCGCCAGGCGCTGGCCACCGGGTTCATCCCGGGTGACGTGACCCCGCTGTTCCAGACCATCGAGAACGACGAGGCGCAGCACGTCCTCTTCCTCCGCAGCGCCATCAACGGCGCGGGTGGCACGCCCGTCCAGTACACGGACGACGACTTCTCGTTCGACGGCTTCCTCGGCGACTTCGCGAGCATCGCGACGCTGGCGCAGGGGCTGGAGGACACCGGCGTCCGCGCGTACAAGGGGCAGGCCGCGTCCATCATGAACAAGGACTACCTCACGGCCGCGCTCCAGATCCACTCCGTGGAGGCCCGCCACGCGGCGGCCATCCGCCGCCTCTCCGCCAGCCCGGCAGGGCAGGGGTGGATCGAGCGGGACCAGCCCGGTGCGCCCGCTCCCATCGCGGCCGTCTACGCCGCTGGCATGGGCGACATGTTCCCCAGCGAGGACAACGTGACGCAGGGCGGCGTGGACCTCACGGCCGCGCTCAGCGGCTACACCCGCGCCGAGATCACCGAGGCGTTCGACGAGCCGCTCGACATGGACTCCGTCCTCGGCATCGCCGGGCCGTTCATCACCGGCGACGAAGGCGACGGCGAAGAGGACTAGCCCTCCCGTCGGCCCCGAACGCATCGCGCCCGGCTCGCATCGTGAGAGCCGGGCGCGAGCTGTTTCAGAGCGACCGCCAGCGGCGCTCGGCGCTAGTTGCCGGCGCGCTCCATCGCGAGGCGGAGCGCCTCGGCCGCGTTGATGACGCCGCCCGTGACCGAGAGCGTCTCGAACGGGACGGCCATCTCGCCGCCAGGCTGGGGCGTGGTCTTGCCGCTGAAGTCCGTCACGGAGTCCAGGAGCACCTGGCGCACCTCCTCGGCGGAGAGCTCCGGCACGTACGCCATCACGAGCGCCGCCACGCCGGCCACGACCGGCGCCGCGAAGCTCGTCCCGTCCGCGATCTGCGTCTCGCCGCCGGGCGCGAGGGACTTCACCTGCGCGCCGGGCGCAAACAGGTCCACCTCCTCATCACCGACGTTGGAGAACGAGGCCGCCAGCGCGCCGACGTCGGCCGTGCTCGCGCCGACCTCCAGCCACGTGGAGACGAGGTCGCCCGTCGTGGTCACGTCGTTGGGGAAGTTGTCTGCGGTGCCGATGTCCTTGCCGTCGTTGCCGGCGGCGTGCACGAGGAGGACGCCGCGCTCGGCCGCGTACTGCGCGGCCTCGTCCACGACGCTCTTCTCCGGGCTGTACGCCTTGCCGAAGCTCATGTTGATGATGTGCGCGCCGTTGTCCACGGCGTAGCGGATGGCGTTGGCGATGTCCTTGTCGCGCTCGTCGCCGTCCGGGACGGCGCGGACGGCCATGATCCGCACCGGGGCGCCCTCGGCCGTGTTCGGCGCGACGCCCTCGATGCCGAAGTCGTTGCCGCGCAGGGCCGCCACCAGCCCGGCCACGCCCGTGCCGTGGTTCGGGTCCGGCCCGTGCACGTCGGCGTTGCCGTAGTAGCGCTCGGTCATGTTCGCCGGGTCATCGCCCACGATGCCGCGCGGGTCGAAGTCCACGTTGTAGCCGTAGTCCAGCGCGGAATCCACCTGCTCCATCATCGTCTGCAGCGCCTCCAGCGAGAGCCCCTGCGCCGCCATCCCGACGAGCTGCTGCTGCGCACGCCCCGCCTCCGCGTCCATGCCGACGGCGAGCGCGCCCGGATCGGCGGGATCGTAGGTGTCCGGGAAACGCTCGCGGAGGAGCGCGTCCGCGGCCTCTGCCTGCTGCAGCATGCCGCTGCCCATCACGCGGTAGAAGCTGTACTCGCGGACGGCCTCATCCAGCGCGGCCTCCAGTTCAGGGAGCCGGGCGGCGGCCTCCACGTCGCCCGCGGCCGCGCGCTGGCGGTAGCTGCGGACGAGCCGGGTGATCTCGTACGTCTCCCGCTCGATGTTCTGGCCGTCCGCGCCGCCGAGGAAGCTCCAGCCGTGGACGTCGTCCACGTAGCCGTTGCCGTCGTCGTCCTGGCCGTTGCCGGGGATCTCGTCTGCGTTGACCCACATGACCGGCGCGAGGTCCGGGTGCTCGGGGTCCACGCCGCTGTCGATGATGGCGACGACGATCTCGCGCGGGGTGCGGCCGTCCACGAGGGCGTACGCCTCGTCCAGCGCGATGCCGGGCGTGCCGGAGTCCGGGTCGGCGAGGTGCCAGTCGGCTGCGGGCTGGGCCGCGAGGGGGAGCGCGACGAGCGCGAGGAGGAGAGCGAGAGGTCGCATCGGGGAAAGGGGAGGATGTCGGCGGGCAACGTAGGGGGCGGCCTCGCGCGTGTGCCTCCGCCGTTTCTGCACCGGCCTCGAGCGCCGCCCCTCGCGCTGGCGGTTCGCCCCGACGAGCGCCGCCGCCAGCGCGTGGGCACCACCGCCCCGCTGGCGGCGTTCACCGCCGAGCCCGATCTTGCCGATCCCCTCCGCCAGCCCCCGCGCGCGCCCGATCTCGATACCGTCCCTTCCAAGACTCCCGATATGCCCCGCATCCTCTGGGCCGACGACGAGATCGACCTCCTCAAGCCGCACGTCCTCTTCCTCGAAACGAAGGGGTTCGACGTGGAAACCGTCACCAACGGCGCCGACGCCGTGGACCGCTCCGAGCGCGAGCGCTTCGACGTGGTGTTCCTCGATGAGCAGATGCCCGGCCTCGGCGGGCTGGACGCGCTGGAGCGGATCAAGGAGCGCCGCCCCGAGGTCCCGGTCGTGATGATCACGAAGTCCGAGGAGGAGCACCTCATGGAGGACGCCATCGGGCGGCAGATCGCGGACTACCTCATCAAGCCGGTCCACCCCAAGCAGATCCTCCTCACCTGCAAGCGCCTCCTCGAAGGCGACCGCATCCGAGGCGAGCAGGTGCAGCAGGACTACCTCCAGGCGTTCGGGCAGCTCTCCGCCCGCCTCGGCGGCCCGCTGGACTACACGGAGTGGATCGACGTGTACCGCCAGCTCGTCCGCTTCGACCTGGAGCTGCAGGGCGCCGACGAGGGCGTCCGCCAGATCCTCGACGACCAGTACCGCGGCGCCAACGAGGCGTTCTCGCGCTTTATCGAGGACGAGTACCCGGCGTGGATCGCCGCCTCGCAGGAGGGCGAGAAGCCCGGCGAGACACGCCCCGCGATGAGCCACGACATCATCGGGCACAGCGTGATGCCGCACCTCGGCGGCCTGACGACGGAGCAGGCCCGCCCGGTCGTCTTCTTCCTCATCGACTGCCTCCGCTACGACCAGTGGCTGCTCTTCGAGCGGACGCTGCAGCAGGCGTGGGAGATCGAGACGGACTGGCACTACTCCATCCTGCCCACGGCCACGCCGTACTCGCGCAACGCCATCTTCGGCGGGCTCCTCCCCATCGACCTCGCGAAGCGGTTCCCCCAGCGGTTCACCGCCGACGTGCGTGACGACGACGAGCCCAGCCTGAACGCGCACGAGGAGGATTTCCTCCGCGACCTCCTGGACCGCCGCCACCGCAAGGACGTGCGGATGCGCTACGAGAAGCTCGTCTCGCAATCGGACGGGGCGGCCTTCGCGGACCGCGTGACGGACCTCCTGCAAGTGGACCTCTCGGCGGTCATCGTCAACTTCGTGGACATCCTGGCGCACTCGCGCTCGGATACGCGCATCCTCCGCGAGATCGTGGCGGGCATCCGCGCGGATGACAATGCCATCGACCTTGGCGTGCGGGTGAGCGCGTTCGATCTTGTGCCGCACCGGCCGGATGCGGCGCAGTCCCGGCCCGGCAAGCCGGGCCCGGGTATCCCGGAGGAATTCGAGACGCCGTACCCTTTTCAATTTAGCATTAACCATGATGACCCGACACAAATAGACCTGTCGGAGACCTTCCAGTTCGTCGATTTGTGCGGCCAGCTTGGCGTCAAGCTACTGAATATCTCCGCCGGTTCGCCCTATTACAACCCGCACTGCCAACGTCCCGCGGCGTATCCGCCCAGCGACGGCTATCAGCCAGCGCATGACCCGTTGATCGATGTCGCCCGGCTGCTCGATGCTGCCCGCCAACTGCGCGATAAATTGCCGGCTGGCATGG
>DUBD01000197.1 GCA_012960515.1 Bacteroidota bacterium | reverse complement strand
CCTGCAGCGGCGGGTTCTACTGCGCGCGGCCGGGACGTGCCAACGCGCGGAGCCGAAGAGGGCGAACGCCAACGCGCCGAAGTCCCGGAAGGGGAGAGCCCGCCCGAAGCGCTGCCGCTGACGACTGCCGGGAGCTTCCGCCAGCGGCACGCGGGGTTGCCGCGGTGGTGGAGCGAGCCTGGAAGCGGAAGCCGGCCGCGCGCGGTAGAACCAGTACTTGAGCCGACTGGCCGTCGGCAGAAGGGGAGGGATTGGTAAATATACACGGCGCCAGTCGGTAGAAGAGGTGGGATGCGTACATATGCGGAAATAGCCCGTCTCTCATGTCCGAACTCCTCAGTGCCGCCCGCGAAATCGCCCGCACGCGGCACCTCAGCTACCGCACCGAACAGACCTACCTCCGATGGATCGCGCGGTACGTCCGCTTCTCCGCCACGCGGCTCGGCAACTGGCGGCACCCGTCGGACCTCGGCGAGGCCGACGTGGAAGCGTTCCTCAACCACCTCGCCAACGACCGCGACGTGGCCGCGAGCACGCAGACGCAGGCGCTCTCCGCGCTCCTCTTCCTCTACACCGACGTGCTGGATCAGCCGCTCGGCCAGATGGAAGACCTCACCCGCGTCCGCAAGCCGCCGCGTCTGCCCACGGTCCTCTCGCGAGACGAGGTCGCCGCGCTCCTCGGCGAGTTGGAGGGCGCGTACGGCCTCATCGGGCGGTTGCTCTACGGGGCGGGGCTGCGGCTGAGCGGCGCGCTCCGGATTCGCGTCAAAGACCTGGACTTTGAGCGGCGGCAGATCACCGTCCGTCGCGGCAAGGGCGACAAGGACCGGCCCACCATCCTGCCCGACGTGCTCGTCCATCCGCTCCGCCAGCACCTCGCGGACGTGCACCGGCTCCACCGCGCGGATCTGGCGGCGGGGTTCGGCGACGTCCGGCTTCCCGAGGCGTACGACCGGAAGCATCCGGGCGCGGCGCGGGCCTTCGGCTGGCAGTGGGTCTTCCCCTCGCCGCGGCGCTCCGTGGACCCCCGCAGCGGCAAGACGCACCGGCATCACCTCGCGCCCTCCACGGTTCAGAAAGCGGTCGCGAAGGCCGCGAAAGCGGCGGGCATCGAGAAGCGCGCGACGTGCCACACGCTCCGGCACTCCTTCGCGACGCACCTCCTCGAAGGCGGCACGGACATCCGGACCGTGCAGGAGCTGCTGGGCCACTCCCGCGTGCAGACGACGCAGATCTACACCCACGTCGCCAACCTCAACGGCCTCGGCGTGCCCAGCCCGCTCGACGCACTCCCCGAGTGACCGGACGGCTGGCGGAGGTTCTCAGCGAGGGCGTCCGCCAGCGGGCGGCGGCTACAGTTGGTGGCTACGGGCGGCGGCTCCCGAGCAGCGCCGCGTAGCGGGCCGTCACGAGCCGGTAGTACTCGTGGTGCACGTCCTCCGGCGCGGTGGAGGAGAAGAGGTAGTCCGCCTCCACGGTCCGCGTAATCCGGTCGATCTTGGAGAGCGCGAGGGCGTAGCGCTGCTGCACCTCGGGCTGGTCCGCCACGCACGGGTCGGCGCGCCGGGCGACGAGCGCGGCCCGCATCTGCTTCCAGTAGTCCAGATACGAGCGGACGCTGAGGTGGTAGTCCAGCATCACGGTTTCGGCCCCGGTGAGGGCGCGTTCCACGCGGTCGTACAGCGCGAGGGACTCCGCGCCGCCCTGGTCCACGGCCACCGCGAAGGTGTCGCGCACGGCGCCGTAGAACGCGTCCGGCGTAGGGGGCGGAACGGGCCGGCCCGCGAGGCTGGAGAAGTAGCCCGCGCGCGCGTCCGAGACCTCCGCCAAGAGGGCGTCGAAGCGGGGGAGGAGCATCGCGTTCGCGGCGTCCAGCGTACGGAGGTCCGCGTGGAGCTGCTCGATGGCGTGGAACGTGCACTCCACGCGCTCCAGCCGTTGCAGGTCTTCCACACGGCGGCCGCTCCGCCCGAACAGCCCGGAGGCGATGGAGCGGACGGTTTCGAGCGCCCGGCTGGCGCCGTCGATTTGCGGGACGAGCCGGCCCACGGCGGAGACCTCGCGCGGGAGCCCGACCCGCTGCACCAGCCCGTCGAACCATGAGCGCGCGTCGTTGTCGCGGAGCTCGCCGCGGATGTCCGCGAAGGCGGCGTCGAAGCCGGCGTAGGTCGTGGGGTCGGTGAGCTCCAGGACGGTCCCGAAAAAGTCCGTCACGAGCGCCTGGCCGCGAAGGGCGCGGGCGTTGGCTTCCACGTCGCGGAGCACGCTGTAGCCGCGCTGGTACTTAACGCGGGCCACGTCGAAGAACCGCTCGCGCTCGGCCCGCTCGCGCCGGTCCGTGAGCGCGATCTGCGCCTCCAGCAGTCCGATCCGCTCCTGTGCCTCCGCAATCGCGCCGATCTGCTGGTCCTGCGCCGCGATCCGCTCACGGAGCTGCCGCGCCTCGCCCTCGATCCGCGCGATCTCGGACTCGAACCGGGCCGCGGCCGCTTCTTCCACCTCGGCGACGGAGGAGTCCGGGACGGCGGGCTGGGCCGCCAACGGGGCGGCGAGAAGGCAGAGCGCGAGGGTGAGCGGGCGCATGACGGGCGGAGAGGAGGGGGCGGGAGTGTAGACGCGATGCGCGAGCGCATCAAGACGAGACGGATGAAAGAGGACGGTGGACGGGAGACCGCCGTTCGGGCGGCCTGGCGGTCGCTCTCGCCGAGGACGATCGCC
>DUBD01000196.1:15582-16535 GCA_012960515.1 Bacteroidota bacterium | reverse complement strand
CCCGCCAGTTCCTCCGTCACGAACCGCTCCATCCGTTCCAACGCGGAGTGCGCGAACCGGAGCTGCAGCCGCCGCCCAAACAGCTTGAACCCGATGCGGTAGAACGGATTCCGGATCGTGTCCGGCCTGGAGACCGCGAAGATGCAGAAGGCGACCTCGCCACTCTCCTCCCACTTCCAGACCTCGAACCAGATCTGGCCTTTCTCGAAGTGGCCGTCCAGCGTGGTGTAGCTGTAGCCCCAGACCCGCACCGCGCCCTCGTCCGTCTGGCGGCGCTCGTCCACGACCTCGGCCACGCGGACGGGCAGCCAGAACCGGAGGAACAGGAAGCGCGCGCGGAGAAGCATCGGGCGGCCTTCGAGCGCGCCGTCCGGCTCGTAGATCCCGGTGATGAGCCGGGGGTCCGGGAAGGCGTAGTCCCGCACGAGGCGCTGTGCGATGGCCCAGGCGGCGCGCGGGTGCTCGGCGGGGAGCGGCGGTCCGGGCGGCTCCGCCGGCAGCGCGATCTCGTGGCGGTCTACGCGCCAGCCGTTGGCCTCGCGCTGCTCGTCGTGGACGGCTTCCGGGTCGAAGTTGAGCGCCAGATCCGGGATGGCGCCGAGGCGCTCCTGGTAGCGCCGCCAGTCGTAGGCGGGGTGATCGCGGGCGTCGCGGCTCATGGCGCCGCCTCGCGCTCCGTCAGCACCTCCACCTCCCCCTCGATCTCGCCACCGGCGCGCTTGGCGACCTGCTCGCAGAAGAACGTCCACATGGCCTGCTGCGCGCCTTTCGCCACGCCGAGGTCATCGTAGGCCACGTCCACGAGTTCGTCGCGCGAGCGCGCCCACGACTCGATGGTGAACAGGAGCCCGTCCGCCCCGCTGGCGCCGCCGGTGGGCGGGAGCGGCTCGGCGCGGAACTCGATCTGCCCGGCCTCCATGTGGCCCTCGCGTGTGGCGAGGACGAACCGCGCC
>DUBD01000196.1:0-15540 GCA_012960515.1 Bacteroidota bacterium | reverse complement strand
GCGCACGGGGCCGTCCCACGGCCCGTTGATGTGGACGATGAACTCGTCGCCGGGCGAGAGCCGCCCGCCGTCTCCGGTCTCGCGCTCGAACTGCGCCAGCTCCGGCGCTACGTACGGCCCGAAGTCTGCCCCGATGTCCGCGATCAACTGCTCCGGCGACCACTCCGCGCGCCGCACGCGGACGCTGTAGCGGCGGTGGAAGCGCGGGCCTGCGCCGCCCTCCGCGTGCTGGAGCCCGGGCCCCTCCGCTTCGGGCGGGGCCTCCACGTGCGCCACCTCGCGCTCGTTCTCGCGCACGGGGTAGCCCCAGCGCTTGTACAGCCACCAGCCCACGGCGGCACCGGCCGCCAGCGCGGGCGGGAGGAGGAACACGAGAGCGGGCGAGGGGCGGCGGGCAGACATGGGGCTTCTACGCACGCCCGGTCCGTTCGCTCCCGGCCCTCACCCGAAGAGCGGAGCCGGGACCTCGGCGCCGCGTGAGGCCGCCAGTTGCTGCGCCGCCTCGTTCATCCGCAGCACGAGCGCCATGCTGAACAGGTTGGACGCCAGCGTCATCCCGACCCCGATCACCCAGGCGTACGACACGCCGCTCGGGTCCCCCAGCCCCAGCAGGTTCACCGTGATGGGCGCGAAGATCCAGAGCAGCCACCACGCGAGGACGAACCCGTGAGAGGGCGCCGCGCTCCGCCCGTACTCCAGCGCGCCGCCGCTGTCCTCCAGCACCTCGCGGACCTCCTGTACCCGCGTGTACGGCATCCATAGGTTCGCGATGGGGATGAAGTACACCGCCACGGCCCAGCCCGGCGTCGATTCCAGCGGGTCCGCGCTGAACTGCATCGCCAGCCGGTAGGCGGACCACTTCCAGAAGAGGAACGCCACGAGCATCCCCAGGCTCAGACCGATGTCCGCGGCCTGGATCACCAGGTCATCCGGAAGAGCGTAGCCGATGAACTCCCCCGCGAAGAGAGCCACGAGCCACGCCACGTAGAGCCCGTGCACGCCGATGGCCACCATCGCGCGGGTGTTCGCACCCCGTAACAGACGCGAGTCCGGGACGGGGCGCTCGCCCGGTGGCGGGTTCAGCGCGACATCGACGGTGGGAACAGTCTCCACAACCAGGACAGCAGATGGGCCGCGAGTCTACGCCCCTCCCCACCTCGCTGGCGGCAGCCCTCGCCGAGGACGACCGCCAGCCGGGCGCGGGAATCAGTCGTCGTCGTCATCGTCCTCCTCGTCTCCGCCGACGCGCGGGCAGAACCCGACGCTGTCGCCGTGGCCGAGGTGCGACGCCAGCGAGCTGAGCGAGACAGTCTTCGTCTTCCCCTTGTGGCAGACCGTCACGATCTGCGGCCCGCCGGTCCCGCCGTCGTCCCCGCCTCCCGAGGGGCTCGGGCCAGATGGGATCGTCGGCGAGGGGGAGCTCACGTCTTCCACGAAGGAGCCGACGTGCAGCAGTTCCAGTTGGTTGAAGCCCAGACGGTTCAGCACCCGCGCCACCTGCGCGTTCTCGAAGAGCAGCCGGGTCTTCGGCCCCGCCCGGAGCGAGGTCCCGTAGTCCGCGGTGCCGGACTGGATGGCGGCCCGCCAGGCGGCGTCGGCGGCCTGCTCGGCGTCGTTCTCGGGGTAGCCCTCGGCGTGGGTGTGCCAGTAGATCGTCGCTTCGTAGAGCGGCTGGTCCGTGAGCGAGCGCACGACCTGCACCGCCAGCGCGCCGTCGCGGTCGTCCATGTACCCGACGCAGAGCGGGCGGTTGGTGCAGGTGGAGCCGGGCCACGGCCAGTAGGGGCTCTCCGGCTCCTCGCGGTCGGTGAGGTGGGTGAGCATCCGCAGGCTCTGCACGTCCACGATGAGCGTGTCCAGTTCGGAGGGCGCGAAGCTCGGCGAGGCCCACCGGTCGCCGGGCCGCGCGTGGCCGCCGAAGCCGCTCACGACGGCCCCCGAGTACGTGCTGTCCCCCGCGACGAGGTGGAAGAGGGCCGCGCCGTGGTTGTGCGGGTTTCGGAAGCGGACGTAGACCTCCTCTCCGGGGTACGTCGCCTGGATGTCCCCGAGGGTTCGGCGCAGCCAGGTGTGGTCCTCGTGCCGGTCGCGCCCCCGCTCGGCGAAGTAGAACGTCCGCACCTCCGGCTCTACGTGGTCAAAGCGGTGCTGGTGGTCGTAGAAGGGGTAGTTGGCACGGAAGGTGGCGTAGCCGGGCGTCCCGCGGCCGTACTGCCCGTAGAGCGGCGACCACCGCCCGGAGAGATCGCGCAAGACGGTGAGGTCCGTGTGGCCTCCCGGCGGCGGCGCTTCGTGGTCTACGAGGAGCCCACCCCGGATCTGCACGTCGCCGCTCTCCAGGTCGATCTCCAGGGCCTGCTCCTGGGAGCGCACCACCACGAGACCGCCCCACCGCAGCTTCCCCTCTACGTGGAGGTCGCCCTCCACCACGAGGATGCCCCCGCCTGTCACCTCCCCGCTGGCGGCGATCGTCAGGTCGCCTCGGACGTGCACGATGCGCGTGTCCGACCGCTCGCGGAAGGAGCCGAACTCCCGCTCATCCGTGATCCGCGTGCTGCTGGCGAAGCGCACGTCGCGGCTCGGGTCGAATTCGCTGAGCGCCTTCCCCACCACCTCCGTGGGCGATGGCGAGTCGTAGCGGTCGAGGATGGACGCCGTGGACCCGTGGACCTCCAGAGGAGCCAGCGTGCCGCGGGCCCGCGCGAGGCTGTCGCCCAGGGCTCCACTCATCTGGTTCAGATCCAGCACGCGGTCCAGGCGGTACGCCCCGAACCGCGTGGCGTCGAAGATCGGCGCTCGGGTGCCGCTCGGGTCCTTCCCGTCGATCTTGGCGCGGGGATCGACCTCCGCGATCGCGACGGGCGCGTCCACCCAGAGCGGGCCGGGCCAGTTGGGGTCCTCCAGCCGGTAGCGGCTCGTCTGGCGCACCATCGCGCCTCCCACCTGCGCCACGAGCGTGAACGCCGCCACCTGATCGCCGTCCTCCAGCCGGTAGTCCTCCAGCGTCACCTCGTAGCCGTTGACGTCGAAGTCGCGGAAGGGGGAGGTCCGGCTCCAGCCGCGCTCCCCGCCGTCGATCGCGCGGTCCAGCACCATCGCGACGGCGTCGTCCAGCGTCTCGCGCACGATCGCGCGCTGCTGCGACTGCGTGTGCGCGCGGTCCCCACTCCCGAGGCTGAACGCGATCCCGCCGATGCTGACGGCGGCGATGATGAGTAGGACGAAGCGGGCCATGTCAGGTACCGACCGTGAGGTTGGGGGGGCGGATCACGTGCGAGACGCGGGCCACGTTGTGGAAGCGGCGCTCGCCCGCGAGGTCCGGCATCGCGACGGCGATCTCGAAGCCGATCTGCCGGAACCGGATGGGCGGCGTGCCCGAGGTGGTCTCCGTGGCGCGGCCGCCGAAGACCACGTCGAAGTCCACGATCCCCGTGCCGACGGTGTCCGGTGCGCTGTAGCCCGCTCCCAGATCCACCTCGCGCACGAGGTCATAGGTCAGGAGCCAGGTGTCCGAAGTCTGAACCGAGTCCCCGTCGGCGAGGAGCCGGTAGCGAACGTGCCCCGGCGTGGGCAGAGACGTGGGCGTGGACCGGACGTAGGTGGGGACCTCCACGCGCTCCGTCACGGAATCTGAGGGGTCGCGGCGGAGGCGGCAGAGGTGCGCCCCGAAGAACTCCGTGGCCTGTGGCTCCGAGAGCACGTTGTCGAACTCCTCGGCCAGCACCTCGCCCAGCGACACCGCGCGCGCGCGGGCGGCGTCGGAGACGGTTTCCTGGACGGCGTGGAGTCGGCTCTGCGTCTGGAGCGTGAGCGCCGCGATGAGCAGCACGGAACCGGCGACGACCGCCAGCGCGTGATCGAGGAGGAACTGCACGGGCTACTGGCGGACGAACTGCTGGGCGGGGGTAAACCGGACGGGGAGGGTCACCTGGACCGCCGGGCGGCCGCGCTCCTGCGCCCCCGCCTCCCGCACCGTAACGACCGCCAGCTTGGCGGTGCTGGCGGTGCCCAAGGGGCTCCAGTCGCTGCTCCGCGCGTAGGCCACTTCCACCCGAACCTCCAGATCCACCGTCCCAACACCCGCGCCCACAGGGACGGCCTCGGTCCGGGTGAACCCGTGGTAGTCGTCCACGTCGTCGAAGGTGCGGGGGTCGGCGGCGGTCTCCCCAGCATCGGGGCCCAGGCGCGATGAGAGGCCCGCCACGTCGTTCCGCAGGCGGATCTCGTCCCGCGCGATGTCGGCCTCGTCGAAGGCGAGGTCACGCGCGGCCCCCGCCCACCGCTCGGCCATCCGGAGCGCGACGGCCTCGATCTCCTGCTGTTCGAGTGCGCGGTGGTCCCGAGCGCGGGCCTCGTGACGGCTCAACCCGAGGAGGCCGAGGATGACGGCGGCGGCGACGATCAGGAGAGCCTGAGGCATGGGGGGTGGTGTGGTTTCCGGCCCGACTCGGCAACCCCTAGGCCAAGGCTCCCCCTCACCCCAACGGCTCGGCCCCTCGCAACCCCAACGTCCCGCCGTCCCGAACTGAAACCCGGCGGGGGACCTCTCGGGGATCCGGCCACGGACCCGACGCCGCCAGACACAGCTCCTATACCGTCGCCCTCGCGTTCCGCTTCTACCCAGCAAAGAGGCCTGCTGGTCCCAGTCTGAGAGTGGGCCACCGGCCGCGGCCTCGCGTGAAGACGTTTCCGAGGGGCAGCCGCCGCCCCTCTCCCGTCGGATCTTCGGGCCATGCTGCCTGACCTGCCTCCCCTCCTCGCCATCGAGTCCTCGTGTGACGACACCGCCGCGGCCGTCTGGGCCGACGGCCGGCTGGCGGCGTCGGTCGTCGCGAGCCAGCGCGTGCACGAGGGCTGGGGCGGCGTGGTGCCGGAGCTCGCCAGCCGCGCGCACCAGCGCCTCATCGTCCCGACGGTGCAGACGGCGCTGGACGAGGCCGGGCTGGCGATGGGCGACCTCGGCGCGATCGCCGTGACGTACGGCCCTGGGCTGGCGGGCTCGCTGCTCGTGGGCCTGAGCGCCGCCAAGGGCCTCGCGCTGGGGCTCGGCGTGCCGCTCATCGGCGTGAACCACCTGGAGGGCCACGTCTACAGCGTGTTCGTGGAGGAGCCGCACCCGGCGTTCCCGTTCCTCTGCCTCACCGTCTCGGGCGGGCACACGCTCCTCACGCTCGTGCGCGAGGGGTTCGTCCACGAAGAGCTCGGCCGCACGCGCGACGACGCCGCGGGCGAGGCCTACGACAAGGTGGCCCGCCTGCTCGGGCTGGGCTACCCCGGCGGGCCGCCCGTGGACAAGCGGGCCGCCGATGGCGACGCCTCCTTCCTCTCGCTCGCCTCCCCGCGCATCACGGGGCAGAAGGCGCGCTCCCTCGCGGACTTCTCGTTCTCCGGCATCAAGACGGCCGTCCGCTACGCGCTGGACGACGTGCCGGAGCCCGAGCGCGACGTCTGGCTGGAGACCCACCGCGGTGACGTGTGCGCCTCCTTCCAGCGCGCCGTGGTGGACGCGCTCGTCTCCGCCCTCTCCGACGCCGTCCGCCAGACGGGCGTGCGCGACGTCGCCATCGTGGGCGGGGTCTCTGCCAACCGGGGGCTCCGCGCACGCGCGGCCGAGACCGCCGAGGCCGAGGGCTGGCGGCTCCACGTCCCGGCGCTCTCGTACTCCGTGGACAACGCCGCGATGATCGCCGTGACGGCGGCGTTCAAGTGGGCCGCGGGCGAGACCAGCCCGCTCTCGCTCGGGGCGGAGCCGTCGCTCGCGCTGTAGCGGACGCCCCAGCCCGCCCGAAACGGACCGCCAGCGGACGGCGGAAACCAAAGTGCACGGGAGGCTTAGCGACTCCCCGCAAGCCGCCGATACCCGGGGCCCCTCTCCAGCCCCATGTCCGCCTTCGCCCTCTTCTCCCCGGACCTCCCCCTGCTCATCCAAGGGGTCTGTCTGGGCATCGTGCTCGCGCTCGGGCTCTCGTTCCTGGGGCTCTTCCGCACCCTCCACGACCGCGCGTTCCTCTACTACGCCGGCTTCGTCCTCGGGATGGGGTTCCACTTCCTCGCGACGGTCGGCAACGGCCCCAGCATCGCCGCGCCGACGGACTGGAGCCTCCACTCCATCGCCTTCCTCGCGACCGCCACGCTGGCGGCGGTCTCGTACCCGCTGTTCATCCGGCAGTTCTTGCTCCCGGCCCGCCTGCAGGAGTGGCTGGAGCGCCCGCTCCTCTGGTTGGGCGCCGCCCACGCGGCCGGCCCGCTCGTGGCGCTGGCGGGGGGCTGGGCGCTGTGGAGCGGGTGGAGCGCGGCGCTGAGCGTGCCCGTCACAGCGCTCACGCTCAGCGCGATGATCGTCGCCTGGCGGCGCGGCTACCGGCCCGCCGGCCTCCTCCTCCTCGCGACCGCCAGCATGGCGGCGAGTTGCCTCGTCTACGTCGCGCCCATCTTCGGGCTGCCCCCGGTGCAGGAGGCGGAAGCCATCGTGCAGCTCGGCGTGGCGATGCAGGCCCTCGTGCTGGGGTGGGCCATCGCGCGGCGCGTGCGCACGCTGCAAGCGGACCGGCGGCGGGCCCGCGAGGCCCAGGCCCGCGCCGAGGCCACCAGCGAGGGGCTCCGCGAGGCGCTCCGCCTCAAGGCCAACCTCCTCGGGTTCGCCGCGCACGACCTCCGCAGCCCGCTCGCCGCCATCGTGGGCTTCGCGGACCTCATCGACGAGGAGGCGCCGAACGCTTCGCTCCGCGAGTACGCCGGCCACATCCAGTCCTCGGCGAACCGGCTCCGCCGGCTCGTGGACGACCTCCTCGTGACGGCCGAGTTGGACAGCGGGGACGCCAGCGTCACGACGGAGCCCACGGATCTCGGGCTGCACGTGGCGGAGGCCGCGCGCCCGTTCGCGGCGCTGGCGGACGTGAAGGGGCAGCGCCTATCGGTGTACGCCCCCGCCGGGTTCATCGTGCGGTTGGACGCGCACCGGTTCCGCGAGGTCGTGGACAACCTCCTCTCCAACGCCGTCAAGTACACGCCGCCTGGCGGCTCCATCTCGGTGGAGGTAGAAGGCACCGAGACCTACGCGCGAGTCTCCGTCCAGGACTCCGGCCCGGGCTTCTCCCCCGCCGACCGCGCCGGCCTCTTCCGCCCCTTCCAGCGCCTCTCCGCCCGCCCGACCGGTGGCGAGCCCTCGACCGGGCTTGGCCTCGCGATCGTCAAACAAGTCGTGGACCTCCACGAGGGGGACATCCGCGTAGAGTCGCCGCCAGCGGGCGGCGCCCGGCTCACGGTCACCCTCCCAGTCGCGCAGCCGCGGGCGCTTCCCCTCGCGGCGTAGCGTCCGCGCGATCCGGCGGTTATCAATCCCCGTCGCCTGCCGATACTTCGGCTCCCTGGCCGTCCCAGACGTGGTTCTGTCTTTCGTTTCCCTTCTCTTCCTTGCGTTTGCCCAGGCGCCCGTCGTCCTGGCGCCGGGCGAGGCGCCAGCCGGCATCGAGGCCGGGCTGGAAGCGTACGTGGGAGACGGGGCCGCGCCCTTCGAAGCCGTCGCCGCGGACTCCGCGCGATTCGAGCCCATCTCGTCGCTGTACCCCGCAGAGAACGGGCAGCCGACGACCTACTGGGCGCGCGTCCGCCTCCGCTCCGCCTCGCCGGAGCGGACCACGTGGATCCTCCCCCTCTCCGTAGACGAGGTTCGCGCCACCCTCCTCCGCGCCGACGGAACGCGGCAGACGTTCCGGACCGGCCGGCACGTGCCGCTGGCGGAGCGCCCGAGCGAGCTGTTGGACCCGCCGGGGGTGGAGATTGAGTTGGAGCCGGCCGAGACCGCGACGCTGTACCTCCAGATCCGCCACCGGATCGGCGGCTACGACGACCCCATAGAGGCCGTCCCCGTCCCGGAATCGACGCTCCGCTCCGAGCAGCGCCGGCGCGACGGGCTGCAGTTCCTGTTCATCGGCATCACGATCGCGCTCGCGTTCTACAACCTCTTCCTCTACGTCTCTTTCCGGGACCCGAGCTACCTCGCGTACGTCCTCTTCCTGGCCTTCTCCTCCCTCCACTGGGCGTCGCACGAGGGCTACCTCACGCTTTTCCTCCCCGGCACGTGGTCACCGGTGTACCACCTGGAGTGGGGGTTCTTCGCGCTCGTCTTCGCCGCGCTGGCGTACACGCAGTTCGCCCGGCTCTTCCTGCACACCGTGGAGCTCGCGCCGAGGCTGGACCGCGCCCTGCAGTTCGTCCTGGTGGGGTGGGCCGCCAGCGGCGTGATGGCGCTCTTCGGGGCGTGGAACGCAGGCCCCACGTTGGCCGCCCTCTTCGCGCTGTTCATGCTCGCGGCCACGTTTGCTGCGGGCGTCCAGAGCCACCGCCGAGGCTTCCGCCCCGCGCGCTACTACCTCCTGGCCTCGGGGTCGTTCATCTTCTTTGGGATCGGCTACACCGTGGCGTACCTGCTCGGGATGGAGGTCCACGGCATCGGGCGGACCGTCTTGCAGAGCGGGATGCTCATGGAGATGCTCCTCTTCGCCGTGGCCCTCTCCGTCCGCATCCGGATCCTCAACACCGAGCGCGCCGACGCGCTGGCGGCCCGGGAGGCGGCGGAGGCTACGAGTGACGCGCTCCGCGAGGCGAATGACCTCAAGACGCAACTCCTCGGGATTGCCGCACACGACCTCCGCAGCCCACTCACCGGCATCGTCGGGTTCTCGGACCTGATCGACGTGGAGGCGCCGGACCGCCCGGACCTCCACGAGTTCACGACCACCATCCGCCGCAGCGCGATGCGGATGCTCCGGCTCATCGAGGACCTCCTCATCACGACGGCACTGGACGGACAACGGATCGAGCTCCGGCCGGAGACCGTGGACCTCGGTGCGCTCGTACGAGACCTCGCGGCGGAGTACGAGGGGCGCGTGCGCGAGAAGCAACAGCGGCTCACGCTGGACCTCCCCCCTGTCTCCCCGTTCGCCCGCGTAGACCCCGAGCGGTTCCGCGAGATCGTGGACAACCTCCTCTCCAACGCCGTTAAATACACGCCGCCGGGCGGCGACATCCGCCTCACCGCGCAGGTCTCCGACGGCCTCGCGCGGGTCGATGTCCGGGACTCCGGTCCGGGGCTGAGCCCGGACGATCAGGCGAGCCTCTTCCAACGCTTCCACCGCCTGACCCCGACGCCGACGGGCGGGGAGTCCTCCAGCGGCCTCGGGCTCTCCATCGCGCAGGAGCTGGCGCAGCTCCACGGGGGCCGGATCGTCGTCGCGAGCCGGCTCGGAGAGGGGAGCACGTTCAGCGTGATCGTGCCCTCCCACTCCACGCGCCTCGCGGCAGCACCGCCCGCCGAGGCCCCGGCCTAGGCTCTGTCCGGCGACTCCAGATCGGCCTACACGCGGCCCCGGAGCCGTCCCGCCGCGTCGCGCTCCATCGCCGTAGCGCGCGCTACGTCTGCTTCACGCTCCTCGCGGGCCGACCCCGGTCCTCGCGTTCGGCCTCGCTCCGAACCACCAGACAGAGCCTAGCGGCTACAGGTCGTAGGCATCCCGGAGACGGTCCAGGATGGCCGCCGTGGTACGGTCCGCGATGGCGAAGACCGTCTCGAAGCCTTCGTCTCCGCCGTAGTACGGGTCCGGCACCTGGTAGTCCCCGGGCTCGGGGTCAAACTCCCGGAAGAGGCGGACCTGCGTGCTCCGGTCCCCGTCAGGGTCGAGGTAGAGCGTGTCGTGGAGGTTCGCCTTGTCCATCACAAAGACGTGGTCGTAGTAGTCGAGGTCGGCGCGCGAGAGCTGGCGGGCGCGGAGAGCGGAGAGGTCCGTACCGTGGCGGGCCGCGGTGGCCGTCATCCGGCGGTCCGCGGGCGCGCCCACGTGCCAGCCGCCGGTGCCGGCGGAGTCCACCTCGAAGTGCTCCGCCAGCCCTGCCTCCACCACCTTCTGCTGGAAGAGGCCCTCGGCGAGCGGGCTGCGGCAGATGTTGCCGAGGCAGACGAAGAGGACGCGGACGGGGCGGTCGGGCATGGAATCGGCGGGAATCGTGAGGGCGGAAGCAACGCCCGCGGCGGGTGGCGGGCCACCCAACCCCGGTGAACTCCGCGCGGGGCGCCCCTGTTGGCGGGTCAACCTCCGGCCGATACGCCGCGTTCTCGCCCCGCCCAGCGCAACCGCCAGCGCGTGAAGACGGGGCAGAACGAGCGGTTTTCGGCAGGCGGATTGAGAACGCCCCTCAGATTGCCGATAGCTTCGTCACTTCTTCGGAAGCGCTTCCGGCCTTACCCGGCGCTCCGCTTCGCTCATGCGCCCGTGCCGCCAGCGTCCCTCCGCTGGCGGGCGCTCCCCACGCCCTCCGGCGTAGCTTCATGGCGATCCCCTTTGACACCCATCCGTTGCCGTCCCAACGGGACCTCATGGCCACCCCCTTCAAGCGCGACGTCAAGACGCGCGCCGTCTACCAGGAGCCCACGCCCACCTTCGACAAGGACAACCCGTTCCAGTCGATGATGGAACGGTTCGACTACGCCGCCGAGCTCCTCGAGCTCGACCGCGGGCTGTACGAATACCTCCGCTCCTCCTCCCGCATCCACATCACGAGCGTGCCCGTCGTCATGGACTCGGGCGAGCTCAAGGTCTTCCAGGGCTACCGCGTCATCCACAACGAGGTGCTCGGGCCGTCCAAGGGCGGCATCCGCTACGCGCCGGACGTCCACCTGGACGAGGTCAAGGCCCTCGCGGCGTGGATGACGTGGAAGTGCGCCATCGTGGGCGTCCCCTTCGGCGGCGCCAAGGGCGGCATCACCTGCAACCCCGCCGAGATGAGCCCCGGCGAGATCGAGCGGCTCACGCGGCGCTACACCGCCAACCTCCTCGACGTGTTCGGCCCGGACAAGGACATCCCGGCGCCGGACATGAACACGAACGAGCAGGTCATGGCGTGGCTGCTGGACACGTACTCCATGCACGTCCGCCGCACGGAGCCCGCCGTGGTCACCGGCAAGCCGATCCTCATCGGTGGGAGCCAGGGCCGCCGCGAGGCGACCGGCCGCGGCGTCATGACGAGCACGCTCTCCGCGATGGAGAAGCTCGGGATGCGCCCGGGCCAGTCCACCGTGGCCGTACAGGGCTTCGGCAACGTGGGCTCCGTGGCGGCGCAGCTGCTCCGCGAGCAGGGCTGCTCGGTCGTCGCCGTGAGCGACGTGAGCGGCGGCTACTACAACCCGAACGGCATCGACATCGACGCCGCCATCGAGTACATGGCCAACCACGGCCGCTCCCTCGCGGGCTTCGACGGCGCCGAGCCGATCTCCAACGCCGAGCTCCTGGCGCTGGACGTGGACGTGCTCGCGCCGTGCGCGAAGGAGAACCAGCTCACGAGTGAGAACGCCGGAGACGTCAAGGCGAAGATCGTCGTGGAGGGCGCCAACGGCCCCACCACGCCGGGCGCGGACGACATCCTCAACGAGAACGGCGTGCTCGTCGTGCCGGACATCCTCGCGAACGCGGGCGGCGTGACCGTCTCCTACTTCGAGTGGGTGCAGGACCGCCAGGGCTACTTCTGGAGCCTGGACCGCGTCAACCGCCGCCTGGACCGCATGATGCGCTCCGGCTTCGACGCCGTCTACGCCGAGACCGAGCGCTTCGGCGTCCCGATGCGGATCGGCGCGTACATCAACGCCATCGAGAAGGTGGCCAACGCACTCCGCCTCCGCGGCATCTATGCGTGACGAGGGGGGCGCGAGGGGGAAGGCGGAAGGAGCAGAGCGCTGGCGCCTGGCTCTGTCCGCCTTCCTCCTCGCCCTTTCCCTCGCGTCCTGCGCGACGCCGACGCGGCCCACGGGCGGCCCCGACGACACGACCCCGCCCCGCCTCGTCGGCTCCGTGCCGGAGGCGGGCGGCCTCCGGGTGGCGGAGCGCGAGGTCACGCTGACGTTTTCCGAGCGGATCAACCCGCAGGGCGCCCGTGCCGTGAGCGTGGTGCCCGAGAGCGGGACGCCGCCCGAGGTGGAGGTCCGCGGCCGCGAGCTTCGGATCACGCTGGACAGCCTCCGCGAGTCCACGACCTACGTCGTCACCGTCTCCACGGACCTGCGCGACCAGCGCGGCGTGGCCCTCCGCGAGCCGATCACGCTCGCCTTCTCCACGGGGGACGAGTTGGACCGCGGCCGCATCGCGGGCCGCGTGCTGACGCCCTCGCGCGGCCAACCCGCTGCCGGGCTGGCGGTCTGGGCCTACCGCGCCGACTCCACCGCCGCGCTCCCCGACCCGCGCCGCCAGCCGCCCGACTACGGCACGCAGGCCGGGGCCGACGGCGCCTTCGCGCTGGAGTACCTCCGCGAGGGCACCTACTTCGTGGTCGCCGTGGACGACCGGAACCGGAACCGCCGCGCCGATGCGGGCGAGCGGTTCGCCGCCCCGCCCCGGCCCCTGGCACGCGCCGACACCCTCGAATCGGATCCCCTCGCGCTGTACGCGGCCGTGGCGGACACCCTCGCGCCCGAGGTGCAGCGGCTCCGCGGCCTGACCGACCGCCGGCTGGCGGTCCGCTTCAGCGAGACGATCACGCTGCAAGGCGCAGACCCCGCGGCATGGGCGCTCGCCGACTCCGCTAGCGGGGCGAGCGCGGCGGTCCGCGCTGTCTACGTGGACCCCGAGAGCCCGCAGGAGGTGCGGCTGGAATCCGCGGAGCCGCTTGCGGCGCAACCGCTCCGCGTCGCGCTCGTGCGCGAGGGGGCCGTGGCGGACTCCGCGGGCAACGCCGTCGAGCCGTTCGAGCAGACCGTGACGCCCGCCGTGCGGCCGGACACCGTAGCGGCCCAGTTCGCCGCCTTCCTCCCCGCCTCCCCGCTCCCGGCCGACTCCGCACAGACGCTCCGCCCTGACGAGCGCCCCGGCGTCCGCTTCACGCTCCCGCCAGACTCCGCCCGCATCGCCTCGCTGAGCGTCACCGCCAGCGGGGCGCCCGTCGCGTTCGCGACCGAGCCGCTGGCGGACGGACTGAGCGTGGCGATCCGGGTCGCGCCGGAGGTCCGCGCGTTCGCCGTCGGGGTGGTGGAGCCCGACACGGTCCGCTTGCGCCGCTACCGACGGCCCGAGCCGAACGAGACCGGCGAGATCGTGGGGCGCGTCACGGGCACCGCGCAATCCGTCCTCGTGGAGGCTGTACCCGAGGCGGGCGCTCCCTTCCGCGCCGTCACGGACGCCGAGGGACGCTTCCGGATCGCGGGCCTCCCGCCCGGCGACTACCGCCTCCGCTTCGTGGTAGACACCGACGGCGACGGTGCGTGGTCGCCCGGCCGCCTCGCGCCATATGCGCCCCCGGAGACGGTCACCTTCGCGGACGCGCCGCAGACAGTCCGCGCCCGGTTCGAGACGGACACTGGCGAGATCGCGCTGGAGAACTAGCGCGCGGCTGGCGGCGCTCACGCGCGGCCGGGTACTTTCGCGGCGCCCCCCCTCTCCCCGCGTGCTCTCTCACCCCGACCTCCTCTCCCCCGTTCTCCGCGCCGATGGCATGCGCGAGGCCGACCGCCGCACGATGGACGAGTGGGGCCTGCCCGGCCGCGCGCTCATGGAGACTGCAGGCCGCGCCTGTGCGGATCACGCCGAGCGACTGGCGGGAGACGGCCCGCGCGAAGCTGTTGTCCTGGCCGGGAAGGGCAACAACGGCGGCGACGGGCTCGTGATCGCCCGCGTGCTGCACGCGCGAGGCTGGACCGTCACCGTCGCCACGAACGCCACAGCGGACGACGCGACCGAGGACTGCGCCGCCAACCTCGCCCTTCTCGCCCGGCTGGCGGAGGCTTCGGACCGGCTCACGATCGGCGGCCCCGATCCCGCCGACCTCCGCCGCCAGCGGCCGGCGCTCGTCGTGGACGCGCTGCTCGGGATCGGCGTGGAGGGCGCGCTCCGGGAGCCCGTCGCGTCGCTCGCGGCGTGGGCCGAGGCGGAACGCCAGCGCGGCGCGAAGGTCCTGGCCGTGGACGTCCCCTCGGGGCTCAACGCAGACACCGGCGAGGCCCCGGACGGCACCGTCCACGCCGACCTCACCGTCGCGATGGGCGCACTGAAAGCGGGCCTGCTCCTCGGCGATGGCCCCCAGCGTGCGGGCGCCGTCGTCACAGCGGAGATCGGAATTCCCGACGGGCTCCTCCGCGAGCACGCCGACGCCTGGACGGCCTCGCCAGAGTGGCTGGAGGCCGTGCTCCCCCAGCGTGCCGCAGACGCGCACAAGTACAGCGCGGGGCGCGCGCTCTGCATCGTCGGCAGCCGGGCGTTCACGGGCGCCGCGGTGCTCTCCACCCAGGCCGCCTACCGCGCCGGGGCGGGCGCCGTGGTCTGCTGCACGCCCGAGAGCGCCCGCGCCACGGTGGACGCCCACAACCCCGAGGTCATGGTGGACGCGCAGCCGGAGGCGGACGGCGGCGGCCTCGCGATCACCGCCTACGACGGCATCCGCCAGCGGGTCGAGGGGACGGACGCCGTGCTACTGGGCTGCGGTCTGGGGCGCGAGACGGAGACGCAGCGGCTCGTCCGCGCCCTCCTCCGTCGCCTGGCGGGCGAGAACGGCCCGCCCGCCGTCATCGATGCCGACGGCCTCAGCGCCCTCGCCGGCCACACCGACGCGCTGGCGGAGCGCGCGAGCGGGCGGATCGTGCTCACGCCGCACCTCGGCGAACTCCGACGCCTCACCGGCGACGACGACCTGGACCCCCGCGACCGCCTCGCAACCGTTCGCGATCTCGCCGCCGACTGGCGCTCCGTCCTCGTGCTCAAAGGCATGCCCAGCGTCCTCGCCACCCCCGACGGGACCGCCGCCATCGGGCCGCCCGGCCACCCCGCCCTCGCGACGGCCGGAACCGGCGACGTGCTCGCCGGCACGACGGTCGGCCTCATGGCCCAGGGCCTCCCCCCCGCGGATGCGGCTCTCGCGGCGCTCTGGCTCGGCTACCGCGCCGCCGTGCGCTACACCGGCCGCCCCGGCTCCATGGTCGCCAGCGACCTCCTCCAGCCCACCGCGCGATGACCGCCCGCCGCACGCTCGCCGCGCTCTGGACGCTCGCCGTCCTCGTGGCCTGCTCCATCCCCGGCGATGCCCTCCGCAGCTTCGCCATCCTGACGCCGGACAAGCTCTACCACGCGCTCGCCTTTATCGGCTTCGCGCTGGTGTGGCGGTGGGCCGGCGTCCGCCCACTGGCGGTCCTCGTGAGCGGGATCGCGTTCGCCGTGTTCATCGAGGTGTGGCAGGCGACGCTGCCCATCGGCCGCTTCGCGGACCCGTACGACACCCTCGCGGACATCGTGGGCCTCCTCTTCGGGCTGTGGACGGCCCGCGTCGCGCAGAAGGCGTGGGACGAGCGCCAGCAACGAACGGCGGGCTAAGCAGTCTCGGGAGGGCACCTTTCCCGCGATGCCATGCCCGACCGACCCGCCGACGTCCGCCGCCAGTACCGGCTGCATCTCCAACTCGGCGCCGCGCTGGCGCTCCTCGTCGTCCTCGGCGCCTTCTCCCTCCCCGCCACTCCCCCGGCGGAACTGATGGAGGTAGAACGCGCCCCCGACGCCCCGATCCACGTCGTCC
>DUBD01000195.1:16298-16825 GCA_012960515.1 Bacteroidota bacterium | reverse complement strand
AGGATGACCGCCACGATGGGATTGACGTACGCGTAGGTAGAGGCCTTCGCGGCCGTCGAGACCTTGAGGAGCCAGACGTACGAGGAGTAGCCGACGATCGCGCCGAAGAACACGAGGTACGCGAGCGCGAGCGCGGACCTGAGCGAGACGGCACCTGGATCCAGCCGCTCCCCCACGCTCACGCCGAGCGCCAGCAGGCCGGCGCCGCCCGCCAGCATCTGCATCCCGACGTTGAGAAGCGTGGAGTTCGCCTTGGGCGCGCCCCGCTGGTAGATGGACCCGACTGCCCAGCTCAGCGCCGCCGCCACCACCACGAGCGCCCCGACTGTATCGATCTCCGTCCCGCCGAGGTCCGCCGGTCCCACGAGCACCACGATCCCGACGAGCCCGATCGCCAGCCCGACGATGACGGCGCCACCCGGACGGACACCGCCCGGCCGCACGGCGTCCAGGAGCACCATCCACATCGGGACGGAGGCGATGAGCAGGGCGGCGACGCCCGAGGGGATCCACTGCTCGGCCCAGGT
>DUBD01000195.1:15059-16288 GCA_012960515.1 Bacteroidota bacterium | reverse complement strand
GACACCGCCGTTGCCCCCGAGCAGTAACAAACCGCCGACGATGGCAGCCGTCTTCCACTGCGCCGCCGTCGGGGCGCTGGCGCCTCGCGCGCGGCTCCACACGTACAGGATCGCGCCCGCGCTCAGGAACCGGAGGCCCGCCATCGTGAACGGCGGCATCGTCTCGATCGCGAACCGGATGCCGAGGTACGTGGACCCCCAGACGATGTAGAGGGCGACAAAGGCCGCGAGCACGGCGGCGAGCGGTGGAGACGTGTCGGACACGAAGCGGCGGGGGGAATGCGGCGATGCTACCGCCCCACCCCGGGTGTTCCGCGCTTCGTTCGCGTCCTCTCAGATTCTCCGCCAGCGGGTCAGCTTGCCGCTGCGCCTTCGGCCCGCGAGGCGACCTCTTTCCGCACGACGGGCGCCACGTCGCGTCCGTAGATCTCGATGGCGCGCATCACGTCCGCGTGATCGATCGGGCCGACGGTGAGCTGGAGCAGGTGCCGGTCGTGGCCGAAGAGCTCGTGCGCGTAGAGGATCTTGTCGATGGCCTCCTGCGCGCTGCCCATGATGAGGGCGCCCTCCAGGCTCCGCTCCGCGTCGAAGTGCGCGCGGGACTGCGGGGGCCAGCCGCGCTCGCGTCCAATCCGGTCCATCGTGGCTTTGAACGGCGCGTAGGCGATCTCGACGGCCCGCTCAGTGGTGTCTGCGAGGAAACCGTGGGCGTTGATGCTGACGCGGAGCGTGCTCGGGTCATGCCCGGCCTCGGCGGCGGCCTTGTAGTAGAGCTCCACGAGCGGAGCGAATCGCGCCGGCTGCCCCCCGATGATGGCGATCGCCAGCGGCAGGCCGAGCACGCCTGCGCGGATCACGGAGTTGGGCGTTCCCCCGACCGCAATCCAGATGGGGAGCGGGTCCTGCTTCGGACGCGGATATACGCCCTGCCCCGTCAGTTTCGGGCGGTGGCGGCCGCTCCACGTCACGTGCTCCTCCTCGCGGAGCTGGAGCAGAAGCTGCAGCTTCTCGGAGAACAGCGAGTCGTAGTCCCGCAAGTCCTGACCGAACAGCGGGAACGACTCCGTGAACGAGCCGCGCCCCACGATCATCTCCGCGCGACCGTCCGAGAGCAGGTCCAGCGTGGCGTACTGCTGGAACGCGCGGACGGGGTCCTCGGAGGAGAGCACCGTGACGGCGCTCGTCAGGCGGATCCGCTCCGTCCGGCTGGCGGCGGCCGCCAGCACCAC
>DUBD01000195.1:13725-15030 GCA_012960515.1 Bacteroidota bacterium | reverse complement strand
GCCGGCGCCGAGGCCGCGTAGTCCTTCCGATGGTGCTCGCCGACGCCGAACACGTCGAGGCCGAGTTGGTCCGCGAGTTCGATCTCCTCGACGAGGTCGCGGAGGCGGGAGGACTGGGTCTGGCCGGGGGGGACTTCGGCGAAGGAGAAGAGGCCGAGTTCCATAGGGGGTACGGGTTGCTTGTTACACCAAACGTATCACCCCCACGGCGGGTCCCACCCGCTGGCGGTGGCGTTGGGCGAGGACCCGCCACCCGAGAGCTCGCAGAGCGGAACCGCCAGCCGGTACGCCGCTACGAAAAACGCCCCCCGCGGGAGGGCGGGAGGCGTCGGGAGCCAGTGGTCGGATTTGAACCGACGACCTGCTCATTACGAATGACCCCGAGCCCAGAAGCCCACCCGTCCCACCCGGCCACTTTCGACCCCTATGGCCGATTTGACCACGTGCTACACGAGACGAAGCGAGAGGAAACGAAGCGCCGTGCGACACATCTGCGACAGATCACGCCAGCGGCATCGACCTCGAGCAAGGACTCAGGCATCGGCCGATTGGACTTCTGTGGAGTCCTCCAGCCCGAACACCCGGTCCATGTGGGAGGCCCCGCGCGCCGGGTCATAGTGCCCGTAGTGCCGCTCGATCATCTGCACGGACGTGCCCATGATCTTCGCGAGGTCGAGGAGCGGCACGCCAGCCGCCGCCATGCGGGTGCCGAAGCTGTGCCGGAGGCCGTAGGCCGTGACGTTCTTCGACAGCCCGGCGGCCGTGCCCAGCGCCTTCAGCCGCTTCGTGAGCTTGCCGCCGGCGGCATTGATGGGGCGACCGTTCCCGTCGGTGAACACCGGGCCGTCGCCCTCGCCTCGTCTCCGATCGCCGCGCTGGCGGAGGACCCGGAGCGCCTCGCCCGCCAGCGGGACCGACCGGACCGAGGCCGCGGTCTTCGTCCCCCTCACCCTCACGACCCTCTCGCCGAGCCGGACGTCCGCCCACCGCAGCGCGGCCTGCTCGCCAGGCCGGAGCCCGGTCCCGACGCCGAAGAGGATCCACTCGCGGAGCCACTGGAGGGACTCGCCCGCCGCGACCTCGTCGGCGGTCAGCGCCCGCAGCATCGCCTCCACCTCGGCGGGGCTCACGTGGTCCCGCCGGTTCGGCCTCGCGCTCGGCATCGCGATCCCCTCGGCGGGGTTCGTCCTGGTGTAGCCCCGGCCGATGCAGAACGAGAAGAAGTGCGCGAGCAAGATCAACCGCGCTAAGACCCAAATCAATAACGCGGCTGTCGCCAAGATGACGCGAGAAAGGCTTGATCAA